>JAQSWP010000040.1 GCA_029266575.1 Alphaproteobacteria bacterium | reverse complement strand
CGTGCAGCTCGATGCGCCGCCCAAACTGGCGCGGCCGGACAAGACCATCGTGCTGCTGCCCGGCGACCGGCCGACGGCTTTCATGATCCCCGAGTTCCCGCGCGCTGTCCGCTTCGTGCATGTCAGCGACTGGCCCTATCTCTACCAGACGCCCGACAAGGGCTACGAGCCGATCGTGCGCAAGATGCTGATCGAGCATGACGGCCCGCTGCTGGCCCTGTTCGGCCCGCAGGACGATGTGCGGACGCCACGTGTGTTGGAGCGCTTCGATCTACGCCTCACCGCCGACTGCCAGCCGGTGAAAGCCAATCTGGTGCCCTGGGCCTTCCGCCTCTGTCGCGTGGAGAAGAGCTAGCGCCCGAGATTGCGCTCAATGGCCGCCTGCGGCCAGCTCATCGGACTGGCCGCTTCGTAAGCCGCAGCCGCCTGCAAGATCAACCGCTCGGAAAAACGCGGCCCCACGATCTGCAAACCCACCGGCAATCCATCCTTGCCGATGCCGCAAGGAATCGAGGCACCCGGCTGGCCGGTATAATTGAACGGTACGGTGAAGGGCGTGGCATGTTCCCAGCGATCGTTGCCCTGCACGTGATAGGCGGTCGAGGCCAGCGGCGGCGGCACCGGCATGGTCGGCATCAGCAGCAGATCCCAGTCGGCGAAAAAGCGCTCCAGCCGCGTGCCCAGGTCGACCCGCGCCATGTGGCCGGCGAAATACTCTTCCTTGCTCACTGACACGCCGCGCTGCGCCAGCGGCAGGAAATGCGGATCGAGCAGCGCATGCCGCTCCGGCGCAATCTGCGCCAGCGTATAACCGAACCCCGCCAGCCAGTATTTTTCAAAGCCGGGGCGCAGCGCCGGCACGATGCTGCCCACCTGTTCCACCTTCGCGCCCAGCGCCTCGAATTGCCGCGCCGCGGCGCCGGCCAATGCCAGCACATCGGCATCGACCTTGGCCTCGCCGAAATTGGGACTGAAGGCTATGCGCAGATCCTTGACGCCCTTGCCGAGATCGCGCCCGAAGCTCTCCTCGTCATAAGGCAGCGCAAACCAGTCGCGCGCATCCGGCCGCGCCAGCTCGTCCAGCATCGCCGCCGCATCGGCAACCTTGCGCGCCAGCGGACCCGAACACACCAGCGTCGAGAACGGGCCGACATGCGGCGCGTGCGGTACGCGGCCAAAGGTCGGCTTGATACCGAACAACCCGCAATAGCTGGCGGGAATGCGGATCGAGCCGCCGCCATCGGTGCCGACCGCTAACGTGCCGATGCCCGCCGCCAGCGCCGCAGCGGCACCGCCTGACGAGCCGCCCGGCGTGCGTTCCAGGTTCCATGGGTTGCGCGTGACGCCAAACAGCGGCCCGTCGGTCATGCCCTTCCAGCCGAATTCCGGCGTCGTGGTCTTGCCGAGGATGATGGCGCCCGCCTCCTTCAGCCGCGCCGCTTCCGGACTGTCCTCCAGCACCGGCGTCTCAGGCGTGGTGCGCGAGCCTGACCGGGTCGGATAGCCCTGCAGATTGAGCGTGTCCTTGATCGTCACCGGCTGGCCGTCGAGCGGCGACAGTGGCTCATGCATGCGCCAGCGCCGCTCCGAGCGCTGTGCTGCCAGCAGCGCCCGCTCGGCATCCACCACCATGAAGGCGTTGAGCCTTGGGTTGACCTGATCGATGCGCGCCAGCGCGGCCTTGGTCGCCTCCACTGGCGACAGCTTCCCGCCGCGATAGAGCGCCTGCAGTTCGAGCGCGGATTTATAGGCCAGGTCCAAGACGGTTCCTTTTCAGCGCCGCCATGTTGGCACGGGCCCCGGTTCCAGACGATGGATTTTGCTGGCATGCTCAGCCTGCCATGACCCGCTTGCGCCAAGCCCGCCCCGACGAATACGTCCGCCTCAACGAGATCGAACAAATCGCGGACGAGCGTTATGCCGCCGTCGGACTCGGCATTGTGCTCGACATGCCAACCGCTTCGCATGAGAAGCTGGCGGCCGGCCCGCTGTGGGTGGCGGCGGACGAGGCGGACCGGCCGATCGGCTTCCTGCTGGCCGGCGAGATCGACGGCTATGCCTATATCGACCAGCTTTCCGTGCTGCCCGAGCATGGCCGCAAGGGCATCGGCGGCGCGCTGATCGCCGCCGCCGTCGAATGGGCGCGCGGCAACGGCGCGCGCGCCATCCTGCTGTCGACCTATCGCGATGTGGCGTGGAACCAGCCGTTTTATGAACGCCACGGTTTTGTCGAAATGCCCGAGAACGAATGGAACAGCGAGATCAAGGCGGCGCGCGCGCAAGAAGCCAAATTCGGCCACGATCTGGCGCGCCGGATCTTCATGTGGCGCAAACTGCGCTAGGCGCGCGGCCAAACTTTCGGAAACAGCTCGCAGTCCATCGCCGCACCCGCCGGAATTTCCGGCTCGCGTACCATCTGGAACGTGCCCTCGCGCGGGTCATACACCACGTCGTCGCCGGTATAGCGCAGCGCCAGCCCGCGCCGGCGCCGGCTCATGGTCGCATTGCCCGGCGCGCCATGCATGATCATGGAGTGGAACACCAGGCAGTCGCCCGGCTCCTGGCGGAACCATTTGATGTCGTATTTAGCCCGCTCGCTCTCGATGTCAGGAACCAGCTCATAAGATGATTTCTGATAGCGCGCATCGTTGTGGTTGCCTTCCTTGAAGGCGACGGGGCGGAACCAGCGGTCCCATTTATGCGAGCCGGCGACGAACTCGACCGCGCCATTGTCCTTGTCGATGGTATCGAGCGCGATCCACAAGGTCGTGACCTGCCAGCCCTTCACCGCCCAATAGGGTTGGTCCTGATGCCACGGCGTCGGCTTGGCCGTGCCCGGCTCCTTCGCGAAAAGCTGGTCGTAGAAGACGTTGACCTTGGTCGCGCCCATCATCTGCGCGGCGATGGCCGGCCCGGCCGATTCGACGAACACGGCGCGAAAGTCTGGATCGCGCGTCCACATGAACATGTCGCCGAAGAAGCGGCCCGGCGTGCCTTCCGCATTGAAATTGGTCGCCATTGGCCCGGGATCGTCCATGTCGCGCTGGATGGCGGCGCGCAGGCGCTCGACCCACTCGGCATCGAACATGCCGGCAAGATTGATAACGCCGTCGCGCTCGTAATCGCGCTTCTCGGCCTCGGTGATAGGCCGCAGGGGCAGGCGGTTCATGGATCCTCCGGCCGGACCTGTTTCGATCCTTGCCCGAAGCATGCCGCAGCCGGCCGCGCCGGTCTAGGCGGCCCGCGCTTGCAGTTCGAACGCCTGCGCCAGCAATTCGTACGAGCGCAACCGATCCTTGTGGTCGTAGCAAATCGTGACGCAAACGAATTCATCGACACCATATTCTTTGGCCTTCTCCAGCAGCCCGGCGCGCACCTTGTCTGGCGTGCCGACCACGGTGCGGGCGCGGATGCGGCGCAGCCAGGCGCGCTGCTCGTCGGAATATTTCATCGCCTTGGCTTCCTCGGGCGGCGGGATCTGACCGGCATTGCCCGTGGTCAACAGCCGCAGCACCCAAAGATCGCGGCTGGCCGCCAGCTCCTCCGCCTTCTGGTCGGTATCGGCGCACAGCACGGCGATGCCGACATTGGCCAGCGGCTGGTCATACAGCGCCGACGCCTTGAAATGCGTGCGATAGGCCTCGACCACCGACGGCCCGCCCTGCGGGCTGATGAAATGGGCGAAGGAGAACGGCAGGCCGAAATGCGCCGCATAGGCCGCGCTCTGGTCCGATGAGCCCAGGATCCAGATATCGGGAGCAGTGGCGGCTTGCGGATTGGCAACGATGCCGGCGAATTGATGATCGCCCGGCACCGCATCGTGCAAAAACGCCAGCAGATCGCGCACCTGATAGGGGTAGTACTCGATGCCGTGGGCTTCCGGTCCCGCCTGCAAAGCGCGCGAGGTGCGCTGGTCGCTGCCCGGCGCCCGGCCGATGCCGAGATCGATGCGGCCAGGATAGAGCGTTTCGAGCGTCCGAAACGTTTCCGCGACTTTCAGCGAGGCGTAATGGCTCAGCATCACGCCACCCGACCCGACGCGCAAATTCTGCGTGATGCTGGCGATCTTGCCGATCAGGATTTCCGGCGCCGCGCCCGCCAGCGCGTCCGAGCTGTGATGCTCGGCCACCCAGTAGCGCAGATAGCCCAGCCGGTCGGCGAGCTGCGCCAGTTCCAGCGTCTCGGCGATGGCCTGCGCCGGCGTGCCGCCCTTGCGGATCGGCGACTGGTCGAGAACGGAAAGCTTCAGCACCTAGAGTGTCGCGCCTCAGGCCAGTCCGACCTGGCCCATGGCGAGGAATTTCTCGCGCCTGGTGCGGCGCAGCTCCTCGCCGGCCAGCGGCCGCAATGCCGCCAGCTCCTTCTCGATCGCGTCGCCGACGGCCGATACCGCGACGGCGGTGTCGCGATGCGCCCCGCCCAGCGGCTCGGGCACGATCGTGTCGATAACGCCCAGTTCCAGCAGATCGTCGGCCGTCAGCTTCAGCGCTTCGGCCGCTTCCTTCGATTGTTCCGGAGAGCGCCACAGGATCGAGGCGCAGCCCTCCGGCGAGATCACCGAATAGACCGAGTGCTCCAGCATCAGCACGCGATTGGCTGCCGCCAGCGCCACGGCGCCTCCCGACCCGCCTTCGCCGATGATCACCGAGATCAGCGGCACGTGCAGACCAAGACAAGTGTCGATCGAGCGCGCGATGGCTTCGGCCTGGCCGCGCTCTTCGGCGCCGACGCCGGGATAGGCGCCGGCGGTGTCGACCAGCGTGATGACGGGAAGATTGAAGCGGTCGGCCAGATGCATCAGGCGCTGCGCCTTGCGATAGCCTTCGGGCTTGGCCATGCCGAAATTGTGCTTGATGCGGGTTTCGGTGTCGTGGCCCTTCTCCTGGCCGATCACCATCACCGAGGTGCCGCGGAAGCGGCCCAGCCCGCCGACGATGGCCGCGTCCTCGGCGAAGCCGCGATCGCCCGCCAGCGGCGTGAACTCGGCGATCAGCTTGCCGATATAGTCGAGGCAATGCGGCCGATTGGGATGGCGCGCCACCTGCACCTTCTGCCAGGCGCTGAGCTTGCCGTAAGTCTGCTTGAGCAGCTTCTCGACCTTGACCTCGAGGCGCGAGACTTCCTCGGCAATATTGACGTCCTTGCCTTCGGACATGTGGCGCAGTTCGAGGATCTTGCCTTCGAGTTCAGCGATCGGCTGTTCGAAGTCGAGAAAGGCGGTCATCGATTCACGGTCCTGTTCTTCTGCCATCGCCCGATCGGCTCGCAAGCCGCGGCCTCAAGCCGGCGGCGGTTTAGGGGACGCGTTGGCCGACCAGCCTACGCATCGCCGTCCGCCCGCGCCAGTCGGTTTTCATCCCAGTATCAACGAACGTTTCTGCACTGCGTCACGCCTTGAGGCCGGCGCGCTCGGCCATCTGCACCAGCACCTGCGCCTGCTTGATCGAGGCATTGTCGATAAGCTTGCCGTCCAGCGCCACCGCGCCCTTGCCTTCCTTCTGCGCCTGCGCCATCGCCTCGATGATGCGGCGCGCCTTCTTCACTTCCTCTTCCTTCAAGCCGAATACGTCGTTCGCCAACCCCACTTGCGAAGGATGGATGGCCCATTTGCCTTCGCAACCCAGCACCAATGCACGATTGGCCTGGGCACGGAAGCCGTCGGCATCGGAGAAATCGCCGAACGGTCCGTCGACGGCGCGCAAGCCATTGCTGCGCGCGGCCACCACCAGGCGCGAAATGGCATAGTGCCAGGGATCCGCCCAGAAATAATCGCGCTTGCCCGAATCGTCCTTGGCAGTCAGCACGCCGTAATCGGGATGCGGACCGCCGATATCGACCGTCTTGGCCTTGATCGAGGCAGCATAATCGGCAACGCCGAAATGCAGCGATTCGTTGCGTTTCGAGGCGCCGGCGATGGCATCGATATTGGCCATGCCGAGCGCCGACTCGATGATCATCTCGAGCCCGATACGCTTCTTTGCCTTGGTCGCGGTTTCGATCTGGGTGATCAGCATGTCGACGGCATAGACGTCCGCCGCGGTGCCGACTTTCGGAATCATGACGAGATCGAGCTTGTCCGGCGCGCCTTCCAGCACGTCAACCAGATCGCGATAGGCGTAATGCGTGTCCAGACCATTGATGCGCACCGACACGGTCTTGCCGTTCCAGTCGATGTCGTTCAGCGCCTGGATGATGTTCTTGCGCGCCTGCGGCTTGGCATCCGGCGCCACCGCGTCCTCGAGATCGAGGAAGATCACATCGACCGCGCTCTTGGCTGCCTTCTCGAACAATTCGACGCGGCTGCCCGGCACGGCCAGTTCGGAACGGTTGAGGCGGCTTGGCGCCTGCCTGATCTCCTGGAAACTCATCGATCCTCCGCGGCGGAAAACAGCGATGCTGCAATTGCGAAATCGCCCCGGTTTTGAGCCAATCCGCCCACCTTGTCAACGCGTTGGCAATGGGTTGGGCTCAGGGTTTAGAGCGCCCCGCCAGCGGATGATGCTGGTTGACCAGCGATTTCAGGCGCTCGTCCAGCACGTGCGTGTAGATCTGCGTGGTTGAAATGTCGGAGTGGCCCAGCATCACCTGCACGGCGCGCAGATCGGCGCCGCCGGCCAGCAGATGGCTGGCGAAGGCATGGCGCAGGACATGCGGCGAGACGCGCGCCGGGTCGAGCCCGGCGGCGAGCGCCAATTCCTTCAGGGTCTGGGCGAAACGCTGGCGGGTGAGATGGCCCTCGGCGGCACCGCGCGAGGGAAACAGAAAACGCTGCGCCTTGCCGGCAAGCTTGATCTCGCCGCGCAACGTGCGCCATCTGGCGAGCGCTTCGCGCGCGGTTTCGGTCAGCGGCACCAGCCGCTCCTTGTCGCCCTTGCCGCGCACGATCAGCATCTGCGGATCGCGTTCGACCGCCGACACCGGCAACGTCACCAGTTCCGACACGCGCATGCCGGTGGCGTAGATCGTCTCCAGTAAAGCGCGTGCGCGCAAACCACCAACGCCTTGCAGACGTCCGGCCGCTCCCATAAGCGCATCGACTTCCTCGATGCTGAGAATTTTCGGCAACGGCCGGGCCCGGCGCGGCATGTCGAGCGCCGAAGCCGGATCGTCGGCCCGCAACCGCTCGGCAAACAGAAAGCGATAAAACTGGCGCAAGGTCGACAGCCGCCGCGCCGCGGTGCTGGCCGCGAAGCCGCTTTTCGATGCCGCCGAAAGCCAGGCGCGCAGATCGTCGGCGCTGGCGCTGGCAAGTTCTCCGCCGCGCTTCAGCAGAAAGACGTTGAGCCCATCGAGATCGCGGCCATACGACTCGATCGTATTGCGCGAAGCGCCGCGTTCGGCCGTCATCATTTCAAGAAAGATTTCGACCTGCGCTGGTCGCGGCGGCGTTACGCCGGGGCGCCGGCCACGTCTGGCCATGGCCTTACAGCGCGTGCGCCAGCACCACTTCGACGGCGAAGCGGCGGGCGACATCTTGCAGTCCGATCTGGCGCAGCGCCTGGACAATGCCGCTCAAGGTCGCCGGCGCCAGTTGCGTCAGAGGGGTTTCGCCCGCCGCCTGCGCCGCCAGGGCCACCGCTGCGGCAACGCGGCCCTGCTGCGCGCTTTGCGCCAGCCGCGCCAGCGCCTGTTGCGGCGGGGCTGCGAAACCGGTGGCCGGCGCGGGATTGAATTCGGCGCGATCGACCGGCTCCCCCAGAGCCGGCAGCAGCGCCGCCAGCACCGCTGCACGCTGTGCCGCGCGCGGATGCCTGGCGTTCTGCGCCTGCCATTTGGCCATGAAGCCCGGCTCCCACGGGATGCTGCCGACATTGTCGGCAAGCTGCAGCACCGGCCACAACTGCACCGTGGGCGCTTCGTATTGCGGATCGATGGTCGCGCCGCCGGCGACGGTGTAGTACCACTCGACGGCGCGGGGAAAATCGTTCAGCGCCAGCATGGCGCGAGCGGTGTCAGCCGCCATCGGCGCCGTCTTGTGCTCGGGATAGATCTTCACCAGCTGCTCGCCCAGCACCCGCGCCATGGTGGTGAAGAGCGCGCTGCCCTCGGCGGCGCGGAACGCCGCCTGCATCGCCTTCACCTTGTCGCCGACATCGCCGGCGCGCACCGCGTCGCGCACGGCCTGCGCCCGCCGCTTGGCCTGTGGCGACAGGCCCGGCGCATCGGCGCCGGCCTGATAGAGCTCCAGCAACTGGCGCGGATCGATCACGCCCAGCGCTTCGCCGCGCTCCGCAGCCTCGATGCGCTGCGCCAGGGGGGCCGCGACATTGGCCGCGATCTGGCGCAGTTGCGCCGGCGTCGTTTCATTGCCCAAGGTGCCGCCGGCTTTGGGATTGGAGGCGCGCAGCAGCGCTTGCGACAGCGTGTCGGTGCCGATATTGGCCGGCGGCTTGGTGCTGCGCGTGCCCAGCGCGTAATCGACCGCCACGAAGAAGCCGGTATCGGCAACGCCGCGTTCGCGCAGCAGATCGACATTCAGCATCGCTTGCGCGTTCTGGCCCGCGATGACGTGACAGACGATCATCAACTTGGTCCAGAACGGATCCGACGAGCCTTGCGTCATTGGCGTGTTGCAGGCGGCCTTGGCGTCGCCGGCGATGAGCTGGTTTTCGATGTTGAGCCGTTGCGCGGCATCGCCCGACATCGGACCGGCGGCCTGCGTCATTTGCCCGACGGCCTCGATCTCGCCCATGTCGGAGAGTTTGCCGATGCGGGTGGCAACGAAATCCTGTCCTGGCGGATTGGCGCCCAGTGGCGGGTTGGCGATAGTGGTCAGCAGGCGGAACTGCAGATCGCGCAGGATGCGCGAGCGCGGCGCGCCCGGCATCGCATCGAGCAACTGGATCGCCGCGCCGCGATCGGTGCCACGCCACATGTCGCCCGGCAGTCCGGAAGCCACGGTTTCGACGATGCCGATCGCGGCGTTATCGACCGGCGACAGTTGCCCGCCGCTTTGCACCGGGCCGCCATAGAAATCCTGCAGCCGCTGGCTCGGCTGTTGCGGCGAGGCGGCGGGCGAAGCGGCCGGCTGCCCTAGCGGCTGCGGCGGCGGCACCAACTGGATCGGCTGCTGCGCCAGCGCGGGCATGGCTGCCAAGGCCAGCAACAGCGCCAGGGCCGAGGGATCAGCGCGAAAGCCGGTCATTGGGCAGGTTCATTTCGATGGTTTTGGTCCGCGGCGGAATGTCGAGCGTACCCAGCAGCGCCAGTCCGGCAAGAATAACCACGACCATGATGACGGCGAGGATCAGGGCAAGTTTTCTCATGGCGCTCGCATGCTGTTCTGATCGGACCGGGCCAGCACACCCCCGCTGCTTGTGCTAGGCGTCGATCACGGCAATATTACGGCCTGTCAGCCGCTTAGATCGCATCTTGGCGCGCCGATAGCAACGCCAATTCAACGCCTGAGGCATGAGCCCGTGAACCCCGCGCCACCCCTTCTCGTTCCGCCACGCACCATCGTGCTGGTCGGCCTGATGGGTGCGGGCAAGAGCGCCATCGGCCGACGCCTGGCGCAGAAGCTGCACTTGCCCTTCGTCGACGCCGATCAGGAAATCGAACGTGCCGCCGGCAGCACCATTGAGGAATTCTTCGCCAAGCATGGCGAAGCCGCCTTCCGTGAGGGCGAGCGGCGGGTGGTGGCGCGGCTGCTCGACCAGCCGGTGCATGTGCTGGCCACCGGTGGCGGCGCCTTCATCGACGAGCAGACCCGCGCTTTGGTGCGCCAGCGTGGCATCTCGGTATGGCTGCGGGCGGAGCTGGCGCTGCTGCTCGATCGCGTCCAGCGCCGCTCCAATCGTCCCCTGCTCAAGCAGGGCGATCCCAAGCAGGTGCTCGAACAGCTGATGCACAAACGCTATCCGGTCTATGCCGAGGCCGACGTCATCGTCGACAGCCGCGACAACCCGGCCGAGCAGACGACGCAGGACGTCCTGGAGGCGCTGCACCGGTTCCTGGCCAAGACTCAGCCCATCAGCGCCGCCTCGTGATGCCATGAACGACCTCACCGTTCCCGTCGCGCTGGGCGAGCGCTCCTACGACATCGTAATCGGCGAGAACCTGCTGGATCGCACCGGCGCGCTCATCGCGCAAGCGGCCAAGCCGCGCCGTGCCATCGTCGTCAGCGACGAGACCGTGGGGCCGCTTTATTTGCCGCAGCTCAAGGCGTCCTTGCAGCAAGCCGGCATCGAGAGCAGCGATTTCATCGTGCCGGCCGGCGAAGGCAGCAAGGCGTTCGACGCTTTCGGCCGGCTGCTGGACGGCGTTCTGGCGCAGCGTCCCGATCGCGGCGCGCTGCTGATTGCGCTGGGCGGCGGCGTGGTAGGCGACCTCACCGGTTTCGCCGCCGCGGTGCTGCTGCGCGGGCTCGATTTCGTGCAGATCCCGACCACGCTGCTGGCCCAGGTCGATAGTTCAGTCGGCGGCAAGACCGGCATCAATTCCGCCTACGGCAAGAACTTGATCGGCGCCTTCCACCAGCCCCGCCTGGTGTTGGCCGATGTCGCCCTGCTCGACACGCTGTCGGCGCGCGAACTGCGCGCGGGCTACGCCGAGATCGTGAAATACGGCTTGATCGACGATGCCGAATTCTTTGCCTGGCTGGAACGGCACGGGCCGGCTTTGTTGGCCGGCGATCGCAAACTGCGCGCCGAAGCCGTCGCCATTTCCTGCCGCGCCAAGGCGCGCATCGTGGCCCAGGACGAACGCGAGGGCGGCGTGCGCGCTTTGCTCAATCTCGGCCATACCTTCGGTCACGCGCTTGAGGCGGAGACCGGCTACGGCAGCGCCTTGTTGCATGGCGAAGCGGTTGCCATCGGCATGGTGATGGCGTTCGAAATGTCGGTGGCGATGGGGCTGTGCCCGCCGGACGATCTGGCGCGGATGCGCCGGCACTATGCCGCCACCGACCTGCCCGCCACCGCCCAGCGCATCGGCCAGCGCCGTTTCGCCAGCGCCGCCCTGATCGAGCACATGTTACACGACAAGAAGACCCGCGACGGCAAACTGACCTTCATCCTGGCCCGCGGCATCGGCAAATCCTTCATTGCCAAGGACGTACCGGTGCAGACCGTCCGCGCATCGCTGGATCGCGCTTTAGCCGCCTGATCTCCGCTTGCGCCGCCCCCTGCCGCGATTATAGTCCGGCCGCGCTGAACGAGCGTTCATAGTGGAGTACCCCATGCCTTTGCCCGCCTCCGTCGAGCGGCAGCATCTGCACACGCGCCAGATCGAATGCCGCGGCTTTTTCCGCAGCGACGGGCTGTGGGACATCGAAGGTCATATCAAGGACAACAAGACCTACGCCCATGAAAGCGGCAAGGACCGCGTTCTTACGCCCGATGATCCGGTGCATGAGATGTGGATCCGCCTCACCATCGACGAACACTTTTTGATCCACGACGTCGAAGCCGTATCCGACCACACGCCTTACGCCATCTGCCCGGCCATCACGCCCAACTTCAAGCGGCTGATCGGGCTGAGCGTCGCCAAGGGTTTCCGCCGCGCCGCGCGCGGGCGGCTGGGCGGCCGCGACGGCTGCGTGCATCTGGTCGAATTGCTGGGGCCGGTGGCTACGGTGGCATTCCAGACCATCCAGGCCGAGCGGGCGCAGAAGCTGATCGCCGCGCATCGCGCCAAATCTGGCAAGCCGCCGCTGCGCCAGCGCCAGCCGGGCGAGAAGGTCAGCGTCATCGACACCTGCCACGCCTGGGCCGCCGACGGCGATGCCGTGCGCCGCAACTATCCCGATCTCTATACCGGCAGCAAGACTTAAGCCGAGGCGGCCGCTCGCTTAACCGCCTGCGGCGGCGGCGCCACAACGCCGTGGCCGACGTCGAGATGGCCGCTTTCCGTCGCCGCGGCGCGGAAATATCCCAGCACGAAGACCCTGAGCGCCGCCGTCAGCGACGACCGCGTGCGCCGCTGCGCGACGATGGTGCAGACGTCGTGGACCGAGACATGCTCGCGCCGGGCGATTTCGTGCAACGCCTCCCAGGTCTCCGGCTCCAGCCGCACCGAGGTGCGCTTGCCGCCGACGGTGATATTGCGTGGCACGAGACCGGCATCGATCGGCTCATCGCCGCGCAAGCGCACTGCGACGCGCCGGGTCGCCTGCGCCGCCGCCAGGATGAAGATCGCAGGCCCGCCCAGGTCGGCGTTGCGGGCTTCGCGGTAAAGATATTCCAGACTGGCCTGTACGCCCTCGGCGGCGGTAATGCGCTCGCCCTCGGCCGCCGATTGTTTCTTCGCTCCCATACCAACTCCCCCAGAAAAACACCGGGGCAGTATCGCGACGGAAGCCGGCCGGCGGACCTGTCGGAAATGACAGGTCCGCCAGGGTTGGGCGCCTCTACCGGCGTATAGTCAGGGCCTGATCAGGTTCAGCATGATGGCCCGCACCACGGCCTGGGTCTTCGACTGCGCGTCGAGCTTGTGGCGGGAATTCTCGACGTGGAAATTCACCGTGCGTTCGGACACACCCAGGATCACCGAGGTCTCCCAGGCCGACTTGCCGCGCGCCGTCCACAACAGGCATTCGGCCTCTCGCGGGGTAATGGGCGAAGGCTTCTGGGTCTCGGCTGGCTTTTTCTTGGCGGCTAGCGAGTTGCGCTGCCAGGCCGCGGTGACGCGCATGTGATAGTGCAGCGCCAGCAGATGCAGCATGTGGCGCCCATGACCGACTTCGACGGCGAATTCGCGCGGCGCCAGGTCGGTCGCCAGCGCTACCAGCCCGTCGGCGCCGCCGGGCGCATGGATCGGCACGGTGAAACCATGGCGCAGGCCGAAGGCGGAGGCTTCGTCGAACAGCTGGCGCTGGATGCCCGTGAGCGACCGGAGATCCTTCATGTCCGACCAGGCGAACGGCATCAAAGTCTGACGCGCCCGCTCCAAAGTCGGATCGATTTCGAAATAGCGCTTCTCGATGAAATACGCGTTCCACTTTTTCGGATAGTTGGCGGCGACGTATTCGTATTGCGTCCTCTGCTCGGACTTGCCGCGGGCCACGTAGGAGAAGCGCCGAAAGCCAAACTTGCCGACCTGGTCGAGAAACGACTTGGTGATCGCCGCCGGCCTGGTTGCCGCCGACGTCTCCGCAAGGAACTGTTCGAGTGCAGGTTCCATCGCTCGGCCCCCCAGAAGCCGGCGCAGAAAGACTATCAGGGGTTGCCGCCGGGAAAAGCCGAAATTTGCTCTAAGGCTGCGGTAATCGTTCAGTCTTCCCCCGGCGCACGCAATGCCAGCGACAAGGCATGCACCGGCCCAGCCAGTTCCTCGGCCAGGGCGACGTAAACCAGGCGTTGCCGGGCGACCCGGTTCAGCCCGGAAAACCGCGGCGAAACAGCAGTGACGTGGAAATGGCTTTCGCCACCTTCGCGCGCGCCGGCATGGCCGGCATGGCGGGCCGAATCGTCCCGGATTTCCAACTGCACCGGCTCCAGCGCCTGTTCCAACTTGTGGCGAATTCTCTCTGCGACGCTCAAATTCTCCTCCTCGCCTGCGACAAACCCCGCATCTTGTGGCCGGGCCTGCGAGGTCGCATATTTCCGCCCATGTCCCGGGCCCGCACCAGCAAAATCTTCGACGAGCCGCCGCCGCAATTGCGCGCCTGCGAATGGCCCGATTGCGAGCATGGCGGCAGTTTTCCGGCGCCCAAATCGCGCGAGGCGCTGCGCGACTACCGCTGGTTCTGCCTCGAGCATGTGCGTCGCTACAACGCCTCCTGGGACTATTACGCCGGCATGAAGGCCGAAGACATCGAGCGCAACATCCGCGCCGACACCACTTGGCGACGTCCGTCCTGGCCGATGGGCAGCCGCCCGCGCAAGAACGGCGCACCCAATTTCTGGGACGAGGTGGTCGATCCGTTCGATCTGTTTGGCGGCCCCGACGCCGTCGCCAAGCCGGCCGGCAGGCGCATCAACGGCTCCGGCCCGGTCCTGAGCTCGGCTCAGCGCAAGGCCATGGCGGTGATGGAAATGGATGCGCCGTTGACCATGGATACCTTGCGCAAGCGCTACAAAGTGCTGGTCAAGCAGTACCATCCCGACCGCCACGGCGGCGATAAACGGGCAGAGGAAAAACTCAAGGCCATCAACCTTGCTTATTCCTCGCTAAAACAAAGCCTTAACAGCCCAATTCGGTAGGACAAGCGCATGACTGCGCGGCGTTTTCCGCACTTGCCTGCGTGGAACCGCCCTGTAATCATCCCGCGTTCCTATTTTAATGCTGCGTAGCACAACGGAAACGAGACTCATGCCTTCAGCCCAGAACGCCGCTGCCGAGACGCCCACTGGCCTGCCCGACATCAAGATGTCGGTGCGCCAGATGTTCGGCATCGACAGCGACATGGAAGTCCCCGCTTTTTCCGCCAGTTCCGAACTGGTGCCCAATGTCGACGAGGCCTATCGCTTCGATCACGACACCACCTTGGCCATCCTGGCGGGCTTTGCCTACAACCGCAGGGTCATGATCCAGGGCTATCACGGCACCGGCAAGTCGACCCATATCGAGCAGGTCGCGGCGCGGCTGAACTGGCCCTGCATCCGCGTCAACCTCGACAGCCACATCTCGCGCATCGACCTGATCGGCAAGGACGCGATCGTGCTCAAGGACGGCAAGCAGGTCACCGAGTATCGCGAAGGCATCCTGCCCTGGGCGCTGCAGCGCCCCACCGCGCTAGTGTTCGACGAATACGACGCCGGCCGCGCCGACGTGATGTTCGTCATCCAGCGCGTGCTGGAAGTCGAGGGCAAGCTGACCTTGCTCGACCAGAACAAGGTCCTGCGGCCGCATCCCGCCTTCCGCCTGTTCTCGACCGCCAACACGGTGGGCCTGGGCGACACCACCGGCCTCTACCACGGCACGCAGCAAATCAACCAGGGTCAGATGGACCGCTGGTCGATCGTCGCCACCTTGAACTATCTGCCGCATGACGAGGAAGTGAACATCGTCGTCGCCAAGGTGCCGCATCTCAACACCGAGGAAGGCCGCAAACTCGCCTCCGCCATGGTGGCCCTGGCCGATTTGACGCGCGCGGGCTTCATCGCCGGCGACATCTCGACCGTCATGTCGCCCCGCACGGTGATCACCTGGGCGGAGAATGCGCGCATCTTCGGCGATATCGGCTTCGCCTTCCGCCTTACTTTCCTCAACAAATGCGATGAGGTCGAGCGCTCGACGGTGGCGGAATATTACCAGCGCTGCCTGGGCAACGAGCTGAAGCTTGCCCGCAACAAGACGCAGCTGAACTAGCGCGGGAGCACAGCTCGCGTGAGCAGCAGCGGCAACAGCAAGGACGCCACCCCGCTCGAGGAGTTCCGTCGCGTCACCGCCGCCACCATGCGCGCCATCGGCCGGCACGAGGTCAACGTTACCTTCGTGCCCGATGGCGGCACGCAAGCGGGCAACGAGGCGCGGCTGACCGTGCCGGCGCGCGACCTGCCGGCCGAAGAGGTCGCCCGCACCCGCGGCGAAGCCGATTCGCTATCGCTGCGCACGCGTTTCCACGACCGCCGCCTGCATGCCCGCCGCCAGCCGAAATCGGAACTGGCGCGCGCCATCTTCGACGCCGTCGAGCAGGTGCGGGTCGAGGCGATCGGCGCCAACCGCATGCGGGGCGTCGCCGACAATCTCGACGCGGTCCTCAACGAACGCTGCGAGCAGCGCGGCTATCGCCACGTCAACGCCCGCGACGATGCGCCGGTAGCCGACGTGGTCGGGCTGATGGTGCGCGAACAACTGACCGGCCGCCCGATCCCCGAGGCGGCCAAATCCATGGTCGATCTGTGGCGGTCCGATATCGAGCGCATGGCAGGCAAGGACATGAGCCGCCTGCGCGACGTGGTGCAGAGCCAGGATCTGTTCTCGCGCGCCCTCAAGAGACTTATCCGCGACCTCAAGCTTTCCGACGAGGAAGGCGAGATGGAGCGCGACGAGGAAGAATCCGACGACAGCGAAGACGCGCAAGGCCAATCCGAGGATCGCGGCGAGGACGGCGCCGATTCGTCCGAGACCCACGGCTACGGCGCCTCGGGCGAAGAGACCGACGACAGTGCCGACGACGACGATTCTTCGGAGAGTGTGGCCGACCAGGCGCAGACCGACGTCACCATGGGTGCCTCCGACGAGGAAGAGCCCGGCCGCGCCGAACGGCCCTGGATTCCGCCGGGCTCGCTGTCGAACGAGCCGCACGAGCTGCAGTACCATCCCTACACGGCCAAGTTCGACGAGATCGTCGATGCCGCCGATCTGTGCGACGCCGAGGAGCTGTCGCGCCTGCGCGCCCATCTCGACCAGCAGCTGTCGCATCTGCAGGGCGTCATCGGCCGGCTGGCCAACCGCCTGCAGCGCCGCCTGATGGCGCAGCAGAACCGCGCCTGGGAGTTCGATCTGGAAGAAGGCATCCTCGATGCCGCGCGTCTGGCCCGCATCGTCGTCACGCCGACCCAGTCGCTGTCCTACAAGGTCGAGAAGGACACCGACTTCCGCGACACCGTCGTCACCCTGCTGATCGACAATTCCGGCTCCATGCGCGGTCGGCCCATCACCGTCGCCGCCATGAGCGCCGATATCCTGGCCCGCACGCTCGAGCGCTGCGGCGTCAAGGTCGAGATCCTGGGCTTCACCACCCGCGCCTGGAAGGGCGGCCAGAGTCGCGAGAAATGGCTGGCCGACGGCAAGCCCGCCAATCCCGGCCGCCTCAACGATCTGCGCCACATCGTCTACAAGCCGGCCGACGCGCCGTGGCGGCGGGCGCGCAAGAGCCTCGGCCTGATGCTGCGCGAGGGCATCCTCAAGGAGAACATCGACGGCGAGGCGCTGCTATGGGCGCATAGCCGCCTCTTGAGCCGCACCGAAGAACGCAAGATCCTGATGGTGATCTCCGACGGCGCGCCCGTCGACGACTCGACCTTGTCAGTGAACCCCGGCAACTATCTCGAGCGCCATCTGCGCGACCACTCGCTACTACCGCCGCGCCGTCACCATCGTCGACGCCGACCAGCTCGGCGGCACGATGATGGAGCAGCTGGCGTCGCTGTTCGACGAGGAAGAGAACGCCAAGGCGCCGCGCAGGGCTGCGGGTGGGCGGCGCTAAATCTGCCGACCCGTCTGTCAGCAGAAGTCTCTATTTCAATATTGCGGTCAGGGCGTTCAGCAAGAACTCTCCGAAGCTTCGCGCGACGATCTCAAGCTTTTCGCTCCTTCCCGCCCAGGGATGGCACACAACGACTGCCGCTTCGCCGCGTGAATCAGTCTGCGAGCAATCGAGCGCATAGACTTCGCCGTTCCCTACTCCAGCAATGACAATCAGATGATGCGGAATCATCGGCTCGGTGGTTCATGGTTACCCAAACGACGTCGGGCACACCCGATCTCGCAAAGTCCTCTTTAATCAGGCCATGCATTTCGAGTCCGGCAATGCTGCCCGCACCGTAGCGCTTGAGAAAGACGCGGTAGCTTGGCGGAAAGGTGAGACCTAAATGCACTTCGGCGGCTAGAAGGAGCGAGTCGTCCTTAGCCTGCTCGAAATCCGCATGCGCGCTATGGTGCTCAATTAATTGGAATGCTCTTTCGAGCGCGATGTTCATCGAATGATGATCTGCGGCTAAGCCCCCGCCCCCAAATTCGCCCTCAGGAACGCCACCGTCCGGTTCCACGCCAAAAGCGCATCGCCGCGGGCGAATTGCGGGCTGGCGGGGTTGGCGAAGTCCGGCTCGGCGTCGTAGATATGCACACGGCTTTTCTTGTTGGCCTTCTGCAGCTGGAACTGCAGGTCCTCGACGGCATCGACGCCGAAGTCGCGGTTGCGATCCGAATAATGTCCTAGGATCGGCGCCGTCAGCCGCAGCAGCAGTTCGGGCCGCTGGCCGAGCGCGGTGTAGTACAGCACCAGCGCCTGGATCGGCGTCAGGGTCGAGGCCTGCACCGCAGCCTCGCCGCCCAGGCCGAAGCCCAGCAGGCCAACATTGCGGTTGCAGCGTGCATCAGCCCTGATCCAGTCGGCCCAGCCGGCGACGGTGTCGCTGGCCGCCTGGCGGTCGAGCGTGGCCACGAGCTTTTCAGCGTCGATCGAGCTCTCGGCCGTCTTGCCCTGGAACAGATCGAGAACAGATCGACGCAGACCACGATGTAGCGATCCAGCGCCAGTGCTGCCGCGCGCTCGCGCAGCACGTCGGTCATGCCGAAGCGGTCGTGCACCATCAGTACCGCCGGCGCCGGCACGTGCGGCGGTAGATAGAGCGTGGCGCCCACCACGCGCCCGCCTGAAAGCGTCAGCGTGGCGTTCTCCGACACTGGCTGCGCTCGGGCCGGCAGCGCCAGGCCCGCAAGCGAGGCGGCGGCCCCCAGCAGGGCGCGGCGGGAAAGGTCGAAAGCGGAACGGGCGGGCGGCGACATGGCGAATTTGATTGTATCACATAGGCGCGCCAACAATAATCCGGCGCCTTCCGCCGGAGATATTCATGCGGCGTTTCCCGCCCGCCTGCCTCGCCCTCTACGTCGTCTTTCTTTTCTTCGC
>JAQSWP010000039.1 GCA_029266575.1 Alphaproteobacteria bacterium | reverse complement strand
GGTTGAGTGCCGTCAGCATGCCGATGTTCAGCATCGAGCGCGTCTTGGGCTCCAGGCCGGGCCTGTTCCACACCGCGCCCCAGCAATATTCCGTCACCAGCTCCTGCAGCGGCCGCGTGTATTGATCAGCGGCCGCCAGCGACTTCTCGACATAATCGGTGCCCAGCACGCGCTTGCGCATGGCCAGGCCCTTGTCGAACATTTCCGAACTCATGCGGTCCTCCACAAAGCGGCATCGGCCGCATTTTCGACATGCCGACGACAGGCTGCAGCGGCAGCTTCTGGATCGCGTTTTTTCAACGCCGCCATAATGGCGCGGATCTCCTCGATGCTGGCCGCCAAGCGCGCCGGCTGGCTCAGCGAGACGCGGCGCAGCAGGGAAATGCGCGCCTGCAACATACTTAGGAACGATGGCACGATTTCGTTGTCGGCGCCTTCGAGCAGGACGGCGTAGAAAGCATCCTTGGCAGTCAATATTTCCCCGATGTCGCCTCTGGCGTAGGCATTGGCCACTTGCTCCACCGCGATCTCCAACCGCGCCATCTGCTCGTCGCTGGCATATTTGGCGAACAAGGCGCCGGCCAGGCTCTCGAGCGCGCCGCGCACCTCGTAGATGCTGCGCGCCTGCTCAGGCGAGATCGAGGCAACGATCGGTCCCTTGTTAGGCACCACCTCGATCAGCCCTTCGGTCTCCAACTGCCGCAGCGCTTCGCGCACCGAGGTCCGCGACGCGCCGGTCAGCTCGCACAACTCCTTCTCGATCAGCCTGACGCCGGGCTGGAAGCGGCCGTTGAGGATGGCGGTGCGGAAGGAGGCCGCCACCTGCTGTCGCACCGGCGCGGCAATGGAGGAAACCTTCATGCCGATGTCAGACATTGGAACCTGCCTTGCCGTTGATTTCGGCTGCCGCCGCCAGTACGGCGGCAATGATGAACTGGTAGCCGGTGCAGCGGCAGATATTGCCGGAAAGATACTCGCGCACTTGCAGCTCGGTGGGATCGGGATTTTCGCTGAGCAAAGCCGCCGCCGCCACCAGGAAGCCCGGCGTGCAGAAGCCGCATTGCAGCGCGTGCTTCTCCTTGAAAGCACGTTGCAATGGATGCAGCACAGCACCATGGGCCAGGCCTTCGACCGTCGTGATCTGCGTACCATTGGCCTGCGCCGCCAAGGTCAGGCAGGAGCGGGCCGGTGCGCCGTCGATCAGCACAGTGCAGGCGCCGCACGCGCCATGCTCGCAGCCCAGATGCGTTCCGGTCAGGCTCATGTCTTCGCGCAGGAAATCAGCCAGGGTGCGGCGCGCCTCGACGTTGTGACGTGCGCAGGATTTGCCGTTGACGTCGAAGGCGACGGTCAAGGAGATTTGCGGCGCGCTCATGTCTTGCTCCTTTCGGCGGCCTTGGCCAGCGCGCGCTCGATCAGCGTCTGCGCCAGTGCCCGGCGGTAGTCGGCGGTGGCGTGCAGATCGTTGGGTGGCTCGAGGCTCTGCGCGATGCGCTGGGCTTCGCCCGCGATGTCGCCGGCCTGAAGATCGAACGCCAGCGGCGCCGCTCCCAGCCCACCGATCGCGACCCGGCCCGCAGTGCCTGCCACAAGCGCCGCCACCGAGATCAGCGCGAAATCGCCATGCCGCCGCGCCAGTTCCATGAAGGCATAGCCGGTGCCCTTGCGCCCAGTTTGGATGCGCACCTGTTCGACCAATTCATCGTCCTTGATCGAGGTCGAGAGCGCATCGGTGAGAAAATCCTCGGCCGCCATCGTGCGACGGCCTTTGGTCGAGGACAGCACAAGCTGCGCCTTGAGCAGCAGCGCACACACCGGCAGTTCGGCCGCCGGGTCGGCGTGGCACAGCGAGCCCACGATGGTGCCGCGGCTGCGCGTTGCCGGATGGCCGATCTGTTGCACCGCTTCGGCCAGCAAAGGCAGGGCCGTCGCCAGCTCTTTGTCTTGCTCCAGCCGCCGTTGCCGCAGCATGGCGCCGATTGCGATGTCGTCGCCTTCACGCCGCCAATAGGCAAGATCGCGCACCTTGCCGAGGTCGATCACGACCGCCGGCCGCACCATGCGCAGGTTCAGAAGCGGCATCAGGCTCTGGCCGCCGGCGATGAAGCGCGCCTCCTCGCCGTGCGCGGCCTTCAGCGCCAGGCATTCGGCGACAGTCTCGGGCGCTGCATAGGCAAAAGCGGGCGGCTTCATGCCGCGGCTCCCGTCCTGGCAGTCTGCAACGCCGCGAAAATATCGCTCTCGCTGAACGGCACGTGGCGCAGGCGCAATCCATAATCGCGCAGCGCATCCTCGACCGCCGCCGACAACGCCGCCGGCACCGGGATCGTGCCGCCCTGGCCGGCGCCTTTCATGCCCAGCGGATTGAGCGGCGAAGGCGTGGCGAGATAGTCGATATGCACATGCGGCACGTCCATGGTCGTCGCCACCAGGTAGTCCATGAAGGTGCCGGTGAGGATCTGGCCACTGTCGTCGTACACCACCTTCTCGAGGAAGGCGTTGCCGATACCCAGGCCGACGCCGCCGATCACCTGGCCGTCCACGATCATGGGATTGATCATGGTGCCGAAATCCTCGACCGCGACGTATTTCAGGATGCTCACCTTGCAGGTGCGTGGATCTACCTCGACCAGCGCCGCATGGCAGCCGGTTGCGAAAGTGTTGGTAGGCGGCGAAAAACTCGCCACCGTGCTCATGCCCGGTCCCAGATCGCGCAGCGGCAGCGGCGCGCCTGATTCGCCCAGCGAGGTATGCACGATGTCGCTCAAACTCATCGCGCGGCCGAGCTTGCCGCCGTCCTTGCGCACCACCCCGCCATCCTCAAGCGTTAGATCGTCAGGCGAGGCTTGCAGCAAGGTGCCGGCGATCTTCAGCGCCCGCTCGCGCAATTGCTTCGACGCATTCAGCACCGCCGAGCCGGTGACGATGCCGGCTCTGCTGGCAAACGTGCCGATCGAGTAGCGCACATTGTCGGTGTTGCCCGCGAGTACCTTGATCTTGTCGAACGGCACGGCGAGCTGGTCGGCCACGATCTGCGCAAACGCCGTTCGCTGGCCTTGGCCTTGGCTGGGCGTGCCCATGCGCACCGTAACCGAGCCATCGAGCTCCACCGTCATGCCGACTTCCTCGAACGGCCCAAGCCCGGTGTCCTCGACGCAGCACGCCAGACCGATGCCGATATGCCGGCCCTGTGCGGCATAGTCTTTCTGCCTCGCCTTGTGCTTGTCGTATTCGATCATCTCCAGCGCGCGTTCGAGCAGGGCAGGGACGTTGCCGCTGTCGTAGGTGCGCCGCGTACCGTCGCGCGAGATGAAGCCGACGTCGTAGGGATATTCATGCGCCTGAATCAGATTGCGCCGGCGCAACTCGGCGCCATCGATGTTCAGCTTGCGCGCAACGGCATCGAGCAAACGCTCCGACACGTAACAGGCCTGCGGTCGCCCAGCGCCGCGCACCGGCGCGATCGGCACGGTGTTGGTGTAAACGAGATCGCACTCGACCTTATAGTTCGGCACCTTGTAGGGGCCGGGAATGTTGACGGCGGTGAGCAGCGGCACCACCGGCCCCCAGGGCGTATAGGCGCCGGCATCGCACAAGAACTTGCCGCGGATGCCCAGGATCACGCCGTCGGCCGTCGTGGCGATCTCCATGTCGTGCAGCTGCGTACGCTCATGGTAGGCCGCGATCAAATGCTCGCGCCGGTCCTCGATCCATTTGATCGGCACTTCCAGCTGGCGCGCGATGACGGGGATCAGGAGGTCTTCGACATAGGTCAGGCCTTTGTAGCCGAAGCCGCCGCCGACATCGGGGTTCAGCACCTGCACCGAATTTTCCGAAAGTTGCAACGCGTTGGCGATTGCCGTGCGATGCACGAACGGCACCTGCGAGACGTTCCACACCACCATGCGCTCGGCATGCGGATCCCAATGCGCGACGATGCCGCGTGTCTCCATCGCTTGTCCCGCGCCACGCTGGATCTGCAGCCGCTCGCGCACGATGCAGGCAGCGTCCGCAAATGCCTTGTCGGTGTCGCCGCAGGAAACCGGAATGCGCGCCGCGAGATTTGACTGCAAATCCTCATGCACGCGCCGGCTCTCGTCGCTCATGGCACGCTCAAGATCGACCACGGCGGGCAGGAGGTTGTACTCGACACTCACCAGCTCAGCCGCATCCTCGGCCAGATAGCGAGACTCAGCCACGATGGCGACAATCGGCTCGCCGACATAGCGCACCACGCCGTCGGCCAGCACCTGCGGCCCACGCGGGTTGCGCAGCACCGGATTGGGATGGCAGTCGGGCAGAATTTTCGCGCTCGCCGGCAGGTCGGTGGCCACGAACACGGCCCGCACGCCCGGCGCCGACCGGGCAGCCTCGACATCCACCTTTACATGCGCCCGCGCCGCTTCGCTCCGAACCAACGCCACATGCAGCATCCCGGGCAGCTTGATGTCATCGACATACCGGCCTTTTCCCTGAATAAGCCGGTCGTCCTCACCCCGCGTCTGCCGCGTTCCAAACAGCATGGCATATTTCCATTTTTTGACCGTTAAATTCGATAGTACTATAATCTCGTATTACAGGTATAGACAAATTTAGCGGATGTCGACAAGTTGTCGATTGAGGCGGACAGAGGGAGGCGGTAATGGCGGTGGCGCAGGTCAATGGGACGGAGCTTTGGTATTGGATTCAAGGCGACGGGCATCCGCTGCTGCTGTGTCCCGGGCTGGGTCTTGACCATCAGTACTATCGCTTTGGCGAGCCGCTGCTGCGCCCGATCGCCAGGACGGTGCTGCTCGATCCGCGCGGCATCGGGCAGTCGCGCAAGGATTCGCCCAAGCAAGTCACTTATACGCCCGAACTCTGGGCCGACGATTTCGCTGCGCTTGTTAAGGAGTTGGGGTTCGAGAAGGTCGATATCCTGGGCTCGTCGCTGGGCGGGTCGATGGCGATGGCGTTCGCCGAGAAATACCCGAAGCTGACCCGCTCGTTGATCGTGATCGGCGGCTTTGCGCAACTGGACCGGGCGCTCGAGACCAATTTTCGCTTGCGCCAGAAGATCATCCGCAAGCTCGGCATGGGTGAGGAGATCGCCGACTTCATGGGGCTCTCGACCATGACGCGCGAATTCATGGAAACGGAAGCGGGCCTGAAGGTGATGCAGACCAACCAGGCTAATATCCAGAACAACACTGCCGAGCTCTACATTGCGTTTCTGGATTCGATCCTCTACTGGGGCCGCAAGATGCCGGGCCAGGAGAACGAGCCGCTCTTCACCACGCGGCTGAAGAACATCAAGTGTCCAACCTTGGTTATCGCCGGCGACAACGACTATTTCATTCCAGCGTCTTTTTCGAAAATGATCGCTGAGCACATTCCAGGCTCGATCTACCGCGAAGTGAAAAGCGGCGGCCATATTCCGTTTATCGAGAAGCCGCAGGAAACGGCGACGCTTGTGAAAGAGTTCCTGCAAAACTTGAAATGAACGCAGGACTTTACGTCGCACGACAGGTTGATACGCCGTTCGGTTAATCACGGGTTGGTCACGCCACGGCAGAAGGATAGCCGCCTATCTTTCGCCATATGGTGGCCATTATTGATACGGCGCTCGAGCGGCGCGCAGCGTCGGGCAAGCCTATTCGCATTGGGCTGATTGGCTCGGGCTTCATGGCGAAGGGCATCGCGCTGCAGATCGCGACGGCTGCCAAGGGCATCACCCTTGCGGCAGTGGCATCGCGCAACCCGGAAGCCGCGGAGAAAATCGTTGGCGATGCCGGGCTGCAGGCCCGCCGCATCGACACCGCCCACGAGTTGCGTCGGGCAACGCGCGAAGGCGCGGTTGCCGTCACCGAAGACTGGAACGTCGTCTGTCAGGCGGACGGCATCGATGCCATCGTCGAAGTCACTGGCTCGATCGAATACGCCGCCCACGTCGCCTGCGCCGCCATCGCCGCCGGCAAGCATCTCATTCTGATGAACGCCGAGCTCGACGGCACGGTGGGGCCGTTGCTGGCGCGCCGCGCAGCGGCAGCGGGCGTGGTCTGCACCAATGCCGATGGCGATCAGCCCGGCGTGACCATGAACCTTTTCCGCTTCGTGCGCGGCATCGGCATCCGCCCGGTGCTGTGCGGCAACATCAAGGGCCTGCACGATCCCTATCGCACGCCGCAAACCCAGGCCGAATTCGCCGCGCGCTGGGGACAGAAGGCGCACATGGTGACTTCCTTCGCCGACGGCACCAAGGTCTCGTTCGAACAGGCCATCATCGCCAACGCCACCGGCATGAGGGTCGGCCAGCGCGGCATGTTCGGTCCTACGGTGCCGACCAACACGCCGATCGAGGAAGCCGCGCGCGCTTTGCCCGCCGAGCAGTTCATGGACGGGCCCGGCATCGTCGATTACGTGGTCGGCGCCGCACCATCGCCGGGCGTGTTCGTGCTGGGCGCCATCGAGAACCCGATGCAGCGCCACTATCTCGAGCTCTACAAGCTCGGCAAGGGCCCGCTCTACTGCTTTTACACGCCCTATCACCTCTGTCATTTCGAGGTGCCCAACACCATCGCCCGCGCCGTGCTGTTCCATGACGCCGCCATCGCGCCGCTGGGCGCGCCGCTGGTCGAGGTAGCGACGGCGATGAAGCGCGATGCCAAGGCGGGCGAACAGCTCGACGATCTCGGGCATTTCACCACCTACGGGCTGTGCGAGAACGCCGATCTCGCGCGCCAGCAGCGCCTGCTGCCGATCGGCGTCGCCGGTGGCTGCCGCCTGCGCCGCGACGTCAAGCGTGACGCGGTATTGACCTATCGCGATGTCGAATTGCCGGCCGGGCGTCTGATCGACCGGCTGCGTGCCGAACAGGAAGCGATTTTCGCCGTCAATGGCGGCGCGCCGTCGCCAACGGCAGCGCCAGCCTGGCGCCGTGCCGGCGAACAGGCGGCAATCAGCGGAGACGCGGCTGATGCCAATACTTGAACAGTTTCTGTGGCTGGCGCAGCGCGTCGCCGAGTTCCGCGACCGCTGCGCGCGCGTAGTCGAGCGGCCGCGGCGTGCGGCCCGCCTGGCGCAGACCTTCAAGATGGAAATCGAGGAAGTCGCGTCCGTTGCCGCTGGCCAGTCCGCGCACCAGCAGGCGATGGCAACGGGCAAGGTGATCGCTTTCCAGCCGCGCCAGTTCGGCCGGCGCGATATAGCGCGGGCCGTAGTCGCGCAGCAGCACCAGCCATTCGCGCATCAGCGTCTGTTTGCGTTCGGCCAAGGTGGCGGTGATGGAATTTTCATGTACGCGCGAGAACGCCAGGATCTCGTGCACGAAGCCGAATTTCACCTCGTCCAGAATGTCCAGCCAAGCGGCAAGATCGGCGTGCAGCAGATGCGGCGGATAGAAAGGCTGACGGGCGCGCACCAGATCGGCGCGCAGCAGGCCGCTGGTTGGCGCCAAGGCGAAGATCTGGCGCCGCAGAAACTGCCGCGCCACCTCGGTTCCGTCGAAGATCTGGCGATCCGCCGGCAATCCTTCGCATTCGACATGATCGCCGCGCCGGCGCAGCGAGCCGACAATGCCGATCTCGGGGTCGCTCTCGGCCAGCGCCACAAGCCGGGCCAGGCTGCCCGGATAGAGCGTGTCGTCGGCATGCAGTACGCGACAATAGCGCGCCTTGCCGCACATCACCGTCATGGCGCGGTTCCAGTTGTCGATCGGCTTCAGCGTGGTCTGGTTGTGGAACACCCGCACGCGGCAGTCGTTGCGCGCGGCGTGCTCGGCGATAAGCAGCGTGTCGTCGGTGCTGGCATTGTCCAATATGACAAGTTCCAGCGCCGCATGGCTTTGCGTCAAAGCGCTGTCAAGACACTCGCGCAGAAATCGTCCCCCATTGAACACGGGAACGACAATGCTGACCAAGCTTTCCGTCATCCAATACCCCTGGCGTTTGCGGCAACTCTCCCGCTGCGAGACTGGTTTTTGCGGCGGGGACAGGCAAGGAACAAAGCAGTGACCGGAAGTAGCGCATGATGCGAATTCTGCACGTCTCGCCGACCGACATCAAAGGTGGCGCCTGCCTGGGCGCCTATAACCTGCACAAGGCCTTGCAGCGCAGCGGTGCGGATTCGCAAATGCTGGTGTTGCGCAAGTTCAGCGACGATCCTTCCGTTGTCACACGCAGTGGGCCCTTGATGGCAACGCTCGAGGCGCTGCGCGATCCGCTCGACCGGCTGCCGCTGCAGCCCTATCGCTGGGAGGGCGAAGCCTGGTGGTCGGTCGGCTGGCTGCCGATCAGTCTCAAACCGGCGATCGACCGGCTGCAGCCGGACATCGTGCAGTTCCACTGGGTTGGGCGCGGCATGGTGCCGATCCGCGAGTTGACGGCGCTACGCGATTATTCCCTGGTGTGGACCTTGCGCGATATGTGGCCGCTGACGGGCGGTTGCCACTATTCCAATGGCTGCGAGAAATATCTTAGCGGCTGTGGCGCCTGCCCGGTTCTCGGCTCGACGTCGGAACTCGACATCAGCCGCTGGCAATGGCGCGCCAAGCGGAAGTATTGGCGCGATCTGCCGATCACCTATGTAGCGCTCAGCAATTGGCTGGAACGCGAAGCGCAGCGCAGCCCGCTGGTCGCCGGCAAGGAAGTCGTGCGCATCGCCAACGGCATCGACGTCAACCGTTTCCAGCCCAGCGAGCGGATCGCAGCGCGCGCCGCGTGGGGCCTGCCGGAGGACCGGCAAATCATCCTTTACGGCGCCCAGCATGCCCTGAGCGATCCGCGCAAGGGCTTCTCCTATCTGGCCGAGGCCCTCCGCGGTCTCGCCGCCCAGGGTTGGGGCGAGCGCGCCATGGCGGTCGTGTTCGGCGCCGATACGATCGAGGACGATTTCGGCTTGCCGGTGCGGTTCCTGGGTGAAGTGCGCAACGATGCGGCGCTGGCGCAACTGTATTCGGCGGCCGACGTCATGGTGACGCCCTCGCTCTACGAGAACGCGGCCAAGACGGTGATGGAGGCTTTGGCCTGCGGCACGCCGGTGACGGCCTTCGCCAATACCGGGCAGCTCGATCTGGTCGATCACAAGATCAATGGCTATCTGGCGACGGATCGATCCGCTGCCGACCTGGCGGCCGGCATCGCCTGGTGCCTGGAAGAAGGACGCGCCAGCACCATCCTGTCTAGTCAGGCGCGGTTGAAGGCGGTGAGCCATTTCAACATCGAGGCGATCGCCCGCGATCACCTGGTTCTCTACGAGCGCCTGCTCGCCACCAGGCGCGAGCGCGAGCTGGCGGCCAGCCCAAACCGGGGCGGGAACGATCTGCTCGGACCGCTGCTCGAAACGCCGGCGCTGCGCGCAACCGAGGGGAGAATGCGATGAAAGTCGTTATTCTGGCCGGCGGATTCGGCACCCGCATCAGCGAAGAAAGCGCCGTCCGGCCCAAGCCGCTGGTCGAGATCGGCGGCCAGCCGATCCTGTGGCACATCATGAAGATCTATTCGGCGCATGGGCTGAATGATTTCGTCATCTGCTGCGGCTACAAGGGCAGTCTGATCAAGCACTATTTCCGCAACTACGCCTTCGAGCTGTCCGATCTCACCATCGACCTGCGCACCGCCGGCATGACCGTGCATCGCAACGGCGTCGAGCCGTGGAATGTGACGCTGATCGATACCGGCGAAGCGACCATGACCGGTGGGCGCGTCAAGCGCGTGGCGCGCTATCTCAACGACGAGCCGTTCTGCCTGACTTATGGCGACGGCGTGTCCGATATCGACGTCACCGATCTGGTCGCATCGCATAAGGCAAGCGGCGCGCTGGCGACGGTGACGGCGGTGCAGCCGCCCGGCCGCTTCGGCTTTTTGAATTTGATGCCGGAAGACGAGCGCGTGTCGGGCTTCCGCGAAAAGTCCAACGACGATGTCGGCTACATCAACGGCGGTTTCTTCGTGCTCGAGCCGGAAGTGCTGGACTACATCGACGGCGACGACACGGTGTGGGAGCGCGAGCCCCTGGAGCGGCTGGCGCACGAGGGCAAGCTCAACGCCTATCGCCACCGCGGCTATTGGCAAAATATGGATACGTTGCGCGACAAGCACGTGCTGGACGGGCTCTGGCGCAGCGGGGAGGCACCATGGAAAATCTGGTAATCGACAAACCCACCACGCCGCTGCAAAGCAAGGCGGCGCCCAAGCAGCCCCGGCGCATTCTGGTGACAGGCGGCGACGGCTATATCGGCAACGTCATGGTGCCGCGCCTGCTGGCCGAAGGCTATGACGTCACGGTGATGGACGCCGGCTTCTTTCGTGCCGCCTGGCTGTTCCAGGATGGGCTCGACCGGGCGCCGGTGCTGACCCGCGATACCCGCTCGCTGACGGCCGACGAGCTGCAGGGCTTCGATGCGGTGATCCATCTTGCCGAGCTCTCCAACGATCCGCTGTGCGAGCATGACGAGAGCCTGACGATGAATATCAATCACCACGGCTCGGTGGCGCTGGCGCGGGCGGCCAAGGAGGCTGGCGTGCCCCGGTTTCTCTACGCCTCTTCCTGCAGTGTCTATGGCGCAGCGGGCGACGAGGCGGTAAGCGAAACCTCGCCACAGCGGCCGCAGACTGCCTATGCCCGCTGCAAGGGCCTGGTCGAGCGCGACGTCGGCGCCATGGCCGACGACCATTTCACGCCGACGTTTTTGCGGCTGGCGACGGCTTTCGGCGCCTCGCCGCGCATGCGCTTCGACATCGTCATCAACAATCTGGCTGGCCTGGCCTGGACCACCAACAAGCTGTCGCTAAGCAGCGACGGCACGCCGTGGCGGCCGCTGGTGCATGTGCGCGACATCACAGAGGCTTTCGTGCAGGTGCTGAAGGCGCCGCGCGAGCGGGTGCACAACCAGGCTTTCAATGTCGGGGCCGACGAGCAGAACTATCGCATCAGCGAACTTGCCGAGACGGCGGCGAAGGTGTTTCCGGGCTGCGCCGTCGAGCTGGGCGGCAAATCCGACGATGGCCGCTCCTATCGCGTTTCGTTCGAAAAGATCAGGCGCCATCTGCCGGATTTCGAATGCCAGTGGACGGCCGAGCGCGGCTTCCGCCAGCTGCGGTCGCTGTTCGAGCACATCGATCTGACCGCAGCGATGTTCAACGCGCCGCCCTATACGCGTATGCGCCAGCTCGGTGTGCTGTTGCATACCAAGCAGGTTGATCCCCAGTTACGGTGGCGGACTCATGCGATTCTCTGAGACGCGGCTGAAAGGCGCCTATGTCATCGAACCGGAGCGCTTCGACGATCATCGCGGCAGTTTCCTGCGCGCCTGGTGCCGGCGGGAGCTGGGCAAGCAGGAGCTGAACTGCGATTTCGTCCAGAGCAACATCTCGCTCAATCCCAAACGCGGGACATTGCGTGGCATGCACTGGCAAGTACCACCACATGCCGAGGTCAAGCTGGTGCGCTGTGTCAGGGGCGCGGTGCTGGACGTGATCGTCGATATCCGCGAAGGCTCACCGACACGCTGGCAATGGATCGGGGTCGAATTGACGGGGGAGAATTTCCGCTCGCTCTATATCCCCGAAGGTTTCGCCCATGGTTTCCAGACCCTGACCGACGATGTCGAGGTGACCTACCAGGTCACCGGCTATTACGACGTCCAGTCGGCGCGCGGTCTGCGCTACGACGACCCCGCTATCGCCATCGACTGGCCGCTCAAGGTAACCATGATCTCCGATGCCGATGCGTCCTGGCCGCTTCTGGCGGTGCCGCCGGCCTCCGAACGGGTCGGGAACGCCGCCTAAAACCGCAGGATCAGCTGGCGGCTGTGTCATCAGCCGCCGGCATACGCCTTTTCAAGCGCCGCAATATCGACCTTTTTCATCTTGAACAGCGCATCGATCACGCGCCGGGCGCGGGCGGGATCCTTGTCGCTCACCATGTCGTAGTATTTCGCATAGTTGAGCTGCCACGACAGCCCGAAGCGGTCTTTCACCCAGCCGCACGGCTGGATCTCGCCGCCCTTGGACAGTGCGGCATGCAGCCGGTCGATCTCTTCCTGCGTCTGGCAGCCGATGTAAAGCGACACCGCCTCGCTGAGCTTGAAGATCGGCCCGCCATTGATGGCGCCAAAGCTCTGGCCTTCAAGCTCGAACAGGATGCCCATCACCGTGCCCTCCGGCCCCGGATCGCCCTTGCCGTAATAGAGCTTGTGCACGACCTTCGACTTGGCAAACAGCGAGACGTAGAAATCGATCGCTTCCTCGGCATTGGCGTTGAACCACAGATGCGGCGTGATCTTCTGGTGGATGATCATGGGCGTTTCTCCTCTTGTTCGCCGGATCGAAAATGGGTCGCAAAACTATGCGGCGATCTTGCGGCAGATGCCATGTCGCAGCTGGTTGTTTTGCGCTAGTCTCCGCCGGTCTCAATCCCGCGACGAAAGCCCCTCATGTCCGACAACGACAAGCCGACCATCGACACGATTCTGGCGCAGGTCTCGCATTTCATCGATCCCGGCACCGGCGCGATCGTGCCGCCGATCCACACCTCCACCACCTTCGCCCGCAACGAATCCTACGAAACGATCGGCAAATACATTTACGGCCGCAACGACAGCCCGACCTACGATCCGGTCGAGAAGCTGATCGCCGAACTCGAGGGGGCGGCGGAAGCCTGCATCTTCGCTTCTGGCCAGGCGGCAGGAGCGGCGGCGTTCGAAACGGTGCCGCCGGGAAAGCAGATCCTGGCGCCGGCGGTGATGTATCACGGGCTCCAGGAATTGCTGCGGCGGATCGCCGAGCGGCGCGGCATCGAAGTGACCTTCTACGACGCCAAGGATCTCGCAGCGCTGGAAAAGGCCATCGTACCGGGCAAGGCCGATCTGGTCTGGATCGAGACCCTGCTCAATCCCACCTGGGACGTGATCGATGTCGCGGGCTCGGCCCGTATCGCCCACAAGGCTGGGGCGGTGCTGGCGGTGGATGCGACGGTGACGCCGGCTCTGACCCTGAGAGCCATCGATCACGGCGCCGACTACGTCTTCCATTCCACCACCAAATATCTGAACGGGCATTCCGACGTCACCGGCGGCGTGCTGGCCTGCCGCAAGGCCGATGCGCGCTGGGAGGAGATGAAGCAGATCCGCCGCATGATCGGCGGCATCATGGGGCCGTTCGAGGCCTGGCTGCTGCTGCGTGGCATGCGAACTTTGGCGGTGCGCTACGACAAGGCTGCATCGAACGCGATGAAGATCGCGCGCCACTTCTCGAGCCATCGCGCCATCGAAAAGGTGGTCTATCCCGGCCTCGAGAGTCATCCCGGACACGAACTGGCGAAGCGGCAGATGAAGCGCGGCTTTGGCGGCATGCTGTCGATCTACGTCAAAGGCGGCGCGCCTGAGGCCAAACTGGTCGCCACCAAGGCGCGCAAATTCATCGCTGCAACCTCGCTGGGCGGGGTGGAGTCACTGCTGGAGCATCGCGCCACGGTCGAGGGCCCGCATAGCAGCGTCGCCAAGAACCTGCTGCGCATCTCGGTCGGCATCGAGGATCCGGACGATCTGATTGCCGATCTGGAACAGGCGCTTTCCGGCATCGCCTGAACGCAAGGCTGGTAGAGCGGATCACGATGAGGTCGAACCTCATCGTGTGAATCCGCTCTACTCTTCTAAATCTAGAGCAAATTCACATCTTTTGACGGTATCGCTTGCGATCCCGTCAAAAGATGATTTGCTCTAGGACTTGCCCTGAGGCCTGATTTGGCCCAGTAAGTGGCCCGCGCTGCCGGTGCGGCTGATCCGCCCCGCGCGCTCCCATTTTGCAAGGCTTCAAATCTTGGCTTTTCCTCCCACGTCGCCGCCGCTCGCCCGCGCCTTGGCCGAACGCGATTACAACGATCCGACGCCGGTCCAGAGCGCCGTCCTGGAGGCGCATGCCGCCGAGCGCGACCTGCTGGTCTCGGCCCAGACCGGCTCAGGCAAGACCGTGGCCTATGGCCTGGCGCTGGGCACCACCCTGCTGGGCGAGGCCGAGTGGCTCGGCGCTCCCGGCGCGCCGCTGGCGCTGATCATCGCGCCGACCCGGGAACTGGCGCTGCAGGTGCAGCGCGAGCTTGAATGGCTATACGCCAATGCCAGGGCGCGGGTGATCGCCTGCGTCGGCGGCATGGATCCGCGGCGCGAGGCGCGGTTGCTGGCCGATGGCGCCCATATCGTGGTCGGCACGCCCGGCCGCCTGCGCGATCATCTCGAGCGCGGCCGCTTCGACACCTCGGCCTTGCGCGCGGTAGTGCTGGACGAGGCCGACGAGATGCTCGATCTGGGCTTTCGCGAAGATCTCGAATTCATCCTCGATTCGACGCCGACCGAGCGGCGGACCCTGCTGTTCTCCGCCACCCTGCCGCGACCGATCATCGCCATGGCGCGCCAGTACCAGAAGGAGGCGCTGCGCATCGCCGTCGAAGGCGGCGCGCGCGGCCACGCCGATATCGAATATCGCGCCGTGCGCGTGGCCAATGGCGAAATCGAATTGTCGGTGGTCAACGTGCTGCGTTTCGTCGATGCACAGGCGGCGCTGGTGTTCTGCAACACTCGCGAGGCGGTGCGTCATCTGCAGGCCATCCTGTCGGAGCGCGGCTTCTCGGTGGTGGCGCTGTCGGGCGAGTTGAGCCAGAACGAACGCAACCATGCGCTGCAGGCCTTGCGCGACGGACGCGCGCGGGTGTGCGTGGCGACCGACGTCGCCGCGCGCGGCATCGATCTGCCGCATCTGGGCCTGGTGGTGCATGCCGACCTGCCGCACGATGCCGAAGTGCTGCAGCATCGCTCGGGGCGCACGGGTCGCGCCGGGCGCAAGGGCGTATCGGTGCTGCTGATCCCGTTCTCGCGCAAGCGCAAGGCCGACCGACTGATGGTCGAGGCCAATGTGCAGCCGGTGTGGAGCGGGCCGCCGACGGCGGAGGAAATTGGTGCGCTCGACCATGAGCGGCTGCTGCAGCATCCGGCGCTCAAGGAAGAGAAGACCGACGACGATCTCGCCATGGCGCGCACGCTTTTGGCCGAGCGCACGCCAGAGGATGTCGCGGTGGCGCTGGTGCGGCTCTATCGCAGCCAGCTGCCGGCGGCGGAAGACCTGGTCGATCCGGCCGAGCGCGGCCGCGAGCAGCCGATGCGACCGGAATCGCTGATGGACCGCAGCGGTGATCGCCGCGCCCGCCCGCCGCGCTTCGAAGGCAACGCCGACCGCCCCCAGCGCAACACAGATCGTCCCGAACGCGCCGCCGACAATCCCGGCCGCCAGCCGCCGCGCTCGCGTCTGTCGGGTAACAGCGTGTGGTTCCGCATCGGCATCGGCCGCGACAAGAATGCCGATCCGCGCTGGATCCTGCCGATGATCTGCCGCCAGGGCGACGTCACCAAGCAGGAGATTGGCACCATCCGCATCTTCGACCGCGAGACGCGCTTTGAGATTGCCGAAGATGCGGCGCCGGCCTTCATCGCAGCAGTGCGCAAGACGCCCAAGGGCGAAGCGCGCATCGAACTGGTGCATGACGTGGCGAGCCTGCCGTCCGATGGCGGACCTATGGCGCCATCGGCGCCGGAACAGCCGCCGGTACGCCACCAGCTGGTGCTGAAAGGCGAGCGTGCGCCGCCGCCGCAGCCCCGCCGCGAGAGACCGGTGGAAGAAGCGCGTCCGGTCAAGCCGGCGCGCAAGCCGTTCGGCAAGCGGCGCGAAGAGAAGCCATTCGAGAAGCAGCTCTTCGCCATGCCCCAGAACAGAGACAAGAACAAGGACAAGAACAAAAAGAAGAAATGGCGGGCTGATGGCGGCGATCGTCCGCTGACGCGCGGCAAGCCGCCCCGTGCCGGAAAGAGATGACGGGCAATTTCGACGTCGTGGTGATCGGCGCTGGCGCTGCCGGGCTGATGTGCGCCATCGAGGCCGGCAAGCGCGGCCGCTCGGTATTGCTGGTCGAACATGCCAAGGCGCCGGGCGAGAAGATCCGCATTTCCGGCGGCGGGCGCTGCAACTTCACTAATCTCGACGTGCAGCCGAAGAACTTCATCTCCGGCAATCCATCTTTCGCGCTGTCCGCGCTGCGCCGCTACACCCAGCACGATTTTATCGCCCTGGTCGATCGTCATGGCATCGCCTGGCACGAGAAGACGCTGGGACAATTGTTCTGCGACGGCTCCTCGCGCCAGATCGTGGACATGCTGCTGCAGGAGCTGCGCGAAGCGGCCGGCACCCTGGAACTGGGTGTCACCGTCAGCCGCATCGAGAAGAACGACCGGGGTTTCAATCTTTCTTCGTCCCTGGGCAGTCTCGATTGCGCCGCGCTGGTGATCGCCACCGGCGGCTTGTCGATCCCCAAAATGGGCGCCACGGGGTTTGCCTACACCATCGCCAAGCAATTCGGGTTGAAAGTGACGCCGACGCGGGCGGCGCTGGTGCCGCTGACTTTCGATCCGCGCGAGCTCGACTGGATGAAGCCGCTGGCCGGCATCGCCGTCGATCCTGCCCGCGTCGCTTGCGGCCGCACCTCGTTCGACGAGGCGATGCTGTTCACCCATCGCGGGTTGAGCGGACCGGCGATATTGCAGATATCTTCCTATTGGCGCGAGGATAACGAGATCGTGGTGTCGCTGCTGCCCGCGCTCGATGTCTTCGCCATGCTGCGCGCGGCGCGGGCTGAGAACGGCAAGCAGGCCTTGCAGACGGTGTTGGCGTTGCATCTGCCGCGCCGCCTGGCGCAGGCCATCGCTGAAGGCCACGACGCCGATTGCCCGATCGCCGATCTTTCTGACAAGCGTCTGCGTGTTATCGCCGACGCAATCAATGCGTGCCGGCTGATCCCCAACGGCAGCGAAGGCTATCGCACGGCCGAGGTCACGCTGGGCGGCATCGATACCGACGGGCTCGACCAGAAAAGCCTGATGGCGAAATCCGTCCCCGGCCTGCATTTCATCGGCGAGGCGGTGGACGTGACCGGTTGGCTGGGCGGCTACAATTTCCAGTGGGCCTGGTCGTCGGGCTGGGCGGCGGGGCAGGCGGTCTAGCGGAAAAACCCCGGTTTTCCGGGCTTTCTCGCAAGTGCGGTGCATCCGATAGCGGAAAAATCGGGGTTTTTAGCGATTTAATCCACCGGAGAATTGCCAGAAGCCCCGCAATATATGGTGTTTCTGTTGCCGCGTTCGGCTGGATATTGTAATGAAAATCACGCTACCG
>JAQSWP010000038.1 GCA_029266575.1 Alphaproteobacteria bacterium | reverse complement strand
CGGATCGGAGGGCAGGAACTTGCCGGTCTTCTCGGCGAAATACCACAGAATGGCGCCAGAGTCGAAAACGGAGAATGGCTTGCCACCTGGCCCGTAGCTGTCGACTAGCGCCGGAATCTTGTGGGTGGGGCTGACCTTGAGGAAGTCCGGCGCGAACTGATCGTTCTTGCTGATGTCGATCGCGTGGACGTTGTAGGGCACGCCGCATTCCTCGAGCATGATCGAGATCTTGCGGCCATTGGGCGTGGCCCAGGTGTAGAAATCGAGCATTGAATTATCTCCAATCAGCGCGCACTTGCCGCTGCTTTATCGACCGAGCCTGCTGTCTGGCCGAACAGGATCCGCTTTGCCTCGTCCGAGACAGCGGCGATGGGCTGGCGCAGCTCCTTGCCCACGGCATAGCCGCGCTCGACGCCCGGTCGCGCCTGCACGCGCTCGAACCAGCGCTTCAAGTGCGGGAAATCTTCCAGCTTCTGACCCTGCCGCTCATGGGGCACGATCCACGGCCAGCACATCATATCGGCGATCGAATAGGCGCCGGCGATATAGTCGCGATCGGCCAGCCGCTTGTTCAGCACGCCGTAAAGCCGGTTGGTTTCGTTGACGTAGCGGTTGATGGCGTAGGGAATCTTCTCCGGCGCATAGGCGCTGAAATGGTGGTTCTGGCCGCACATCGGTCCCAGCCCGCCCATCTGCCAGTTCACCCATTGCAGCACTTCATATTTGCCGCGCAGGTCCGTGAGCATGAACTTGCCGGTCTTCTCGGCAAGATACTGCAGGATGGCGCCGGATTCGAAGATCGTGACTGGCGCACCGCCACCCGGCGGCTCGTGATCGACGATCGCGGGCATGCGGTTGTTGGGACTGATCTTGAGAAACCCCGGCTTGAACTGCTCGCCGGCGCCGATATTCACCGGCACGATCCTGTACGGCAGTCCCGCTTCTTCGAGGAAGATGGTGACTTTCCAGCCATTCGGCGTTGGCCAGTAATGAACGTCGATCATGATGCGTGTCTCGCGTGTCAGGCTCCTGCCGAGCAGCCTAGTCGCTGCATTAATACGGTCAACCGCATCGGCCGCGCATCACGCAAGCGTGCGCTGCAAGGCAAAGTCCCGTCGCCGTTAGAGCTTACTCGGCCGTAACTTCGACACTCACATCCATGCCGAGAAAATCGTCGGGCTGGCCGACGAAACTGCCGGACAGCGGCACCGCCTGTGGCGCATCGCGCGCCACGGCGACGCGGATGAGATTGCGCCCGCCGACCAGCGCGTTGGTGGGATCGAACTCGACCCAGCCGGCGCCCGGCAGATAGACCTGCAGCCAGGCATGGGTTTCGCCGCCGCCGACCAGCCCGCCGCCGGCGCCAATCAGCTTCTCGTCGTAGAGATAGCCGGAGACGAATTGCGCCGCCAGGCCGTAGGTGCGGACTGCTTCCATCATCAGCAGCGCAAAGTCGCGGCACGAGCCGGATTTGGTGCGCAGCGTGTCGGCGGGAAGTTGCGTGCCTTCCTCCTCGCGGCGGGCATAGCCGAATTCGGTCTTGATCGTCTTGTTCATGGCATTCAAGACGCCCAGAGTCGAAAGGTCGGGCGGGTTCTCGAGAAACGAGCGCGCCCAAATGTCGATCGACCGTTCGGGATCGGGATAATGCCGCTCGGTGCGCCGCCCGAGATCTGGAATTTCGTCCACGGTATAGGCGAAGGGCAGCGCGCGGGCATAGTCTTCCAGGTCGATCTGCCGCGCCGGCAGCGGAAAATGCTCGGCTCGGAAGGACGATTCGAACACGAGCTGGTTGGATTGCTCGGTGAAGCTGGTGATGGCGATGGAATTGCCGAACACGTCGTGGATCCAGCGCGTCGTCGCGGCCGGTGGCGAGATGGTTAGAGTCGCGTCAAGGAGCCGCAGGTCATGGCTGTCGCGCGGCCGGCACATCAGCCGGTGGTCGCCGAAAGTCACCGGATTCTTGTAGTTGTAGACCGTCCGGTGGCGGACGGAGAGCACGGTCATCTAATCCTCGAAAACTCTGCTGGGACGGCCAAGGAGAACAGCCGCGCTGGGATTTGGTTCCCTTATCATATCGGGCGCGGCAGCGGTGACTTGGGGCCGGCAATATTCTAGGTTTGACGCCTATTTCGGGAGCAATGCATGACGTTCCGCATCGGTTACCTGGTATTTCCCGACATCACCCAGCTCGACCTCACCGGCCCGCAGCAGGTGCTGGCCCGCGTACCGGGGGCGGAACAGCTGCTGATATGGAAAACGCGCGAGCCGGTGCGATCCGAAAGCGGCCTGATGCTGATCCCCGACATCACATATGCCGACTGCCCGCCGCTCGACATGATCTGCGTCCCCGGTGGTCCCGGCATGAATGCGCTGCTGACCGACGCCGACACCATTGCCTTCCTGCGGCGCATGGCGCCCAAGGCGAAATACGTCACCGCCGTCTGCACTGGCTCGCTGGTGCTAGGCGCCGCCGGCCTGCTCAAGGGCAAACGCGCGGCCACACATTGGGCGGCGATGGAGTTCCTCTCCAGCTTCGGCGCCACGGCGATCGACGAGCGCGTGGTCGTCGATGGCAATGTCATCACCGGCGGCGGCGTCACAGCAGGCATCGATTTCGGCTTGAAAGTGGCGGCCGAAGTCGCGGGCGAGCAGATGGCCAAGGCGATCCAGCTGATGGTCGAATACGATCCCGATCCGCCTTTCGACAACGGCCATCCGCGCAGCGCTGATCCCGCCGTGCTCGCCATGCTGCGCGAGCGCATGCAGCCGATGCAGACGCAGCGCGCCGCCCAGGTCGAGGCGGCGGCGGCGAAGCTGCGCTAGCCGTCGAGCTTCTTCTTCAGGAGTTCGTTGACCGAGGCCGGGTTGGCCTTGCCGCCGGTCGATTTCATCACCTGGCCGACGAACCAGCCCAGCATGGTGGGCTTGGCGCGATACTGCTCCACCTTGTCGGGATTGGCGGCGATGATCTGGTCCACCGCGGCCTCGATGGCGCCGGTATCGGTGACCTGCTTCAGCCCCTTCTCCTCGACCAGTACGGCCGGATCCTTGCCGCTCTCTTCCATCATGATGAAGAGATCCTTGGCGATGCGGCCCGATATGGTGCCGTCCTTGATCAGGTCGATGAGCTGGCCGAGCTGGTTGGCCTTGATTGGGCTGTCGCCGATCGCAAGCCCACGCCGGTTCAGCATGGCGAAGAAATCGCCCATCACCCAGTTGACCGCCAGCTTGGGATCGCGGCCCTTGGCGACGTTTTCGAAGAATTCAGCCGTCTCGCGCTCCGCCACCATGACGCCGGCATCGTAGACCGAGATGCCGTAATCCTTGACGAACCGCGCCTTCTTGTCGTCCGGCAGCTCCGGCAAGGTCGCCTTGATGCCATCGACGAAATCCTGCGCCAGCACCAGCGGCAGCAGATCGGGATCGGGGAAGTAGCGATAATCGTGCGCCTCTTCCTTCGAGCGCATCGAGCGGGTCTCGCCTTTGTGCGAATCGAACAGGCGGGTCTGCTGCACGATCTTGCCGCCGCCCTCGATCACCTCGATCTGGCGCCGCGCCTCGTACTCGATGGCCTGTTTTACGAAGCGGATGGAATTGACGTTCTTGATCTCGCAGCGCGTGCCGAGCTCGCCGCCTGGCTTGCGCACCGAGACGTTGACGTCGCAACGCATGGAGCCTTCCTCCATGTTGCCATCGCAGGTGCCGAGATAGCGCAGGATCGAGCGCAGCTTGGTGAGATAGGCTGCCGCTTCGTCGGCATTGCGCATGTCGGGCTTGGAGACGATCTCCATCAGCGCCACGCCGGCACGATTGAGATCGATATAGGTCTGCGTCGGATGCTGATCGTGCAGGCTTTTGCCCGCATCCTGCTCCAGATGCAGCCGCTCGATGCCGACCTCGCGACTGTCGGCGTCCTTCATATCGAGAACGACTACGCCCTCGCCTACTACGGGCTGCTTGTACTGCGATATCTGATAGCCGGCCGGCAGATCGGCGTAGAAATAATTCTTGCGATCGAACACCGAGTGCAGGTTGATCTGCGCCTTCAGACCCAGCCCGGTGCGCACCGCCTGCTCGACGCAATAGGCGTTGATCACCGGCAGCATGCCCGGCATGGCGGCATCGACCAGCGACACCTGCGTATTGGGATCGGCGCCGAACTCGGTCGGCGCGCCGGAGAACAGCTTGGCCTGGGACGAGACCTGGGCATGAACCTCAAGCCCGATCACCATTTCCCAATCGCCGGTTTCACCCTTGATCAACGCCATTGTCTTGCTCCGTTGCGGTCGTCAGACCGTTTTTAGTCTTCTTCCAGAATGTCGAGCTGCTCGACCCAGAGTTTCTGCTTGCTGGTCTTGTGCCGCAGCCCGTCCAACGAGATCACGGTATAAGGCTGCAACAGCGCCGTATCGAAGCCGCCCTTGGTCAGCGTTTCCTTGCTGGGCAGGAAGGCGCAGTTCTCCTCGTCCAGCACGCGGAAGATCACCAGCGTGTGGTCAGGCTTGAACTCGACCCGCACGATCGGACCGCCAGCCGAGGTGGCGACGGTATCGTCATAGGCCGTGATGGGCTCGAACTTGGTGTCTTCGCAGCGCTGCATGGATGCGGGATCCATGCCCAGAGTCTGGCTCTCGTATTTCCATTTGCCGCCCTCCTTGACGAAGGCGATGGTCAGTTCCGAGGTCAACACGGTGCCGGCCGGGGGAGTTGATTTGTCCTTTAGCCCCACCGGCACGATTTTGCCGGCATGGGTGATCAGGGCCGCCTTGGTGCCGTCCTTGGACATTTTGCTGTGCACCACGGTGAGCTGATCGGGCGTCACGGCCTTGTTCATCTCCATGAACGCCTTGCGGTCCTGCGCCGTCTTGAGCTGCTCGCGGAACATTTTCTGCGAGGCAGCGGAGCGCTGCGCCACGGCCTTCTGATACTCACCCTTGGCGACGGTGGCATTGAACTCGTCATAAATTTCTAGCAACTGCTTCTGCAATGCCGGATCAACCGGCGCGGCCAGCGCTGGCGCAACGCCCAGCAGCAAAAGACAGCAAAAAATGAATGTGCGCATCGCAGTCCGCATGCAGCTCAGTATCCTTCCGGCTGCAACGACAGGCCGGCCGATTTTTCCAGCGCCGCACCGACGGCGAACACCGTCTCCTCGTCATAGGCACGGCCGATCACCTGCAAGCCCAGCGGCAAGCCGTCCGCACCAAGCCCACCCGGCACGGAAATGCCCGGCAGGCCGGCCAGCGAGCTGGGCACCGTGAAGACGTCGTTCAAGTACATGGTCACCGGATCGTCCATCTTCTCGCCCATGGCGAAGGCCGCGGAGGGCGCGGTCGGCGTCAGAATGGCGTCGCATTTCTTGAAGGCATCGGTGAAATCGCGGGCGATCAGCGCCCGCACCTGCTGCGCCTTCTTGTAATACGCATCGTAATAGCCGGCCGACAGCACGTAGGTGCCGATCAGGATGCGCCGGCGCGTTTCCTTGCCGAAGCCGGCGCCGCGGGTGTTCTCGTACATCTCGATCAGGTCCTTGCCCGGCACTCTCAGGCCGAAGCGCACCCCGTCGTAGCGCGCCAGGTTGGACGAGCATTCCGCCGGCGCCACGATGTAATAGGTCGGCAGCGCGTATTTGGTGTGCGGCAGACTGATCTCGACCGGCTCGGCCCCGGCATCGCGGATCATGGCGATGCCCTTGTCCCACAGCGCCTGGATTTCCGGCGCCATGCCATCGACGCGATATTCCGCCGGAATGCCGATCTTCAATCCCTTGATCGACCGCGAACAGGCAGCGACGAAGTCAGGCACCGCAAGCGGCGCCGATGTGGAATCCTTCGGATCATGGCCAGCCATGGCCTGCAGCATCAGCGCCGAATCCTTGACTGTGCGCGTGATCGGTCCCGCCTGATCGAGTGAAGACGCAAACGCGATGATGCCCCAGCGCGAGCAGCGCCCGTAAGTCGGCTTCATGCCGACCAGACCGCAAAAGGCAGCCGGCTGGCGGATCGAGCCGCCGGTATCGGTGCCGGTGGCGCCGGGCGCAATGCGGGCTGCCACCGCCGATGCCGAACCGCCCGACGAGCCGCCCGGCACCAGCTTGCGATTGTCGCCCCGCCGCTTCCACGGATTCTCGACCGGGCCGTAATGGCTGGTCATGTTGGACGAGCCCATGGCGAACTCGTCGAGATTGGTCTTGCCCAGCATCACCGCGCCCGCCTGCCACAGCCTGGACGAGACGGTCGATTCGTAGGTCGGCTTGAAGCCGTCGAGGATGTGCGAGGCGGCAGTGGTCAGCACGCCCTCGGTGCAGAACAAATCCTTGATGGCCAGCGGCACGCCTTCCAGCGGCCCGACGGCGCCGCTCTTGCGCCGCGCATCGGAGGCTTTTGCCATCTCGCGCGCCCGCGCCGGCGTCTCGGTGATGTAGGCGTTCAGGCCGCGGTGGGTCTCCATCGCCGCCAAATGAGCCTCGGTGAGTTCGACGGCGGAGATCGCGCCCTTGGCGAGGGCGGCCGTCATGTCGGCGATGGTCAGATCGGTTGGCTTGCTCATCTCGACTACTCGACCACCTTGGGAACCACGAAAAATCCGCCGGCATCGGGATTGCCCGGTTCCAGATAGACCGCGCCGCCCGGCGCATTGGCCAGTACGCGCGCCGGATGGCCGCCTTCGGTGACCTTGTCCTGGCGCATCGGCAGGCTCAGATCGGCGACCGAATTCATCGGCTCGACGCTGCTGGTATCGACGCTGTTCAGTTGCTCGATCCAGTCCATGATGCCGGACAACTCGCCCGCCAATCCCTGCAATTCCTCTTCCGGCACTTTCAGCCGCGCCAGCCGCGCAATACGCGCAACAGTCTGCTTGTCCAGCGACATCGATCGATCCTGAGGGTCGGTTTGAAGGCGCGCACCGTATCACCGGCAATGTCCCCACGCAACGTTCGCAGCCGCGACAATTCCGGCAAAAGCCGCGGTTTTCCGCGATTTTCCTTGTGCCATCTTTAGCCCGCGCCTATGGTCCGCCGATCCATGCGACCGCTTTTTGCCCTGACATTTGGCGCCGTGCTGGCGGCCGCGCTGCCGCTCTTTCCGGCGCACGCCGCCGATCCCATCGCCTGCCAGCAGCTCAATGCCGGTTTGACCCAGGAGCAGCGGCCCAAGTTCGAGCGCTGGCTGCGGCAGGCGCATCCGGGCGGCGACTTCAGCATCGACTACAGCTGCAACATCGACGGCAAGATGGCCGTTGTCGCCATCGCCGACTACCGGGGACTGGCCAGTGCCGCCTATGTCGCCGATTTCTCCGGCGAGGTTGCCCGCGCGCGGCGGCTGGTCGAGGGCCGCATCGAAACGCCGGTGATCTTCACCATGCCGGGCGGCGGGCGCAGCCTGGTCTATGTCGTGCAGCAACCGGATCGCGGCCTGATGTTGCGCGCTTTCATGGCGAGCGATATTGGCGAAGGCCGCACCCAGACGCTCTATCAGGCGCATTTCGATGCCCGCCGCGGCGGCTGCGCCGCTACCGCCGGCGTGCCGCGCGTGCTGCTGGCCGTCGCCGCCCGTCCCAGCGACGTCAACAAGGACGGCAATCCCGATCTGATCATCGATCGCGAGCAGGAAGACTGCGCCACCGGCAAGACCGACCGCCGCGACCTGGTGTTCCTGGCGACGCCGGAAGGTTTGCGGCCGCGTCCCTGATGCCCGTCATCGCCCTCACCGATCTGCCGCCGCTCTTGAAGAGCGGCCAGCGCCTGATGGGTCTCGACGTCGGCACCAAGACCATCGGCGTGGCGCTGTCGGACGTGATGCGCTCGCTGGCGACGCCGTTGGAGACCATCAAGCGCGGCAAGTTTGCGCCCGATGCGCAGCGCCTGTTCGACATGGTCAGGCGCTACGAGGTCGGCGCCTTCGTCATCGGCCTGCCGCTAGCGCTGGACGGCAGCGAAGGGCCGCGCTGCCAGTCGGTGCGCCAGTTCGCCGCCAATTTGCTGGCGATCCACGACATGCCGCTTGCCTTCCAGGACGAGCGCCTGTCCACCGCCGCCGTCGAGCGTGTGCTGATCGACGATCTCGACATGACGCGCCATCGCCGCGCCCAGGTCGTCGACCGCGCTGCCGCAGCCTATATCCTGCAGGGCGCGCTCGACCGGCTGGCCAATCTGGCGCGCGAATGAACGCGATTCTCGCCGCCCTGATTCCGATCTTCCTGCTGATCGCAGGCGGCTGGAGCCTGCAACGCCTGCGCTTTCCTGGCGGCGAGTTCTGGCCGCTGGCTGAGCGCTTCATGTATTTCTTCCTGTTTCCCGCCTTGCTGGTGAAGGAAACCGCGTCCGCTCGCATCGGCGCCTACGAGCCGTTGACCCTGATCGCCACCTTGCTGTCGGCGATCGCCGCCATGACCGCGCTTGCCCTGCTGCTGAAACCGATCACGCGCATGAACGGCCCGGTCTTCACCTCGTTCTACCAAGGCTCGGTGCGGTTCAATTCCTATGTCGGGCTGGGCGCCGTGCTGGCGCTTTACGGCAGCGACGGCATCGGCCTGTTCGCCGTCGCCATCGCCGTCTGCGTGCCGACCCTCAACGTGCTCTGCGTCACGGTGCTGATCCGCTATGGCGAGGCGCGGCACACGGCCAAGCTCGATCTGCCGGGCCAGGTGTGGCTGATTGCCACCAATCCGCTGATCATCGCCTGCCTGCTCGGCATCGCACTCAACCTTCTGGGCGTGCGACTGCCGGCAGCGGTGAACACGGTGGCGGGCATTCTCGGCCAGGCGTCGATCGCGCTGGGCTTGCTGTCAGTGGGCGCGGCACTCGATCTCGGCGTGCTGCGTCGGGCGCGCTGGCCGGTGATCGGCATGTGCGTCATGAACCTCGTCGCCTATCCGGCGATCATGGCCGGATTCGCGCTGCTGTACGGTCTGGATGGGCTGGGGAAATCGGTGGTCGTGTTGTGGGCCTGCCTGCCGACGTCGGCGGCCTCCTACATCCTGGCGCGGCAATTGGGTGGCGACGCGCCCTTGATGGCGGCCGGCATCACGGCCACCACCGTCGCGGCCGCGATCACCATGCCTTTGATGCTGGGCTGGCTGGCCTAATTTTTTCCGGGCGCGAGCTGCGCCAAGGCCGCCACCGTGACGCCGATGGCGCGGTCGTAGAGACCGCGGTCCTTCAGCATGCGGACGGCCACCCGCGTATCCTTCTCGTTCTCGGTGTCGGAAGGCTTGCAGGTCTCGCGCAGCTTAGTCAGCTTCTCGGTCGGCGGCGTGCGGTTGGCATGCCATAGCGCGATGACTTCGGTCATGCGCCGCGTGCGCTCGTTGAACTGGCTGCCGAGGTTCTCGCCCTCGCCCGCCAGATCGCCGGTGCAGATGGTCGGCATGACGCCGATCTCGTGCCACGAATAGCCCGAAGGCGCATAGAGCCGCGACCATGTCAGGGTCAGCTCGCCCTCGTTGGGCAAGCGCACCACGGTCTGCACCGAGCCCTTGCCATAGGAGTTGGAGCCGATGACCACGGCGCGGCCGCGATCCTGCAGCGCCGCGGCCACGATCTCGGCGGCGGAAGCCGAACGGCCGTTGATCAGGATCACCATTGGCGTCTTGGTGGCGATGGCGCCGCCGCCGGAGCGATAGATATGGCCGCTGTCGGGATGACGGCCCCTGGTCGAAGTCACGACGCCGTCCTCGAGAAACATATCGGCCACCGAGATCGCCTGATCGAGCAGGCCGCCCGGATTGCCGCGCAGGTCGAGCACGATGCCGGACATCCTGTCGCCGATCTCGTCCTGCGCCTGCTCGATGGCGTCCTGCAGCCGTACGGTCGTCGCCTGATTGAAGCCGGTGAGCTTGATGACCGCCACGTCGCCTTCGCGCACGTACTGCACGGTCGGCGGAATGATCAGCGCACGCGTGATCTTGGCGGTGTATTCGGTGTTGTCGGGACGGATCACCGTCAAGGTCACGTCGCTTTCGATGTCGCCGCGCAAGCGGCGCACGATCTGGCGCTCATCGAAGCCATCGGTGTTCTCTCCGTTGATCTTGGCAATGACGTCGTCGACCTTGAAACCTGCCCTGGAGGCCGGCATGCCGGGGAAGATCGTGGCGATCTTGATGCGCCCGTCGACGTGCCTGATGGAAATGCCGACGCCGCCCGAGCCCTCGCGGCTGAAGCGCGAATCGGAGGCTGCCACCGGATCGGAATAGCGCGAATGCTTGTCGAGCGGCTTGAGCGCTCCTTCCATCACCGCCTTGAGCACGCGATCGGGCTCGTAGGCTTGCAGGACGCTCGAGGAGTCGAAAGAGGTGGCGACAGCCTGCGAGGTCAGCCGGGCCCAGCCGCGCACGTCGTCCGCTTTGGGCGCGTCCCAGGCGGCGAGTTGCTTGGTGCCCATGCGCACGGCGATCTTGGTGTCGGGCAGCTCGTCGATTTCGATGGCGGGATCGAGATTGTTCAGCCCGCGCAGCGCATGGAGAGACAGGGTCTTGTTCTCGACCGGCTCGACATAGCGGTTGGCGATCAGGGAGTATCCAGTATTAACCACCCGCTCCATGCTGGGCGGACCGGAGGGCGTCCTCGCGACTGGCGGCCCGTCATTGCCCGTAACGCAGGAGCCAAGCGGCAGGACCAGCGCCAGCAGAAGTACGGGAACACGTTTTCTGATCAGAGTTTCAAAAACCGCCGGACGCTGAAAAAAAACCGAACTGTCCAAGGAACTCCCCCGACGCTGGCGTGTTAATGTACTCGGACTTTAACACAACTATTGCAGCGCAATAGTATGAGCGGGGTACCTTAGCGCGCTTCGCCGGGGCGCATGTTCAAACCCCATTGTAGCCCGATTACCGCGCCTTTGATGCGCGGCAGAAGCATGAGGCTGAGCGCCAATGTGCCCGGCAAGAACAGCGCCGCGTGCACCCAAAGGGCGGGAAACCATTGTTTTTCAACCACCAGCATCAACGGTACGATGATGTGGCCGACGACCAGGATAGTAAAATACGCCGGAGCGTCATCGGCGCGAAACGGCTCGAACTCCTGGCCGCAGCTGCGGCAGGCCGAAGCCATCTTCACATAGGCTGTGAATAAATGCCGCTGACCGCAATTGGGGCAGCGGCCGCGCCAGCCTTTGAACGCCGCGGCCAGCCAGGATCTGCCGCCCAGGCGGACGATTTCGGTGTCTTGCGTGGATTGACCGTGGGGAGCGCCGTCCATGGCTCCTATCTACGCGCCGCCGGACGAAATTGCGATGCGGCAGCCGCAGGCATGATGCCGCAGGCGATCACCGCCGCTTGGCGCCGCGGCCCTTCTTGAAGCCTGATTTGAGAGATTTGCGCCCGTTGTCGCGGCGGTTGCCTGGCTTGCGGGCTGAGCGGCCGACCGGCACCGAGGCCTGCCCGAAGCTTTCGACCACTGCCTCCATCTCGAATACCAGGCCGCCGGTGATGGGCTCGGCCTCCGCCAGCTTCACCCGCACCCGGTCGCCCAAATAATAGGTGATGCCGCTGGAGCGCCCGGTCAGGCAGTGCCGGCGCTCGTCATGCTCGAAATATTCCCGACCCAGCGAGGAAATCGGCACCAGCCCGTCAGCCCCGGTTTCGTCCAGGGTGACGAACAGACCAAAACGGGTAACGCCATTGATGCGGCCGCTGAAGCTGGCGCCGACCCGATCGGCCAGGAAAAGCGCCACATAGCGGTCGGTGGCATCGCGTTCGGCGGCGACGGCCTTGCGCTCCAGGCCGGAAATGGTGACGCCGAGTTCAGGAAAATCCTGGCCTGCCTCCTTAGGCAGTCCGCCCTCGCCCATGCCGAAGCCCGCGATCAGCGCGCGATGCACCAGCAGATCGGCGTAGCGGCGGATCGGCGAGGTGAAATGCGCGTAGCGCTGCAGCGCCAGGCCGAAATGGCCGAGATTGTCGGGAGCGTAGACCGCCTGCGACTGGCTGCGCAGGATCATCTGGTTGATCATCAGTGCCTGGGGCGTGCCGGCAATCTTCTGCAGCACGCGGTTAAAATCGCCCGGCTGCACCTGCCGGCCGCCAGCAAAAGGGATGTCGAGCGAGTCGAGGAATTCGCGCAGCGCCTCGATCTTCAGCGGATCGGGCGGTTCATGGACGCGGTACATGCAGGGCATGCGCCGGCTTTCCAGCGCCTGCGCCGCCGCCACGTTGGCGCAGATCATGAACTCCTCGATCAGCTTGTGGCTGTCCAGTCTTTCGCGCGGCGCGATATCGACGATGCGGCCCTTCTCGTCGATCACCGTCTTGCGCTCGGGGAGATCGAGATCGATGGCGCCGCGCTTGTCACGCGCGGCCAGCAGCACGCGATAGGCGCCGTAGAGCGGCTTGATGACCTTGTCGATCAGCGCGCCGGTGACGTCATCGGGCTGGCCGTCGTAAGCGGCCTGCACCTGGTTGTAGGTCAGCCGCGCGGCCGAGTTCATCATGGCGCGCACGAAGCGGTGCGAGAGCAGCCGGCCCTCGGCATCGATGCGCATATGCACCGCCAGCACCGGGCGATCCTCGCGCGGGCGCAGCGAACACCAGCCATTGGACAGCTCCTCCGGCAGCATCGGCACCACGCGATCGGGGAAATAGACCGAGTTGCCGCGCCGCACCGCCGAGCGATCGAGCGCATCGTCGGGCCGCACGTACCAGGCGACGTCGGCAATGGCGACGATCAGCTTCCAGCCGCCCTTGTTGGCGGGATCCTCGTCGGGCTCGGCGAAAACCGCGTCGTCGAAGTCGCGCGCGTCCTCGCCGTCGATGGTGATAAGCGGCACGGCGCGCAGATCGACGCGCTCGCCCATGGGCGCCGCCTTGCTGCGCTCGGCCTGCTTGCGCGCCTCGGGGCTGAACTCGACCGGGATGTCGTGCGCGGCGATGGCAATCAGGCTGACGGTGCGTGGCTCTTGCATCGAGCCCAGCCGTTCGAGAATGCGCGCCCGCGTGGCGCGGCCTTTGGCGCCCACCGGCTCGATCCAGACGATATCGCCCGGGCGGGCTTCGCCGCGGTCTTCCGGCTCGACGACGTATTCCTGCCTGGCCCGCTTGTCGGTCGGCACCACCCGGCCACGTCCGCCCCAGCCCGCTTCCTCGAACACGCCGAGCACTTTCAGCGGCTGGTTGCCAAGGAAACGCACGGCGCGCGCTTCATAGGTCTTGCCGCCGACCCGGCGCAAACGCGCCAGAATGCGATCGCCGCGCGACAGCGCCGGCACACCCTGGCGATCGGGCGCCACCACGATATGCGGCAGCTCGACGCCCTCTTCCCATTCCAGCGGCCGCGCCAGCACCTCGCCATCAGGATCGAGCCCAGTGACTTGCAGCACGATCATTTCTGGCAGCGCCTCGGGATCGGCCAGCCGCCGCTTGCGCCCGCGCGCCACCGCACCTTCGGATTCGATTTCCTTCAGCAGCCGCTTCAGCGCCACCCGGTCCTGCGATTCGACGCCGAAGGCGCGCGCGATCTCGCGCTTGCCCACCGGCGTAGCGCTGTCCTTGATGAACTCCAGCACCTGTTCGCGCGACGGCAGCCCGCGTGTTGCGGGTTTCGGTGGCCGTCTCGGCGTTTGCGGCGGGCGACGCGGAGGCTTGCTACGCGGCATTGCTAGATTGCGTGGAGCTCAGGCCGCATCGGCCTGCGGTTCGCTTTTCTTTTTGGCCGGTTTGGCAGTGGCTTTGGCAGCTTTCTTTTTCGCCGGCGCCTTGGCTTTCGCCTTGGCCGGTTTCGCGGCCGGTTTCGCGGCCGCCGTCTCGCCCTCAGGCGTTGCTTCGTCGTCGGCCTTCTTCGCAGCCTTGGGCTTGGCCGCCTTCGCCTTGGCGGCTTTCTTTGCCTTGACCGGCTTGCCCTTGGCCGCGCGCGCTGCCAGCAGCGGGATCGCCTGCTCCAGCGTGATCTCCATCGGTTCGATGCCGTTGGGCACCGTGGCGTTGACCTTGCCGTGCTTCACGTAGTGGCCGTAGCGGCCGCTATAGAGTTCGACCGGCTGTTTGTCGTCGGGATGCTCACCCAGCACTTTCAACGGCGGTGTCCGCCCGCGACCCGGCTTGGCATCGGCGATCAGGCTGACGGCGCGATTGAGGCCGACCGTCAAAACGTCGTCATCACCCGCCAGCGATTTATAAGTCGGCCCATGTTTCACGTAAGGCCCAAAGCGACCCAGCCCGGCGGTGATCATCTGGCCCGATTCGGGATGCAGCCCGACTTCGCGCGGCAGGCCGAGCAGGCCCAGCGCCTGCTCGAGCGTGATTTCGAGCGGCGACATCTGCTTGGGCAGCGACACGCGCTTGGGTTTTTCCTTTTCCTTGGCTTCGCCCAGCTGCACGTAATTGCCGTAAGGCCCCTTGCGCACCGTGACCATCAATTCGGTCTTGGGATCGAGGCCCAGTTCGCGCGGCTGGTCGAGCGACGCTTCGCCCTCCTCGCCGGTCGACACCGCCAGCGGCTTGGTGAAGCGGCATTCGGGATAGTTGGAGCAGCCGATGAAGGCGCCGAACTTGCCGAGCTTCAAACCGATGCGCCCGTCCGCACAACTTGGGCATTTGCGCGGGTCGCGCCCGTTAGGACTCTCAGGGAAGAAATGCGGGCCGAGATCGGCGTCGAGCTTGTCGAGCACTTCCTTGACGCGCAAATCCTTGGTCTCGTCGACCGCCTTGGCGAAGGCGGTCCAGAAATCGCGCAGCACCTGGCGCCAGTCGATGCGCCCGCCGGAAACCTCGTCGAGATCCTCTTCCAGCTTGGCGGTGAAATCGTATTCGACGTAGCGCTTGAAGTAGCTGTCGAGGAAGGCGGTGACGATGCGGCCGCGATCCTCGGGAATGAAGCGCTTGCGGTCGAGCTTGACGTAATTGCGCGCCTGCAGCACCTCGATGATGCTGGCATAGGTCGAAGGCCGGCCGATGCCGAGCTCTTCCATCTTCTTGACCAGGCTGGCTTCCGAATAGCGCGGCGGCGGCTCGGTGAAATGCTGCTCCGGACGCGTCTGCTTGCGGGTCAGGGTCTCGTCGGCGGTGACGTCGGGCAGGATCTTCTCCTCGCCGTCTTCCTTGTCCTCGTCCTTGCCCTCTTCGTAGAGGACCAGGAAGCCCTTTTCTTTCACAACCGAACCGGTAGCGCGCAGCTGCACGTTGCGGTCGGCCGAGGCGATGTCGATCGTCACCTGGTCGAGCACCGCGCTTTCCATCTGGCTGGCGACGGTGCGCTTCCAGATAAGCTCATAGAGGCGCAGCTGGTCGCGGTCGAGATAGCGCGCCACGTCGTCGGGCGTGCGGAACAGGTCGGTCGGTCGGATGCACTCATGCGCTTCCTGCGCATTCTTGGCCTTGCTGGAATAGAAGCGCGGCTTCTCCGGCAGCAGATCCTTGCCGTAGCGCGTCTCGATCAGCCGGCGCGTCTGCGACAGGCCTTCCGGCGCCATCTGCACGCCATCGGTCCGCATATAGGTGATGAGGCCGACCGTCTCGCCGCCAATGCTCGCGCCTTCATAGAGACGCTGGGCGGTGCGCATGGTCTGGCCGGCGCCAAAGCCCAGGCGGCGCGAGGCGTCCTGCTGCAAAGTCGAGGTGATGAAGGGCGGCGGCGGGTTGCGCTTGACCTGCTTGCGATCGACGCCGGTGACGGCGAAGACGCGATGTTCGATGGTCTCGACCGCGGCCAGGGCCTTGGTCTCGTTGTCGAGATCGAATTTGTCCAGGCGCTGGCCGTTGAGATGGGTCAGCCGCGCCGTCAGGTTCTGGTTGCGGGCGTTGAGGAAATCGACCTCGACCGTCCAGTATTCCTGCGACTTGAAGACCTCGATCTCCGCCTCGCGCTCGCAGATCAGCCGCAGCGCCACCGACTGCACGCGCCCCGCGGAGCGCGAACCCGGCAGCTTGCGCCACAGCACCGGCGACAGCGTGAAGCCGACCAGATAGTCGAGCGCGCGGCGGGCGCGATAGGCGTCGATCAGCGGATCGTCGAGATCGCGCGGATGCTCCAGCGCTTCGGTGACGGCGCGCTTGGTGATGGCGTTGAATACGATGCGCTTCACGTCGACGCCCTTGAGGACGCCCTTGTCTTTCAAGATGTCGTGGACGTGCCAGGAGATCGCCTCGCCCTCGCGATCAGGGTCGGTCGCCAGATAGAGGTGCTTGGCGCCCTTCACGGCGCGGGCGATGTCGTTCAGCCGCTTCTCGGCCTTGGCATCGACGATCCAGCTCATGGCGAAGTCTTCGTCGGGGCGCACCGACCCGTCCTTGGGCGGCAGATCGCGCACATGGCCGAAGCTGGCCAGCACGGTGTAGCCGGGGCCCAGATACTTCTCGATGGTTTTCGCCTTGGCCGGCGATTCGACGACGATAACGTCCATACCCTGCCCGTCGCCCGGCGCTTCCCGGGGGTTCGCTGTGAGCCATTCCCCCGTTATCTGGGGGCTAAGCCCCTAGGAAACCAGGGAAACGGCATTGCCTGGGTGCCGTTCCAGCCGGCCTGCCAGCTCCAATTCGAGCAGCACCCCGGCAATAATGGAGGGCGACGTTTGGCATTGTCGGAGTATTTCGTCAACCGCGGTCGGCCCGGCGGACAGCAGCGCCTCGATCTGCGACCCGGCGTCATCTATTTGAATTTTATGGGCAAAATTAGGTTTCTCGACGGCGGTTTTCGCCTCTTTCCTGATAAGAGCAGGCCTAGGTATCTGGGTAGGGGCCGCTTCCGGCAGGTTGGAAACGATGTCCGGCACCGTCTCGGTCAGCCAGGCGCCGTCCCGGATCAGTGCATTGCTGCCGCGGCAACGGGCATCGAGCGGCGAGCCGGGGACAGCGAAAACCTCCCGCCCCTGCTCCGCCGCCAGCCTGGCGGTGATCAGCGAGCCGGATCTGGCCGCCGCTTCGACCACCACGACGCCCAGCGACAGGCCGGAAACGATGCGATTGCGGCGTGGGAAATGCCGCGCCGTCGGCGCCGTCCCGAAGGCGGTTTCGCCGATCACGGCGCCGCCCTCCGCGAGGATGCGGCGATAGAGCGGCGCGTTCTCCTGCGGGTAGATCTGGTCGATGCCGCCAGCCAATACGGCGATCGTGCCGCTGCCATCGGCGCCGGCGGCGAGCGCGCCCAGATGCGCCGCCGTATCGATGCCGCGCGCCAGTCCGGACACCACGGCATAGCCACGCGCAGAGAGTTCGCGGCCAAAGCCTTCCGCCAGTTGCCGGCCGTTGATCGAGCCGTTGCGCGCGCCGACCACAGCGACGCAAGAGCGGTGCAGGATTGCGGCATCGCCCAGCAGCGACAGCACCGGCGGCGCATCGGGCATTGCCGCCAGCGTTGCGGGATAGGCCATCTCGCCCTTGACGATGAAGCGGCCGCCAAGATCGGCAAGCGCCTTCATCTCACGTTCGACCACCGCCCTCGACGCGGCGCTGACCTTTGCCTGGG
>JAQSWP010000037.1 GCA_029266575.1 Alphaproteobacteria bacterium | reverse complement strand
GAATCCCCAACACAGCACTATGCACAGTGTCCATTGTTGCGCAGGCCTGGCAAAAGTTTTTAACCAACACTCGGCAAGCGGCCTGGTACTGGTCGACGGTCTTAGAAAAGGCTTCGTTTCTGGCTTGATAGGTGGCCAACGTGTCATCGATGAATTTCAGGTTTTCCCGATTGCCCGGTTTCGCCGAAGCGTTGCAATAAAGCTTGGTGCAACTCGTTAGTATCTTAAGCGGGGCGGCGCGGGGGGTGGCTCTGCCATTGGTGTCTCCCGTGGGGAGACAGGCCGGGTCAAGATCGGCGTCGTCGGCATCGGCCGGTGCGATGGTGTGTGAGAGCAGGGCAAAAACTAGGAAGAGGGCTAGCGTCAGGCGAGAGACGACTCTACTCCGCAGGGTTCCCCGCATTTTTTTGCTCCCAGCTTGGGGTAGGCTTGCTACGCACGGTACCAGACGACAAGGTGCTCCCCAATTTATGACGTCTGCAAGCGTTTACGACAAGGTGCTCCCCAATTTATGACGTACCGAGCCAATCCCGCACCAGCTTCTCGCCGCTGCCGATGCGGAAATCCTGCTTGTATTGATCGTCCACGAACCAGCGCTGATGAACGACAGGATCGCTCAAACCTTGAGCCGGTCGAACCTGCTTTCCATTGCGGTGTGCGATCCAGTTCTCGGCAACGCGCAAGCCTGGTATCGATGCGGCAGGCGGATTGTCTTCAGCCCCCGACTTCGGAATAGATTTTGGGCAGCTCCGAAAAGCTCGGGCGAAGGGCCGGCGCCACGCCAGCCAGCGCGGCCTGCTTGCAATGCCAGCGCCAGGCATCGGCGATCTGTAGCGCCAGCGACGAGCGCTCGGGCCGCCAGTCCAGCTCGCGCATGGCGCGGGCGGCATCGGCGATCAGCACGGCGGGATCGCCGCTGCGGCGGGGCGCCACGACAACCGGCACCACTCGGTCGGTGACGTGCTCGGCCATGTCGATCACCTCTCGCACCGAATAGCCCTTGCCGTTGCCAAGGTTGAACGTATCGCTGTCGCCGCCCTGCAAAAGCCGCTTCAGCGCCAGGACATGCGCCTCGGCCAGATCGGATACATGGACGAAATCGCGCACGCAGGTTCCGTCGCGCGTGTCGTAGTCATGGCCGTAAATGACCAGGTTGGGACGCCGGCCGGCAGCGGTTTCGAGCACGAGGGGAATGAGATGAGTTTCCGGCTCATGGGCTTCGCCGGTCTCGGCTTGGGGATCGGCGCCGGCAGCATTGAAATAGCGCAACACAGTCACTTTGAAGCCGTAGGCACGGGCGCAATCCTCGATCATGCGCTCGGCCATCAGCTTGCTGACGCCGTAGGGATTGATGGGATTTGCCGGATGATCCTCGCGCAATGGCAGGCGGTCGGGCCGGCCGTAAACAGCGCAGGTGCTGGAAAAGACCAGCGTATCGACGCCACTCTCGCGCATCGCTTCCAGCAACGTCAGCGTGCCAAGCGCATTGGCTGAATAATAGGAGCTTGGAGCGACGATCGATTCGCCGACATAGGCCAGGCCGGCGAAATGCAGCACGGCCGCGGGGCGGTACTGCAGCATCACCTCTTTCAGCCGCGTCCGATCCATGACATCGCCGCGTTCGAACGCACCCCATTTGACCGCTTCGGCATGGCCGCGCGAAAGATCGTCATACACGATCGGGCGCAGGCCAGCGCGATGCAGGGCCTTGCAGGCGTGGCTGCCGATATAGCCGGCGCCACCGGTGACCAATACGGAAACTGTCATGTCGGCGACGGCCTTCAGCTTGCCCGTCGGCGGAGCATGGAAGGCTCCGGACCGGCGGTGGATTCCACAATGGCGCCATCGGCGATGCGAACGAGATGATCGATCTCGCGCAGCGAATCCAGGCGATGGGTGATGATCAGTATGGTGCCGCCTTTCATGGCTGCGGCGACGTTGGCGCGGATCTCGTTTTCCAGCGGCGCATCGACCGCGTTGGTCGCTTCATCGAGGATCAGGAGTTGCGGGCGGCAGATCAGGGCGCGCGCCAGCCCGATGCGCTGACGCTGTCCGCCCGAGAGATTGAGGCCCTGGGTGCCGATGAAGCTGTCGTAGCCGTCGGGCAGAGCGGCGATGAATTGGTGAATGCCGGCCAGACCCGCGGCTTGCTCGATTTCCTGGGGCGTCGCGTCAGGACGCGCCAGGCGGATATTGGCGGCAATCGTATCGTCCACCAGTTCCGCGTCCTGTCCGGCCACGGCGACATGACGCAGCCATGTCTGGCGCTGGAAGTCGGTGAGGGGCGTACCATCGACGACAATGCGCCCGCGCGAGGGTTCGTAAAGCCGAAGCAGCAGACCGATGATCGACGTCTTGCCCGCGCCGCTTGGTCCAATCAATGCGGTGGTCCGGTTGGAGGGTATCGAAAAATTCAGACCGCGCAGGCTGGGAGCGTCGGCCTGCTCATAGGTCAGCCAGACGTTTTCAAAGCGAATCTCATTCTTGAGGCCGGCAAAGGGGCGGGAACCGTCGGGCGGATAGATCTTGTCGTTGCGCTCGAGCGCGGCGGCAACTGCCTCCACCGGCGGCGCGAGGCGCACCAGCGCCAGCAGGTTGCCCTCGAATTCGCGCAGATGCGGCTGCAGGCGATAAAGCAGGGCCACGCAAGCAAGGGTGGCGGCGAAGGGTGTACCTGAACTTGCGGCCACCCAGACGATCAATGCCAACACACCGAGATAGGTGATCTCGCTGATCGGCGTAATGGCGCTGCAAACCTGGTCCATGCGCACGAAAACCTGGCGCGTGCGACGCGAAGCTCGCTCGAATATCCGTTTGCGCGCCATTTCCTGGCCATAGGCGCGGATGGTCCGCATGCCTTGCAGCATGGCAAGCATCTGCCGGGACATTTCCTGGTTCTCCGCCACCGCCGCTTCGCCCAGACGTCTTGCCGGTTTTGCGATCACCCGCATCAGGCCAAAAACGATGACGGCGCCAATGGCGGCTATCAGGGTGATCTGCCACGAGATCGCGAGCAGGATCGTGGTGAATAGCGCAATGGCCAGCAGATTGGTCCCAAGGCGGGCCAGACAGTAGAAGGCTTCGGCAATGGCCCAGCTCTGCGCCGACATGACATGCAGCAGATCGCCGCGGTCCTTGCTCTGAATGTACCCGTAAGAGACATCCAGATACTGCGCATAAACCGCCGCGCGGGCGCGTTCCGTAATCGAATGCTTGATCTGGGCGACCAGCATGTCGTGCAACACGCGGACCAGCGCCTTGCCGGCGACCAGAACGAACACGGCAGCGGCAAGGCCGGCGACGGTTTCGCCCGCCAGGCCGGTGATAGTCAGCAAGGCGCGGCCGGCCAGCCCGCCGAACTGAGCCGCCTGAATGCCCGGACCGATCGCTTCGTAGAAGAAAGCGACGACCAGCCCGACAGCGAAGATTTCGGCCAACGAAGCCAGCAGTCCGAGCACTGCCAGCAATGGCGCCGCCCAGGCATATCCTCGGGCGCAAATGGCAACGATTCGCCACCGCTGCAGGCGGGGCCGGAGGCTTGTGGGTGAAACCGTGCTCATGCCGGCACCTGGCGGTCCGGACCGGCAGGCGCCGAATCGACGGCAAGGAAGCGCCGGCGCGGGGAATTCACCGCGACGCTGTCATGCCGATGCTTCCCGGCCACGCGCCGCACCAGTGCCAGCGGGATACGACCGCCGATTTTTACCGCCGCTATCGTGTCGCAAACCATGAGTCTGGAACCCAGCGGCAGGGCCGCGCGATAGTTGCGCTCCTTGACGGCGTTGATCAGCAGCCAGTGGCACATCCGGGCATAGCCTTGACGGATGTAGCGAACGTGCTCCGGGTAAAGCAGCCGCAATCTCGCATCGACCAGGCTGCGCGAGCGCAGCATGGTCAGGAATTTGGTCGACATGCTGCCGCGACGGCGGCGATAACCTGTCAGATGCTCGCGCACTACCGCAAAGCGGTATCGCTCGGCCAGCAGAATGTAGAGAATGAGGTCTTCGCAGCCTTCGCCGCCGCGCGCGCGCAGCGAGGGATCATAGCCGCCGCATTCCAGAACGGCGTGCCGGCGCATCAGCGCATTGCTGCCGCTGCCGACGAGGTTGTAGGTCAGCATGGGGATGAAGACGTTGCCTTCGTAGATGGGCCGGTGCGAGGTGGCGATGACATCGTCATGTTCGTCGATCTCCGCCTGCCAGGAATAGGCAAGCCCGGTATCCGGCCCGCCCTTGAGCAGCAGAGCGAGCTCCTTTTCGATCTTGGTCGGCCGCCACAAATCGTCGGCATCGATCGGCGCGACGAATTCGCCTTTAGCTTCGGATATTCCCCAATTGCGCGCGGCAGCGACGCCGGCGTTCTGCTGGCGCAACAGCCTGATTCGCCCGTCGAGCCGCGCATGGGCCTCGACGATAGCTGCGGTATTGTCGTTCGAGCCGTCATCGACAACCAGAATTTCGAGTTGACGATGGGTTTGAGCGCGTACGCTGCGAAGCGTTGCGTCGATCGTGTCTGCCGCATTGAAGGCAGGGATGATCACGCTGACAAGCTGGCCGTCAGGCATTGAACGCGCGCCTTTTACGTTGCACATAACTGCCTGATTTCGGCGGCAGCCGCTATTCTTTCGAAGGTGATATTAAGCCGACTATGCGTTCAGAGAATGTCGATCTGCCGCAGCCACAGCATGATCACACGCCGCATTCGAGGTTGCTTGCACGAACCTATGCGCGGGCCTTCACGCCCCACGCGCGCGCGCGCATGCTGATCGATCCGTCAGCCTCGCGTGGCAGCTCGCGTTCCAATTTTTCCCGCAGTCGCTCGCGTGCGTCGGGCGCAAGCTTGGTGCAGTAGCCCGGTGCGGGGCCGGCACCGAGAATGAAGGGATGCCAATAATCGGCGAAATCTTTGAACACGGTTGGCGTTTCCAGTGCGGCAATCTCGACGACGGAAAAATCGGCTGATTGAGTTAGATCGCGCAGGCCATCTGGGGTGCAATAGGGAAAGCGCTTGGTTTCGTTGAATTCCTGCGCCGATGAATCAAGCGCCGTCGCCGCCCGCCAAAATGCCCGGATGAATTCCTGACCGCCGCCGGGATAGTCCCAAACATAGAATCCCAGCATGCCGTTCGGCCGCAACACGCGTTTCATTTCGGCCAGCGCTTTCGGCCGGTCTGGCACGAAATTAAGCGCTAGCGCTGCCACCGCCACATCCCGGCTGGCATTGGGCGCCGAAATTTCCTGCGCATCGCCCACGCGAAAATCGACACGCGCGTCTGTAACATTGGCCCTGGCCTTGTCGATGAACCCTTGCGAAGGATCGATCGCGATCAAGCTTTTTGGATCAGCCTTGCTCAGGATTGCGGCGGAGAGCGCACCGGTGCCGCAACCGATTTCGATCCATTCTCGACCCGCAGGAATGGCCAGCCAATCGAGGAATTGCGGCGCGATGCGGCGGCTCCAGCGCCCCATGAAGGCATCGTAGCTATCGCCAGCCTGCCAGGTATCGAGACGTGCGTTCTGCGACATCTGAGTTTCTCCTGCACGCGCCCAGGGCAATCACGGGATTATAACTCGATCTCGCCCCGCATCACCGGTACGCAAGAACCACCGATATGGCAATCGAAGCGGCCGTCTGGGTTCCTGATCGCTTCCGCCGCGAGCAGCGAGGGCCGGCCCATGTCTACGCCCTGGCCGATGCGCAGCGCCAAGCGGTCCTTTGTCTCGCTGGCGGCAATCAATCCGACCAGCGCCACGTTGGCCGAGCCGGTCGCGGGATCCTCGGGCACACCATAAAGCGGCGCGAACATCCGGCTTTGGATATCGGCGCCCTCATTGCCAGTGCGGACGTAGAGATGGATGCCGACCGTTTTGCTCATCGGAAAATCGCGCGCGAAGGGCTCCGTGGCGTACATGGCGCGCTTCAGGGCTTCCCGGCTTTTCAGCTCGGCGAAAACGAACCAGTTGCCGCAGCCCGCCAGCCGCGGCGCATGATGCCGCGTTTCGATGTCATCTGGCGTCAGCCCGCAAGCTTGCGCGATCTGCTCGACGGCGATCGTGTCGCCCAGATTGAGCGGCTGCGGTGCCTTCAGCCGGGCGCCGTGGATTTCGCTGCCGTTCTTCAGCAGCTCCATCGCCACCAGGCCAGCGATCTCCTCGAACAGAAGCCTGTGGCCGGAGGTCGGTTTACCCAGAATGGCGCCGGCGCGCGCCAGCACGTAAGCCGTGCCGACATTGGGATGGCCGGCGAACGGCATCTCGGCCTTGGGGGTGAAGATGCGCACCTGGGCGGAATGGATTTCTTCTTGCGGCGGCAGCACGAAGGTCGTTTCGGCCAGATTGAACTCGGTCGCGATTGCCTGCATTTGCTGCGAGTCCAGTCCTCTTGCATCCGGAACCACCGCCAGCGGATTGCCGCCAAAGCGGCGGTCGGTGAAGACATCCACGGTTTGGAAGGCGATTTTCATCCGCTGCTCCTTAACAAATAGGAAGGGCAGGATGACGTGCGCGAGAAGCATCCGGTGTGCACAGTTCGCAGAGGTGTCAGGTGAAGACTGCAATCAGGCGACAAATTGGTGGCAAAGGCGAAGACGATCCACAACCCTATGGCGGCGGTAGCCGGCTATCCGTTAGTCTCGTTTCATGTACGAATTGGGGAAAATTCTCTGGCTGGTATTCGCGCCTGGCAACCTGCTGGTCATCGGCCTGTGTCTGGCCTGGTTCCTGATGCGGCGGCGCGACCGGCGCAACTCGGGAACGCCTCGCTTTCTGGTTGGCGCCATGGCGCTTTCTTGCCTGCTGGTGGCCGCGACGCCGCTCAGTCGTTTGCCCATGCTGTTGCTCGAAAACCGCTTCGCGCGTCCCGCCGCCATGCCGGCAAAAGTCGATGGCGTCATTGTGCTGGGCGGCGGCATGATGCCTCTGCTTAGCATCTCGCGCGATGAGCCGGTGATGCTGGCCAGCGGCAACGTGCGGCTGGCCGCCTTCGTCGATCTGGCGCGGCGCTATCCCGATGCGCGGCTGATCTTCGCCGGCGGTTCAGGCAATTTGTTTTCGCCGGCGCCCAGCGAGGCGTCCATCGCGCGCGTCGCGCTGGAGCGCATGGGGCTGGAGATCGAGCGTGCCCGCTTCGAAGACCGCTCGCGCAATACCGAAGAGAACGCGCTGTTCTCGAAAGAAATCATGAAACCGAACAAAGGCGAGACTTGGATGCTGGTGACTTCCGCCAGCCACATGCCGCGCGCTATCGGCGTATTTCGCGCGCAGGGCTGGGACGTAACGCCTTATCCGGTGGGTTACCTCACCAGCGGCGATCCATTCGATGGTTTCGGCTTCGACTTCCTGGGCGGACTGGCGGCGTTGCATACCGGCATAAGGGAATGGGTCGGCATGGTCGGCTACTACGCCTACGGCTACACCAAAGAGCTTTTCCCGGCGCCATGACACGCGCGCCGATCCTCAGCTTTTTTCTCGCGCTTGTTCTTGTCGCCGGCAGCATCAATGGCGCTGCGGCCAATCTTTCATTCGAACAATGGGTGCGTCAGTTCCGTTCCGAAGCGCTGGCGCAGGGCGTTTCCCCCGCAACGTTCGATGCTGCCTTCGCCGGCCTGCAACCAATGCCGCGCGTGATTGAACTGTTCGAGCGCCAGCCCGAGGTCAAGCTGACATTGGAGGAATATCTCGGCCGTGTCGTGCCGGCGACGCGGATCGAGCGCGGCCGACAGTTGCTGGCGGAGAACAAGGCCCTGCTTGATCGTATCGGGGCCTTCTACGGCGTGCCGCCGCGTCTTATCGTGGCGCTGTGGGGTGTGGAGAGCGATTTCGGCCGTCGCCAGGGCGAATACAATGTCGTGGCGGCGCTGTCGACGTTGTCCTGGTCAGGCAAGCGGGCTGCCTTCTTCAAGCAGGAACTGATTGCGGCCCTCAAGATCATCGATCAGGGACATGCCGCGCCGCAGAACCTGTTGGGTTCCTGGGCCGGTGCGCTGGGCCAGTGCCAGTTCATGCCCTCGAACTTCCTGCGCCTGACGGTCGATCACGACGGCGACGGCCGGCGCGACATCTGGAACAGCCGCGCCGATGTCTTCGCCTCGATCGCCAACTACATGAACAAGGTCAACTGGCGCAGCGGACAGACATGGGGCAGGGAGGTGCGCCTACCGGCGAAGTTCGATCTCAAATCCAATCTCAATGCCAGGCGCACGCTCGAGCAGTGGCAGAAGCTCGGCGTCAGGAAAGAGGATGGCGGCGACCTGCCGACCGCTGCCTTCACGGCGCAATTGCTGGTGCCGCAGACCAGCAGCCGGGCCTTCCTGGTCTATGAAAATCACCGCGCCATCCTCGCCTGGAACCGCTCGACCTTCTTCGCGCTCGCGGTCGGTCAGTTGATGGATGCGCTTGAGGATTGATTTTCAACAAGATATGTGATTTAACTCACGCACAACTACAACATTTGGTCGGCCTTGGTGCGCAGGGGATTCCGCATCTTTTTTATCGCAGGTGGCAGCGCCGCTTTGGCGCTGGCGCTCGCTGCGTGCAGTTCCGGTCCGCAAGGCAAGCCCACGGCGCGCAGCCCGGATGACGGGCGCGGCGCCTACAAGGTCGGCAAGGCCTACGACATCGACGGCAAGACATACTATCCGGCGGAGAACTGGAGCTACGACGAAACCGGCATGGCGTCGTGGTACGGGCCGGGGTTCCACGGCAAGTCGACGGCGAGCGGCGAGCTCTACGACCAGAACGCCACCTCCGCCGCGCATCCCACCCTGCCGCTGCCGTCGATCGTGCGCGTGACCAATCTCGACAACGGCAGGCAGGTGGTGGCGCGCGTCAACGATCGTGGCCCCTTCGCGCATAACCGCATCATCGATCTTTCCAAGGGGGCGGCGCGCCAGATCGGGCTCGATATCTCCGGCACCGCCAAGGTGCGTGTGCAGTTGCTGACGCGCGAGAGCGAAATGATCAAGCAGGTGGCGCTGCAGGGCGGCGGGCGCGACGCGCAGATGGCCGCTATCGCCAACATGGACAGCGGCGCGCCGGTGCCCGCGCCGCAAACCATGATCGCTTCCGCACCGGTCACCGACCGGTCGGTGACGGTGCACCAGGTGCCGGCGCCGCAAGGCCCGACCATCGCCGAGCAGATCGCCGCCCGCGAAGCGGGCGAGCGCACCGCGCAAGCCAATGCGCGACAGGCGCCGGTTACGACCCAGCCGATGCCTGTCCTGACGCTGCCGCCTTCCACGCAAGCCCTGGTCGTGGCGCAGCCGACGCCGTCTTATGCGCCGCCGCTCAGCGCAGCAAGCCTGGGCAACGGCATCTACGTACAGGCTGGTGCCTTTTCACTGCCAGAGAATGCCGAACGGCTGCGGGCGCAATTGTCCACTTTGGGAGCGGCGCAGGTAATGCAGACTTCGGTGAGCGGCCGAGACTTCTATCGCGTGCGCATCGGGCCAATGGCCAGTCTCGATGCCGCGGACCAGCTGCGCGCGCGCGTGATCGCCGCGGGCCATGGCGAGGCGCGCGTCGTCAGCGAGTAGGCGATCGGGAACAGGCCAAGATTTTTAAGAGGCGTGGGGTGAAGATGAAGCTGTTGCAAGCGTTGCGTGGCATTTCGTTGTTGGCCGTTCTGTCGGCCTTTGCAGTTTCGAGCGTGATAGCGCCGGTGCAGGCGCAGCAACAGCGCCAGAAGCCTGCCGCCAAGCCGCAGCCCAAGCCCTCGCCGCAGGCCCAGAAGAAAGAAACGCCAGCGGAAGCGATGACGCCGTCGCAGATCGGCATCGAGACTTTCGCCAAGCAGGCCTACCTGGTCGACGTCACCACCGGCACCGTTCTGTTGTCGAAGGATGCGGACGAGCAGATGCTGCCGTCCTCAATGGCCAAGATGATGACCATCTACCTGCTGTGGGAGGAAATGAAAGCAGGCAGGGTTCGGCTGGATACGGAATTCCGCGCTTCCGAGCGCGCCTGGCGACTGCAAGGATCGAAAATGTTCGTCGCCATAGACAGCATGGTGGCGGTGAAGGATCTGATCCCCGGCATCATCGTGCATTCCGGCAACGATGCCACCGTGGTGGTGGCCGAAGGTATTTCCGGCAGCGAGGACGCCTTTGCCGAGCGCATGACCAAGCGCGGCAAGGAAATCGGCATGACCAATACGGTGTTCAAGAATGCCAGCGGCTGGCCCGCCGATGGCCAGTACACGACCGCGCACGACATGGCGATCCTGGCCAAGCGCACGATCGAGGACTTTCCCGACTACTACAAACGCTATTACGCGGAAAGCTCTTTCAAGTACCAGAACTACGACACGCAATATAACCGCAACCCGCTGCTGGGCCGCGTCTCGGGCGCCGACGGTCTGAAGACCGGCCATACGGAAGAGGCTGGTTACGGGCTGACGGCTTCGGTGCAGCGCGGCGAGCGGCGCATCGCTTTGGTGGTCAATGGGCTGACCTCCATGCGCCAGCGCCAGCAGGAGACCGAGCGGCTGGTGGAGTGGGCGTTCCGCGAGTTCAACAACCTGACCGCCTTCAAGGCGGGCGAGATCGTCGGCAGTGCACAGGTCTGGATGGGCCAGCAGGCCGCAGTCCCGCTGACGGTCGAAAAGAACATCGTCATGACCCTGCCGCGCACGGCCAAGGCCACGATGAAAGCCAGCATCGTCTATGACGGGCCGGTCAAGGCGCCAATCGCCAAGGGGCAGCGCATCGGCAAGGTCGTGGTGGTGCCGGCGGAGAATGCCGGAACCATCGAGGTGCCGCTGATCGCCGCCGCCGATGTCGAGAAGCTGGGCTTCATGGGCCGGATCGTGGCGGCGATGAAGTATTATCTGCTAGGGTCGATCAGCTAGCGGAAAGCCTCTTCCGCCGGCGAGCGGCGGTAAAAGGCAGAGATGTCGGGCGGCAGATTCATCACCATCGAAGGCGGCGAGGGCGCCGGCAAGTCGACGCAGATCAGGCTGCTCGCCGACTGGCTGCGCGAGCGCGGCATTGTGGTGACCACCACGCGCGAGCCCGGCGGTTCGCCCGGCGCAGAAGCCATTCGCAAGCTATTGGTCGAAGGCCAGGCCGACAAATGGGATGGCGCAACCGAAGCCCTGCTGCACTTCGCCGCTCGCCGCGATCATCTGCGCCGCACCGTGTGGCCAGCGATCGAGCGCGGGGAATGGGTGATTTCCGACCGTTTCGCGGATTCGACCCGGGCGTATCAGGGCTATGGCCATGGGCTGCCGCTGGCGACCATCGAGCGGCTTTATGAGATCTCGGTCGGCGATTTCCGTCCTGATCTGACGCTGATCCTCGATCTGCCGGTAGATCTCGGCTTGTCGCGGGCGGCGCGGCGGGCAGGAGCGGAAACGCGCTACGAGAGCATGGATATCGAATTCCATCGCCGCCTGCGGGAAGGTTTTCTCGCCATAGCCAGCGCCGAGCCCGCGCGTTGCGCAGTGATAGACGCGAGTGGCACGGTCGAGGCGGTGCAGGTCGCCATCCGCGTGCAAGTGATCCAGCGCGTGAGACCGCCGGCATGAGCGACGACGAACTCGACATTCCCTTGCCGCGAGAGCGCACGACGCTGGTCGGCCACAAGGAAGCCGAACAGACGCTGCTGTCCGCCTTCCAGTCCGGCCGCCTGCCGCATGCCTGGCTGATCTCCGGCCCGCGCGGCATCGGCAAGGCGACGCTGGCCTATCGTTTCGCGCGCTTTTTGCTCGATGGCGGCGGTGAAGGCGGGCTTTTCGGCGGACCGACCGATCTTTCGGTGGCGCCCGAGAGCAGCGTGATCAAGCGCGTAACGGCGCAGGCGCATCCCGATCTGCGCGTTGTGGAGCGCAGCGTCAACGAACGTACCGGCAAATTACGCAGCGAGATCGTGGTCGACGACGTACGCGACCTTTCGCACTTCCTGCGGCTGACGCCGTCCGATGGCGGCTGGCGCATCGCCATCGTCGATGCCGCCGACGAAATGAACCGCAACGCCGCTAACGCGCTGCTGAAGATCCTGGAAGAGCCGCCGGACAATTCGGTGTTGCTGGTCGTGAGCCACGCGCCGGGACGTCTGTTGCCCACCATCCGCTCGCGCTGCCGCAAGCTGATGCTGAAGCCGCTGCCACAAGAGCAGACCCATGCGCTGTTGGCGGAGTTGCTGCCCAATCTGTCGCCGCAGGAGCGACAGGCGCTGGCCAACCTGGCCGATGGCAGCCCCGGTCGCGCCATTGAACTCGCAGCGGCCGGCAGTCTCGATCTCTATCGCGCCGTCGCCGATCTGCTCGGCACCCTGCCGGCGCTCGATCTGGGACGGCTGCATGCGCTGGCCGATCGCGTGGCGCGGGCAGGGGCGGAGGCCGATTTCCGCACCATCGGTTTCCTGCTCGGCTGGTGGATCGAAGGGCTGGTGCATGAGGGCGCGCGCGGTCAGTCGGCGGCCTCGGTTCTGGCGGGAGATGCCGCCATTCGCAGCCGCCTGGCGCAGGCGGCCAGCCTTGATCGCTGGGTGGATGTGTGGGAAAAGAACGCCCAACTTTTCGCTCGCGCCGACGCCGTTAATCTGGACCGCAAGCAGGTTGTCCTCGGCAGCTTCCTTGCGCTCGAGGCAGCCGCCCGACCCTGATCGCCGCTTCGGAAACGGGCGGAGGAACCGGAAGGACCATGTCGGGCGACAAGCGTTTCTACATCACGACGGCTATTTCCTACGTCAACGGACCGCCGCATCTGGGCCATGCCTATGAGTCGATCTCATGCGACGTGATCGCCCGTTTCATGCGTCTGGACGGCTACGACGTGATGTTCCTCACCGGCTCTGACGAGCACGGCCAGAAGGTCGAGAAGACGGCGCAGGCCAACGGCAAGCAGCCGCAGCAGTTCTGCGACGAGATCGCGGCGCTGTTCAAGGACATGACGCGCCTGCTCAACATCTCCAACGACGACTTCATCCGCACCACCGAGCCGCGCCATATCCGCTCGTCCCAGGCGCTGTGGAAGAAGCTGGAAGCCAATGGCGACATCTATCTCGGCAAATACGCCGGCTGGTATTCAGTGCGCGACGAAGCATTCTTCGCTGAGGACGAGCTGACCAAGGGCGAGGGCGGCAAGTTCCTGGCGCCGTCGGGCGCCGAGGTGGAGTGGGTCGAGGAGCCGTCCTATTTTTTCAAGCTGTCGGCCTATGGCGACAAGCTCCTGAAGCACTACAAGGACAATCCCGATTTCATCCTGCCGCATTACCGGCGCAACGAGGTCACTAACTTCGTGAAACAAGGTCTGACCGACCTGTCGGTCTCGCGCACCTCATTCAAATGGGGCATCCCCGTGCCGGGCGACGAGAAGCACATCATGTATGTGTGGCTCGACGCGCTGACCAACTACATCACGGCGGCAGGCTATCCCGACGTCGACAGCGCCAGTTTCAAGAAGTTCTGGCCGGCCGACATCCACGTCATCGGCAAGGACATCATCCGCTTCCATACCATCTACTGGCCGGCCTTCCTTATGTCGGCCGGCATCGAATTGCCGCGCCGCGTCTTCGGCCATGGCTTCCTCAACATCGAGGGCCAGAAGATGTCGAAGTCGCTGGGCAACGTCATCACGCCGAAATCGATGGTCGATGAATTCGGCTTGGATCAGGTACGCTATTTCCTGATGCGCGAAGTGCCCTACGGCAACGATGGCTCGTTCTCGAAAGAGTCGATGGTCAACCGCATCAACTCCGACCTGGCCAACGATTTCGGCAACCTGGCCCAGCGCGTGCTGTCGTTCATCGCCAAGAATTTGGGCGGCGCCTTGCCGATTCCAGGCGCGCTGACAGCCGACGATAGGGCGTTGCTCGATGCCGCCAAGGCGGCGTTGCCCGACATGCGCGAGGCGATGAAGACGCAGCAGATCCACCGCATGCTGGAAGCGGTGTGGAAGGTGGTGGGCGACGCCAACCGCTACATCGACGCGCAGGCGCCCTGGGCGTTGCGGAAGACCGATCCGGCCCGCATGGGCACGGTGCTGTATGTCGCGGCCGACGCCATTAGGATCCTGGCGATCTACGCCCAGTCGATCACGCCTGCTGCGGCCGAGAAGCTGCTGGCCCAGCTCGGGGTGCCGGAAGGCAAGCGGAAATTCGCCGACATCGAGACGCCGATCGTGGGCGGCACGGCGCTGCCGGCGCCCTCGGGCGTCTTCCCGCGCTATGTCGAAGCGGAAGGCGCGGCCTGATGCTGGTCGATAGCCACTGCCATCTCGACTTCCCGGAATTCGCGCCCGAGCTCGATGCGGTGGTCGAACGCGCCCGGGCGGCCGGGGTAGGGACGATGCTGACCATCGGCACCAGCCTGGAGCGGTTTCCGGGCGTACGGGCGGTGGCAGAGCGCTTCCCCGACGTCTGGTGCAGCGTCGGCGTCCATCCGCACGAGGCCAAGGACGAGGGGCAGAGTGCGCCCGATACGCTGATCGAACTGGCCAGCCATCCCAAGGTGGTCGGCATCGGCGAGACGGGGCTCGACTATTACTACGAGCATTCGCCCCGCGAGGAGCAGCGCGAAAGCTTCCGGGCCCATATCGCGGCCTCCCGTGCGACCGGCCTGCCGCTGATCGTCCATACCCGCGATGCCGACGAGGAGACGGCGCAGATGCTGCGCGAAGAGCAGGGGAAGGGCGCCTTCCCTGGCCTCATCCACTGCTTTAGCTCTGGCCGCTTAGTATCTGAAACAGCTCTCGAATTGGGAATGTATATCTCCCTGTCCGGGATCGTGACCTTCAAGGCGGCCGAGGAGTTGCGCCAGATCGTACACGATATCCCGCTTGACAGGATTTTGGTCGAAACCGATGCGCCGTACTTGGCTCCAATGCCCAAGCGTGGCAAGCGCAACGAACCGGCGTTCGTTGCCCACACAGCGGCAAAAGTGGCCGAGATCAAGGACATCGGGATGGCCGAGTTCATGGCGGCAACGACTGACAATTTTTTTAGACTTTTCAACAAAGTATCGGCTCCGGCCGATAAAACAGTTTAAGCCCGATGTGGGTAACGATCCTGGGCTGCGGCACATCCGGCGGCGTGCCGCGGATCGGCGGCCGGGACGGTGCCGGCGACTGGGGCGCCTGCGATCCCGGCAACCCAAAGAACCGCCGTCGCCGCTGCTCCATCCTGGTGCAAGAGGGGTCGACCACTGTGCTGGTCGATACCTCGCCCGATTGCCGAGAGCAGTTGATTGACGCGCGTGTGAAGAAGCTCGATGCCGTTATCTGGACCCACGAGCATGCCGACCAGTTGCATGGGGTCGACGATCCGCGGGCTCTGGCGCTGCGCCACGGGCCGATCGAGGGCTGGGCCGACGAGCGCACCTGGCAAATCCTGCGCCACCGCTTCGGCTACTGCTTCAGCAGCGAGGAGGCGGGCTGGTACAATCCGATTTACCGGCCGAAAACCATCCATGGATCGTTCCGCATCGGCGATATCGACGTCACGCCGTTCAAACAGGACCACGGCACGATTCCCACGCTGGGTCTGCGCTTCGGACCGATCGCCTATGTCAACGACGTGGTGCGGCTGGAAGAGGCGGCCTTTGCCGCGCTGGCGGGGGTGGATACCATGATCGTAGATGCCATGCGCTATACTCCGCATCCGACCCATGCCCATGTCGAGCTGGCGTTGAGCTGGATTGCGCGCGTGAAGCCGCGGCGTGCGATTCTGACCAACCTGCATGTCGATCTGGACTACGGCCGGCTGGCGGCGGAATTGCCCCCGGGCACCGAGCCCGCCTACGATGGCATGGTCATAGACGCCTGACGGGCGTCCAAGGAGCCAAGTCGATGCGCTGGACTGCCGTGCTGACCCTGGTTCTGGCTCTGGCCGCCCCGGCTATGGCCCAGGAAACCCTCAATCTGCCCATCGGCAAGTACGCCGACTTCGCCACCAGTTCGGACGAGAAGTCGCTGACGGATCAGGACGACCCGGTGATGCGCAAATGGGTCGACAACAACATCGAGAACATCGTCAAGGTCGTGTCGGTAGACCGGGCCGGCGCCAGGGCCATCGTCAGCTTCGCCTCGGCCAAAATGACCCTGCCGATCCCGCTGGGCTGGTACGCCATGGACGATGGCGAGCGCGGCGCAGCATTCACCGCCGATGAGGATATTCGCATCATCGCCCGCCAGCTCGACCTGGAATTCGAAGGCATGAAAAGCATCGAGGACTATGCCGCGGTGAAACGCGCCATCCAGCAGCAGCGCGCGCCCAGGGCGCGGATCGCCGAGCGGCGGCTGGCAGGCGGGCAGGTGATGAACATCTACGAGAACGTGCCGCCTCGCGCCAACGATCGCGGCCCGCGCACCATCTATGAAGTCCTGACCGCGCATCCAACCGACAAGAAGCGCGGCCATCAGATCCTGCTGGGCGTACCCGATGGCCAAGGCATAAAATATCTGCCGCTATTGGGCTTGATCATGCAGGATGCAAAGATCGGGTGGTGAGCTGAAAAAGCTTGCCTATTGAATTTCAAAGCCAGCCGATGCGGTTAGATGTTTGCCTAACGTTGTCAGCCAGCCATCGATCTGCATGCGGAAATGCGCACGACGATTTGCTTTAGATAGTATTTCCGTGGACACACCCATGGCAAAATAACCGCGAGTTATCGTGCCATTCGCAGTTTCAACAGGTTCCGGCAATTTCGGATTTCCCGATTTCCCGTTTCTGCATTTGGGGAGCTGCTGCCCAGCAAAAGAGTTTACGGAACCGTTCCGCTCTATTTCCCGGCGATATTCCATACCGCCGGAGAATCTGGTGCTTGGAATGCGTTCAATGATGACGACCTCTATTCGAAACGGCGCTGCTCCGGGCAACATGCAAAGTTCGCCTATCTGATTGGGCGAAAATGACGATTTGGAGACTGCCGCACCAGCGATATTCGTGTTTTTTGTCTCGGCGTTGTCGAACCGTGCGCCAGTAAGAATCGCACCGATGAAGATCGCATCTTGCAGTTTTGCGCCTTGAAAATTTGCGCCTGTGAGATCGGCAAATGCGAACACTGTGCCAGTCAGGTCCGCTCCGGAAAAATCGGCGTCCTGCAGCAAGGCGCCGGAGAAATTCGCCCCTGAAGCGTTGGTCCCGGAAAAAACTGACTTTGCTCCAGTTGCGAAGATGAAGACGCTATCGGTCAGCTCACTGGATGCAAAGCTGGCGGCGGAAATATCGGAAAACCGCGCCTTAAGTCCTCTCATGTCTGCGGAAAAAAACCGGGCTTCGCTGAGATTCGCGGCAGTAAAGTCGGCGCCTGCGAGATTTGCGCCGGAAACTGTCGTTCGCCTTAGGGAAATTCCCGAAAGATCGACGCCGGCAAAGGGTATATTTTCCTTTACCAGAAGTTCGAACGCCCTGGCTTGGCCAATATCGCTCCCGTCTTTCTTTGAAGTCACGATCTGGATCAATCCTTGCGCATTCGCGATGGACTGTTGCTTGTTGAGCGCGTCCGTGTTGGATGCGGTTCTGGAACTGTCTTGTTTAACTCCATCGATTTTTGATTCTATGCGGCTGGTTTGTTCATTCAGTTGGCGGAGTTCCCGGAGAACGCCATTGTCCGCATCAAGCGAGAGATTTGTGATCCAGATCACCGAGAACGCGCAGCATCCAATAAGCGAAAACAGGAGACCGCGTGCGAAAAGGCGGTCAATCAGCGGCCTGCTGGGCGGCTTGCGGACGACAGCGAGCGCAATCGAAAAAAGTGCGGATGAGATAATTGCCGCAATAAGCCCGGCCGTTACGAAGTTGAAAAACGGCTTTAAATAATCCGCGGCGAATCCGAGTACGATCTGCAGAATACCCAATATGGCGAGATTGGGGGCGCCGGCACGATGTTTGATGCTGCCCAGCAATCCCAGTAGTCGCTTCATTCCAATCAATAGAACCACTCTCTTGTTTGGTGTGGGGGTGCTTGCAGTCTACAGTGCAAATCTGGATCAGAAATCGTCCTGAAATGTCGCCACGATAATGAATATTCCCGCACAAAGTACGATTTTCCATAATATATATTATACGACTTTCAGATTGTCACTACGATGACCCGTAT
>JAQSWP010000036.1 GCA_029266575.1 Alphaproteobacteria bacterium | reverse complement strand
CTCGCCCTGTGGGGCGAAGCTTCCGGCTCCTCATTGGCGCCATGGCAGGTGGCGTGGCTGCTGGATCGGCCATGAGCCGCATCCCCATTGCCACCTATCGCTTGCAGCTGCGGCGCGAATTCGATTTTGCCGCCGCCGCCGCCATCGTTCCCTATCTGCGCCAGCTCGGCATCAGCCATCTCTATCTGTCGCCGATCACCGCGGCGCGACCGGGCAGCACGCATGGCTACGACGTGATCGACTACAACGCGCTCAATCCCGAGCTGGGCGGCGAGGCGGGGTTCGCGCGCCTAAGCGAGGCGGCGCGCGCCAACGGGTTGGGCATGATCGTGGACTTCGTGCCCAACCACATGGCGGCGTCGGTCGACAATCCCTGGTGGCATGATGTGCTGCGTCACGGCCAATCCTCGCGCTATGCCCGTCATTTCGACATCGACTGGCGCCGCTGCGAAGGTTATCGCCATGCCACCGTCACTTTGCCGTTGCTCGACAAGCCATCGGAGCAAAGCGATATCAAAATCGAGCATGACAATCTCGTCTGTAACGGCGTCCGTCTGCCGCTGGCCGAGGGCGGCGCCGGCAGCCCGACCGAGATTCTGCGCCAGCAGCATTACCGGCTGATCCGCTGGCAGGATGCGCCACGCGAGATCAACTACCGCCGCTTCTTCGACATCAACGATCTAGTCGGCGTCAATGTCGAGCAGGCCTTCGACGACATGCACGGGCTGGTCGCGCGCCTGGCGCGCGAGGGGCCGATCGACGGTTTGCGGCTCGACCATATCGACGGCGTGCGCGATCCTGCCGCCTATTGCGAGCGCCTGCGCCGGCTGCTGGTCGGCAATGGGTTGAAGCAGCCTTATCTGCTGGTCGAGAAGATCCTGGAGCAGGAGGAAAAACTGCGTCCGTTCCCCGGGGTGCACGGCACCACGGGTTACGAGGCGCTGAATTTCCTCACTCGCCTGTTCATCGACAAGCAGGGCCTGGAAGGTTTCCACAAGCTCTGGCACGCGCTGTGCGGCGACGCCTCGTTGCGCGAGCAGGCCAAGCGGCAAATTCTCGACACTCTGTTTCCCGGTAGCGTCGCGGATCTGGCGGCGCGATTGCCCGAAGGCACGCGTGAAGAGCTGGTCGAGTATCTCGTCAACCTGCCAGTCTATCGTACCTATGTCGATGCGCGCGGTCCTTCGGCTGAAGATCGCGCCACCGTCGAGCAAGCGACGAAGTCGGAAGCGCTGCGCCGTTCGCTGCTGGCGCCGTCGGAATTCGCGTTCCGCCTGCAGCAATTCTCCGGCCCGGTGATGGCCAAGTCGGTCGAGGACACGCTGTTCTATCGTGATTTCTGCCTGCTGGCGCTGAACGAAGTCGGCGGCGGGCCGGAGCAGAAGCCGATGGACCCGGCGCAATTCCATCGCGCCATCGCCCAGCGCCAGGCGACGCAGCCGCATGGGCTGATCGCCACCGCCACGCACGACACCAAGCGCGGCGAGGATGCGCGCATGCGGCTGGCCGCGCTCAGCATGATCGTGGGCGAATGGCGCGAGGCGATGCAGCGTTTCCCTCGTCATCCGGCGCTGAGCCAGGAACATCACGCCATGCTCTATCAGGCTTTGCTGGGCGGCTGGCCGCTGGAGGGCGTGAGCGCAAGCTTCGCCGCGCGCGTCAAGGAATTCGCCATCAAGGCGGTGCGCGAGGGCAAGGAGAAATCGAGCTGGACGTCGCCCAATGCGGCTTACGAGGCGGAATTGGGAAATTTCATCGATCGCCTGCTGCTGTTCGATATCGGCGAGAACTTCCGCCGGGCCTTCGGTACGCTTGCTCTGCACGCGGCACGGCTGGGCGCAGCCTGCAGCCTGGCGCAGCTTGCCTTGAAAGCCACTTTGCCCGGCGTGCCCGATTTCTATCAGGGCTGCGAAGGCTGGGATCTCTCCTTCGTCGATCCCGACAATCGCCGTCCGGTCGATTACGCCCAGCGGCACTCGATGTTGTCGCATCAGGAAGACTGGACGGAGCTGTGCGGCGACTGGCGCAACGGCGTGGTCAAGATCAAGCTGACCGAGGCCTTGCTGGCGTTGCGCAAGGAGAAGGCGGAAATCTTCCGCAGCGGCCGCTATATGCCGCTCGACGTTTCCGACAAACGGCTGATCGCTTTCGCCCGCCAGCACGAAAGCGGGTCGGTGGTCGTCGCCGCCTGCTGCGCGCCGGCGAGCTTCGCCCGTGGCGACTGGTTCGATTTTTCCTCCGCGCGGTTCGATCCGCCGCGACCGGGATTGCGGCCGGTTATCGCTTTCGGTGCCCTGCCTTTGGCGATCTGGGCCTAGGAGGCGTCGGCCGGCAAACTCCGCTCGACCAGCCGCGCGAAATAGGAGGCGCCGTTGCTCAGGATGCGGTCGTTGAAGTCGTAATGGGCGTTATGCACGGTGCAGCCTTCCGGCCCGTCGCCATTGCCGATCCAGCCATAAGCGCATTTCACGTGCTCGCAATAGTAGGAGAAATCCTCCGATGCCAGCGATGGCGGGCAGTCGCCATCGACGTTGTCGGCGCCGAAGATCTCGACCGCGGTCTCGGCGGCGAAAGCGGCCAGCGTCTTGTCGTTGCGCAGCGACGGATAACCCGGCGTCACCGTCAGCTTCATCTGCGCGCCATAGGCTGAGGCGATGCCCTCGACGGCGCGGCGCAACGCCGCTTCGGTCGCCGCCTGCACTTCGGGCTTGTAGGAGCGGAATGCGCCTTTCAGCGAGGCGGCGCCGGGGATGATGCCCCAGCCGATGCCGGAGCGGAAATCGGTGATGGCGATGCCCATCATGTCGTTGGGATTGATGGTGCGGGCGGCGATCATCAGGATGGCGTCGACCATCTTGGCGCCCACCATCAGCCCGTCGACGCCCTGCTGCGGCATGGCGGCATGCGCATCGCGGCCCTGCACCTCGATCTCGAAGCGCGACGTCGCCGACGAGCCGTAGCCGGCGCGAATGCCGAATTTGCCGCGCGCCAGGCCGGGCCGGTTATGCAGGGCAAACAGCGCCGACATCGGAAACAGTTTGAACAGCCCGTCCTTGATCATGGCCGCGGCGCCGGCGCCGCCTTCCTCCGCCGGCTGGAAGACGAAATGCACCGTGCCGCGGAATTTTCTGGTCTGCGCCAGGTATTTGGCGGCGCCCAGCGCCATCACCGTGTGCCCGTCATGGCCGCAGGCATGCATCTTGCCGTCGTGCCTGGAGCGATAGCCCAGCTTTTCGTTGGCTTCGTGGATCGGCAGCGCATCGATGTCGGCGCGGATGCCGATCGTGTCGCCGGCATTGCCTGAGCGCAGCGTGCCGACCACGCCAGTGCCCCCCAGGCCACGATGCACGTCCAGCCCCATTTCGTGCAGCCGCGCGGCGATGAAGTCGGCCGTTATCGTCTCATCATAGGCAAGTTCGGGATGGGCGTGCAGATGATGGCGCCAATTGATCAATTCGCCTTCGCTTGCGATCACGTCGGACAAAGCAGGCATCGACCCTCTCCGCAAAACATCATTGCGACGACGGCGTTTCGGCCACCGCCGCTTGACAGTCTGCCGCTTCCTGCAAATGATGGCAATCGCAATACAAACAAATGTTCTTTTAAAGAACATTCTTTGAGGCTCGATGGCGACTTACGTCCTGCAACGTCTGCTGATCTCCATCCCGGTGCTGCTGGGCGTGCTGCTGATCGGCTTCCTACTGCTGCAGGTGGTGCCGTCCGACCCGGTCGAGCTGCTGGCCGGGCCGGAAGCGACGCAAGAGGTGCGCGATTCCATCCGCAAGGATCTCGGGCTCGACCGACCGCTCTATGTGCAGTTCGGCTCCTACCTCGTCCGCGTGCTGCAGGGCGATCTCGGCCGCTCGCTGATCTCCAACCGTTCGGTTGCCGAAGAACTTTGGCTGGCCATCCCGCCGACGGTGGAACTGACCTTCATGGCCATGCTGTGGGCAATACCCGGCGGGCTGGCGCTCGGCACCTGGGCCGCGATCCGCCGCGGGCAGTGGGTCGACCGGCTGGTGATGGCGCTGTCGGTCACTGGCATTTCCGTGCCGGTGTTCTTCCTCGGCCTGATGCTGATCCGTTATGTCGGCTTCGAGTGGCAGGCGCTGCCGTTCGTCGGCCGGCCTGGCCCGCTTTACACATGGGAGGGCCTAGTCGGCATCATCCTGCCGGCCATCACCCTGGGCGGCGTGCTGGTCGGGCCGATCGCGCGCATGACGCGCACCACCACCTTGGAAGTGCTGCGCGCCGATTACGTCCGCACCGCCCGCGCCAAGGGCGTGCGCGAGGGCCGGGTGGTGCTGGCGCATGTGCTGCGCACTGCGCTCATTCCCATCGTCACCCTCATCGGTTTGCAGGCGGCTTTCCTGTTGGGCGGCGCTGTCGTCACTGAAACTCTGTTCGCCTGGCCCGGGCTGGGGCAATTGGCGGTGGGCGCCATCCTGTCGCGCGATTTCCCGCTCGCCCAGGGCGCCATCATGATCCTGGCGCTGGCCTTCATCCTCATCAACCTCTCGGTCGACGTGCTCTATACGCGGCTCGATCCGCGAGTGCGCCGGCGATGAACGCCGTTCAAGCCATCGCAACGCCTGCCGCAACTCCGCCGACACGCGCCACGATCTGGCGCCGCCTGCTGGCCGATCGTGCCGCGGCTGTCGCTGCCCTGCTGCTGAGCGTTCTGATAGTGGCCGCGATTCTGGCGCCGCTGATTGCGCCTTACGATCCCTATGCGATCAATCTCGGCAAGGCCATCCGCACGCCCGATGGCGAAAACTGGCTGGGCACCGATGCCACCGGCCGCGACATTTTCAGCCGCGTGCTCTACGGCATGCGCCTGACCTTGCTGATGGGGGTGATGAGCGTGCTGGTCGGCGGCCTTTTGGGCGCCGCCATCGGCGTGCTGGCCGCCTTCTACAAGCGCATCGACGGCGTGGTCATGCGCGTCATCGACATGCTGCTGGCCTTCCCCGCCATCCTGATCGGTCTGGCCGCCGCCGCCATCTTCGGACCCGGCCTGGGCGCGGTGATCTTCGCACTGATCTTCGCCACCGTGCCCGACGTGGCGCGCATCGCGCGCGGCGCGGCGGTGGGCGTCGCCAGCCAGGAATTCCTCGAGGCGGGCAGGGCGATCGGCCTGTCCGATCGCGTACTGCTGTGGCGTTATCTGGCGCTGAACTGCGCCTCGACCATCTTCGTCTTTCTCACTTTGCGTTTCGGCCAGGTGATCCTGATCGGCTCGGCGCTGGGATTCCTGGGTCTGGGCGCGCAGCCACCGACGGCGGAGCTGGGGATGATGGCCGCCGACGGGCGCGGCTTGCTGTTCCTGGCGCCGCACATCGTGACCATCCCCTGCGTCTTCATCTTTCTCATCGTGCTGGCGGCCAATGTCGTCGGCGATGCGCTGCGTGACGTTCTCGATCCGCGCCTGGTCGCCTGAGGGCGCAGGCAAACAATAAGGAGGCCCGATATGAACTGGAAGCAAACGATCGCCGGATTGGTGCTGGGCATGGGCATGGCCCTGCCGGGCGTGGCATCGGGGCAGACATTGACCGTGCTGCGCACCGTCGATTCCTTCTCCTACGATCCGCAGCGCGCCACGGCCGCGGCGGCCTCGGAAATCGCCTTCCTGCTGGGCGACACCTTGGTGGCGCTGGACTTCGACATGAAGACCATCAAGCCGCTGCTGGCCAAGTCGTGGACCGTCAGTCCGGATGGCAAGACTTACACTTTCGAGCTGCGTGACGACGTTTCTTTCTGCTCCGGTAAGAAGATGACGTCCGAGGACGTGGTCTACACCTTCAACCGCATGCTCGACACCGAGAACAAGAAGCCGTCGGCGCAGAAGATGGGCAAGGTGAAGTCGATCACCGCTGCGGGCCCGACCAGGATCGTCTACGAGCTGAACGAGCCCTACAACGAGTTGCTTTACACGCTCACCCTCATGCACGGCACCATCCTGAACAAGGAGAACGTCGATGCGCTGGGCAAGGATTTCGGCATCAAGGGCGTCGATGGCACCGGCCCGTTCTGCTGGGAGAGCTGGACGCCGCGCACCGAGATGACCCTGAAGCGGCATGCCGCCTACAAATGGGGTCCGCCGATCTACGCCAACAAGGGCCCCGCCAAGGTCGAGAAGATCGTGTGGAAGATGGTGCCGGAAGACGCTTCCCGCATGGCCGCGGTGATGTCGGGCCAGGGCGATCTCACCTATGCCGTGCCGCTGTGGTCGGTGGCCGAACTGAAGAAAGCGCCCAACGTCGCCATTACCGCGCCGGCCAACTATTTCCGCACCTGCTTCATCGGCAACAAGATCACCCGCGACCTGATGAAGGATATCGAGGTGCGCAAGGCGATGAACCTTGCAGTCAACCGCGAGGATATCGCCAAGCAGATTTTCTTCGGCAATGCCATTCCGGCCCCGGCCTATCTGCATCCCGGCACACCCGACTTCGCAGCCAGCACGCAGAACACGCCGCTGGGCAAATACAATCCGGCCGAGGCCAAGAAATTGCTCGATGCCGCCGGCTGGAAAGCCGGCAGTGACGGCATGCGCGAGAAGAACGGCGTACGGCTGTCGCCGGTGCTGTTCATCCTGAATTCGGGCAGCAACCCGCAGATGGCCACGGCGGTGCAGGGCTATATGCGCCAGGTCGGCATCGATTTGAAGATCGAGGCCTTCGACGCCACCGCCTATTTCACCAAGATCGCGACGCAGGAATTCGACATGTTCCTGCTCTGCAATCCCTACGCCTCCGCCGGCGACGTGCTCAACGTCTACTGGCGCTCGCAGAACCGGCCGATCCCCAACCGCATGAACTGGATCGATGCCGAAACCGATGGCTGGCTGGATGCCGGATTGCAGGCCTCCGATCCCAAGGTGCGGGCGGAGAACTACGCCAAGGTGCAGGAGAAGATCGTCGCCAACGCGCTATGGGTGCCGCTGGTGCACGACATGGTGTTCGTCGCCGCCAGCAAGAAAGTGAAGAACGTCAAGCCGCACGCCACCTTCACCAGCCTGCTCTACAAGGGCCTCGACGTCTCGTTCTGAACATGGATGTCAGGAGCGAGACGATTGTGAGCGAGAACACGGGCAGCGCGTCAGGCGCTGCCCCCTTGCTTGACGTGCGGGACCTGGTCGCGGGCTTCAAGGTCGGCGGCAGTTTGGTAAAAGCGGTGGACGGGGTGAGTCTCAGGCTCTACCCCGGCCGCACGCTGGGCTTGGTGGGCGAGTCGGGCTCGGGCAAGAGCGTCACCTCGCTGGCCATCATGGGCCTGCTTCCGATGCCGCCGGCGGAAGTCACCGGCGCGCAGATGCGTTATGGCGAAGTCGATCTGCTCGAGCTCGACGCCGAGGAACGCCGCCGCTATCGCGGGCGCGAGCTGGCGATGATTTTCCAGGAACCGATGACCTCGCTCAACCCGGTCTATACCGTGGGCGAGCAGATCATTGAGGCGCTGCGGGCGCATTTCCCGATCAGCCATGCCGAGGCGCGCAAGCGGGCCATCGCGGTGCTGGATCTGGTGCGCATTCCCTCGGCAGCGACGCGTGTCGATTCCTTCCCGCATGAAATGTCGGGCGGCATGCGCCAGCGCGCCATGATCGCCATGGCGCTGGCCTGCGAGCCCAAGCTTCTGATCGCCGACGAGCCCACCACGGCGCTCGACGTCACCATCCAGGCGCAGATCCTGGAATTGCTGGGCGACATGCAAAAGCGCACTGGGACGGCGATATTGCTGATCACCCACGATCTGGGCGTTATTGCCGAAGTCGCCGACGATGTGGCGGTCATGTACGCCGGCAAGATCGTCGAGACCGCCTCGGTGCAAAATCTCTTTGCCGATCCGCAGCATCCCTACACTATCGGCCTGCTGGGCTCGGTCCCGCGTCTGGAGGAAGACCGCGCCCGGCTGGCCACCATCGAGGGCACCGTGCCCAACCCGGCTTCGCTGCCGGTCGGCTGCCGCTTCCACCCGCGTTGTCCCTTCGCCATCGACAAGTGCCGCGCCGAGCAGCCGCCGCTGATGGAAATCTCGCCCGGCCACGACGTCGCCTGCTGGCGCGCGCCGATCGAAACCATCCCCGAACTGAGGGCGCAGGCATGAGCGCGCTGGAAGTCGAAGGTCTGGTCAAGCATTTCGAGATCGGCAATGGGCTGGCCTTCTGGAAGCCCAAGCGCGCGGTGCGCGCCGTCGATGGCGTGTCCTTCACCGTCCAGCGCGGCGAGACCTTCGCGCTGGTGGGCGAATCGGGCTGCGGCAAATCCACCACCGGACGCATGGTGCTGCGCCTGCTACAGCCCAGCGCCGGCGACGTGCGCTTCGAGGGCCGCTCGATCTACGATCTCGACCATCACGAGCTGCGCGTCCTGCGCCGCGACATGCAGATCGTATTTCAGGACCCGTACGGATCGCTCAACCCGCGCCTGACCGCAAAACGCATCCTGGAAGAGCCGCTGGAAGTGCAGGGCATGGCGGTCGGGGCCGAGCGCAAGGCGCGCATCGGCGAATTGCTGCGGCTGGTCGGATTGACACCGGCGCATGGCGATCGCTACCCGCATGAATTCTCCGGCGGCCAGCGCCAGCGCATCGCCATCGCGCGCGCGCTGTCGGCGCGCCCCAAGCTGATCGTCTGCGACGAGCCGGTCTCGGCGCTCGACGTTTCCATTCAGGCGCAGATCGTCAATCTCCTAAAAGACCTGCAGACCGAGTTCGGGCTGATGTATCTCTTCATCGCCCATGATCTGGCGGTGGTGAAGCACATTGCCGACCGGGTCGGCGTGATGTACCTGGGCCGGCTGGTGGAAGAGGGCAGCAAGCAGACCATCTTCGCCCACTCGCGCCATCCCTACACGCAGGCGCTGATGAACGCCGTGCCGCGCCCCGTGCCCGGCTTGCGTCGCGAGCGCGGCACCCTGGGCGGCGACATTCCCAACCCGATTGCGCCGCCCTCCGGTTGCCATTTCCACACCCGTTGTCCTTTCGCCGTCGAGCGCTGCCAGCGCGAGGCGCCGGCGTTGGAAACCATCGCGCCCGGCCATCGGGTCGCCTGCCATCGCCACGCCGAAATCGCGCCGGTCTCGGCGCAGGAACAGGTGCGCGAAAGCGCAGCCCTGTATCGCAAACGCCTGGCGATTTTCGACGCGGCGCGTGCGGCGATTTCGGCCGAGAGCGCGGCTTGACAGCCGGCGACGCCGCTTGCAATAGTGAGCGCTATTAAAACAATTGTTCTTAATAGGAACATAGAGTCAACTCAAAGCGGGACGGTTTTCCGGAGGAATGAAGATGACGAGACCCGACCAGTTGAAGCCGCGGGAAGATTCGGTGCCCGGCACGCCCTACGACGCGTTCGTTGTCGGCGCAGCCCTGCCAGAACTGCGCTTCACCATCACGCCGGCCATCGTCGAGGAGTACTTCGATTCGGTCGAAGCCGACCGCTCGCTCTACAAGCTCGACGGTCGCCTGGCGGCGCCGCCCAACGTGCTGTTCCCCTACATGACCGTGCCGCTCTATCGGAAATATCCGCCGATCCAGGGCATTGTCATGGCCGAGGTCGAGTTCCGCTGGCGCAACCCGATCTGGGCCGACGAGACCACCGACATGGTCGTCACCGGCAAGGTGGCCGACAAGTTCGAGAAGCGTGGCCGGCGCTACGTGCGCTGGGAAGCGGAATGGAAGCGCGCCGACGGCACGCCCATCGCCTCCATGGTCAACACCTTCCACGTTCCTTCCTGAGATAGAGAGAGACGCTTCCGATGCAGCGCGAAATTCCCATCGACCAGGCCAAGATCGATCTCTACGGCAAGATCAACGGCGACAACGACATCATCCATTACGACCACGAGTACTGCCTCAAGCGCGGCTTCCGCGGCACCCTGGTGCACGGCCCGCATCTGTCGGCCTTCGTGTGCGATCTCGCCATGAAGAAATACGGCAAGGACTGGTTCTATCGCGGCAAGCTCCACACCAAGTGGGTCGGCCCGGTATGCCCCGGCGACAAGCTCATCGTCGAGCTGAAGGACGACGGTTCGGTGGTCGAGCGCGTTAAGGACGAGGTGACGGTTATCGGCCGCGCCGTGCTCGAAGACCGCTAGAGGCCGGACATGGCGGCCAACGCTGAACCCATGGCGAAGCTGGAGCAGGGCACGTCGCAGCTCTACGCCGAGGATTTCGCCGTCGGCCAGCGGTACGCCGGGCAATCCGTGGTGCTGGGCGATCCGCAGTTCAGGCAATTCGCAGAGCTCACCGGCGACCGCCACCCGATCCACTACGACGACGCCTACGCCGCCAAGTCGCGCTTCGGCAAGCGCTTGGCGCACGGCCTGCTGGTGACGTCGATCACAGCACTTGGCGCCACGCCGCTATCGGACCGGCTGCAAGAATCGATGGTGGCGTTCCTCGAGCAGGGCATGAAGTTTCGCGCCCCCGCTCTGGTCGGCGATCGAGTCAGCACCGGCTTCGTGGTGGAGAGCGTGGCGTTGAAGTCGGAGAAGAAGAGCGGCGTGGTGACTTTCTCCATCGCCGTCGTCAACGACAAGGGCGAAGTCCTGGCCGAAGGCTTTCACCGCTATCTGCTGCGCATGAGCGGTTAGAGGAAACCATGAGCGCGTTCGTTCCGATCCATTATCCTGGCGTCGAAGCCTCCGGCCGCCTGACTTTTTCGCCGGCGGTCCGCGTCGGCCGCATGGTGTGGATCTCCGGCCTCACCGCCACCGACGACACCATGAAACTGGTGCATGAAGGCGATCTGGCCGAACAGACGCGCTACATCCTGGGCAAGATGCAGCGGCTGCTGGAAAGCGTCGGCGGCTCGCTGGCCGATATCGTCGACACCACCGAATACGTCACCACCTTCGAAGGCTACGAGAAGACCGCCGCTATCCGCCGCGAGATGCTGAAGGGCCCACCCTGGCCTGCCGCCACCGGTGTGCTGGTCTCCGGCCTGATCCGCAAGGGCGCCCTGATCGAGATCAAAGCCACCGCGATGCTGGCGCGCGAGCCCACCTGATGCGGCTGCATGTCGACATAGCGGGCTGGCTCGGACTGGCTGTGGCGCTGCGGCTGCAGCAGGCCGCGCCGACGCTGCAGCTCAGCGTTGCAGTTGAGAACGACACGCCGCCGCGCCCGATCTCCGGCGCCGCGCGCGCCTGGCTGCAGCGCGCGTTTCCCGAGCTGAAGACGCTCTTGGCCGAGGCGTCGCGGCTGCCGCTGGTCGTCATTCGCGATGGCGTCCGTGTGGAGTGCGGCGAGAGCGATCTCGTTCCCGTCGCCCGCCATCTGATCGACTTCCTCAGGCACAATGCGCGCAATGCCGACATCGCCCCGGCGGCATCGCCGCCTGCAGGGGCGCTGATTGCCGGACCAGGCGAGGCAGGCTTAGCCGTCGCCCCGACTGTGGCCGGTTCCTCCAGCGTGCAACTGGTGTTTGCCGGCGATTCGCCGGCCCATCTGCGACTCTATCCTGGACGGATCGAGCTGCTATGGCCGCACGGCGCGCAGCCGGACGCGACTGCGCTGCTGCGCCAGGCTGGGCTGGGGGCCGTGGCCTTCACGCTGGCCAAGGCCGCACCGTGCGATTTCGATCTTGGCCTGGCCGACGATGCGCTGTGCCTGGGCGCGGCCGAGCAGCAGCCGGCGCTGATCGAGGCGCTGGCCATGGCGCTGGCGTCGGAAGATGCCAAGGCGAGCTTCGCCGAGCAGCGCCAGAAGATCGTCACCGCCGCCCAGCATGGCGTGCGCAACCGGCTTGACTGGTTCGCAACGCCGCAGCGCCATGCCGGGCTGCCACTGCCGCGTTTCGCCTACAGCCTGCTCACTGCCAGTCAGCGCACCGGCCACGAGGACATGGCGCAGACCTATCCCGCACTGGTGGCCGAGGTCGAGGCTGCGATCGCCCGCGATGCCGGACTCAACGAGACCGCGCCGCCGATGTTCACTCCGTTCCGGCTGCGCGACATGACCATCGCTAACCGCGTCGTGCTGTCGCCGATGTGCATGTATTCCGCCACCGATGGGCTGGTGAACGACTTCCATCTGGTGCATCTGGGCGCCCGCGCCATGGGTGGCGCCGGGCTGATCCTGAGCGAGATGACGGCCGTTTCGGCCGAAGGCCGCATCACGCCGGGCTGTGCCGGTCTCTACGACGATGCCCATGTCGATGCCTGGCGTCGCATCGTGGCGTTCGTCCACACGGCCTCGCCGGCCAGGATCGGCATCCAGCTGGGCCATGCCGGGCCGAAAGCCTCGACGCAATTGGGCTGGCAGCGCATGGACGAGCCGTTGCCCGAGGGCAACTGGCCGATCCTGGCCGCCTCGGACATCGCCTACGGCCCGCGCAATCAGACGCCGCAGGAAATGACGGCGGCCGATATCGACATGCTTGAAGGGCAATACGTCGCCGCCGCCTCGCGCGCGCTGCTTTGCGGCTTCGACATGATCGAGCTGCATTTCGCCCATGGCTATCTGCTGTCGTCTTTCATAAGTCCGCTCACCAACAAGCGGGGCGATGAATTCGGCGGCGACATCAAGCGTCGCGCCCGCCTGCCCGGGCGCATCCTGCAAGCCGTGCGCAAGATCTGGGACAAGCCCTTGAGCGTGCGCATCTCCGCCACCGACTGGGCCGACGGCGGCTTGACGGGCGAGGAGGCTGTGGAACTGGCGCGCATCCTGAAGGCGGCCGGCGCCGATGCCCTCACCGTCTCGACGGGCCAGACCACGCGCGCCTCGCGCCCCCTTTACGGCCGCATGTTCCAGGTGCCTTACAGCGATCGCATCCGCAATGAAGTCGGCATTTCCACAATCGCCGTCGGCGCCATCACCGAATCCGATCAGGTCAATTCCATCGTCGCCGCCGGCCGCGCCGATCTCTGCGCGCTGGCTCGGCCGCATCTCACCGACGCGTCGTGGACTTTGAAGGCTGCGGTGGAGCAGGGCTTCGCCAAGCAATGGTGGCCGAAGCAGTACCTGGCCGGCAAGGCGCAGGCCGAGCGCGAGAGCGGCAAGAAGCCCCCTGTACGTCATATGACGCGAGGCGCCGCATGAACGCGCCGGCCCGCAAGCCGATGGCGTCGGACTGGCAGCAGGCCGCTTTGCAGCCGCGCTCCATCGCCGTGATCGGCGCGTCGGAGAACCCGCACAAGATCGGCGGCCGTCCCATCGCCTATCTGCAGCGTTTCGGCTATCGCGGACGGGTCTATCCGATCAATCCCAACCGCGACGAGATCCAGGGCCATCGCGCTTATTCCTCCATCGCAAGCCTGCCCGAAGCGCCCGACCTCGCCATCATCGCCGTGCCGGGCATGGCCGCGGTGCAAGCCGTCGAAGCCTGCGCCGCCAAGGGTGTAAGCATCGGCGTGATCATGACGTCGGGTTTCGGCGAGATCGGCGCCGAGGGGCGTGCCGCGCAGGATCGCATGGTCGACACGGCGCGCGCCGCCGATATGCGGCTGGTCGGTCCCAACACGCAGGGCATAGCGAACTTCTCGCTGGGCGCGGTGGCTTCCTTCGCCACCATGTTCAACGAAGTGCCGCCGCAGGACGGGCCGATCGGCATCGTCAGCCAGAGCGGGGCCATGAGCGTGGTGCCCTATGCGCTGTTGCGCGAGCGCGGCATCGGCGTGCGCCACTCGCATGCGACCGGCAACGAGAGCGATCTCACCGTCGCCGATTTCGCCCTCGCCGTGGCGCAGGACCCCGACATCAAGCTGCTGCTTCTTTATATGGAAGCGATTCTCGATCCCGACATGCTGATCGAAGCCGCCCGCGTGGCGCGCGAACGCGATCTGCCGATCATCGCGGTGAAGGCGGGACGTTCGGCAGCGGGCCAGGCGGCCGCGTCCTCGCATACCGGCGCGCTGGCGACCGAAGACCGAGTGATCGACGCCTTCTTCGAGCAGCAGGGCATCTGGCGCGCGCCTGACGTACGAGCGCTGTGCAATGCGGCCGAATTGTATCTCAAGGGTTGGCGGCCGCGCACGCACCGGCTGGTGGCGATCTCCAATTCCGGCGCCAGCTGCGTCATGGCGGCCGATCTGGCCGAGACCAACGGTCTATCCTTGCCGCGCTTTGAGGCGGCGACGGCGGAGAAATTGAAATCCGCACTGCCCGATTTCGCCAGCTGTTCTCCGACATGCTGCCGATCCTGGCAGAAGGCGATGCCGCCGATGTGCACTTCATCTCGCTGCCGATCGCCGGCACCGGCTACGACACGCCCACCTTCGCCCGCGACACGGCCGCCTTCATGCGCGAGACCGGCAAGGCCATCGCCGTCGCCCAGCCGCAAACCAAGATCGCCGACCAGTTCCGCGCCGAAGGCATTCCCACATTCCAGCACGACAGCGACGCCATTGCAGCCCTTGGGCAACTGGCCGCGCATGCCGAACTGATGCGCCGGCCCGTCGCCAAGGTCCGCGATCTGCCGAAAGTCTCGCTGCCCGCCGGCAAGGACCAGTTCCTCAGCGAATGGCAGAGCATGCAGCTGCTGGAGAAGCACGGCCTGCCGATCGTGCCGCAGCGCCTGTGCCGCAATGCCGACGATGCCGCCGCCGTGTTGACCATTCTGGGCGGGCGCATCGTGCTGAAAGGCTCCGCCGCCAGCTTCCCGCACAAATCGGAATACGGGCTGGTGCGGCTAGGCATTACCGGCCCCACTGGCGCGCGGTCGGCCTACGAGGACATCGCCGGCCGGCTGATCGAACTGAAAGCGGAGAACGACGGCGTCATCGCCGCTGCCATGGTCTCGGCGCGGCGCGAGCTGATGGTCGGTGCCCGCTTCGATCCGCAGTTCGGCACCCTGGTGATGCTGGGTGACGGCGGCAAATACGTCGAGGCGCTGAAGGACACGGTGCTGCTGCGCCATCCCTTCGCCGAAGAAGACGTGCTGCGCGCCCTGCAACGGCTGCAGATCGCGCCGCTGTTCGCGGGGGTGCGTGGCGAGAAGCGTTACGAGCTCAAGCCACTGGCGCAGCTGGCGATGAAACTTGCCGACCTGGTCGCCGGCGCCAAGGGCGCCATCGCCTCGGTTGATCTCAATCCGGTAATGGCTGCAACGGCCGGCGCTTACGTCATCGCCGACGCGCTGGTCGAGCGTGGTCAATGAAAAAGGAAATGTCAGTGTCCGAACCAGAAGAGACTGTTGCCGAAGCCTATCTGTCGCTGCTGTCGAGTCGCGGCATCGATTACATCTTCGGCAATGCCGGCACGGATTTCCCGCCGATCATCGAGGCCTATTCCAAGGCCAAGACCGGCAATGCCTCCTATCCGATCCCGGTGTTGGCGCCGCACGAGAACGTCGCCATCGCCATGGCGCATGGCTACTACATGGCGACCGGCAGGATGCAGGCGGTGATGGTGCATGTGGGCTTAGGCACCGCTAACGCCATGAACGGCATCATCAATGCCGCGCGCCAGAACGTGCCGGTGCTGTTCACCGCCGGTCGTACTCCCATTGTCGAGTCCGGCATGCTGGGCGGGCGCAACAACTACATCAACTGGGCGCAGGAGATGTTCGACCAGGGCGCCATGGTGCGCGAGTTCGTGAAATGGGATTACGAACTGCGCCAGCCCGTGCAGCTGGAGACCGTGGTCGATCGCGCCATCGCGCTGGCGCAGTCCGATCCCAAGGGCCCGGTCTACCTCACCCTGCCGCGCGAAGTGCTGGCGTCGGGCATGAACGGCTACAAACTGGATGTCAGCTCCAGCATCGCGCCCGCCGCCACCCCGCACGGCGACCCCAAGTCGCTGGCGCAGGCCTCGCACTATCTGGCGCAGGCCAGGAAGCCTGTGATCATCACCTCCAATATCGGTCGCGATCTTGCCAGCTACACCGCGCTGGCCGATTTCGCCACGCGCCAGAAAGTGCCGGTGGTGCAGTATCGCCCGCGCTATCTGTGCCTGGCCGACGATCACCCGATGCATTGCGGCTACGACCCCAACCCGTTCCTCAAGGATGCCGACCTGGTGATCGTGGCCGACAGCGACGTGCCGTGGCTGCCCGAGCAGGTCGACCTGCCGGCCTCGTGCAAGGTCGTGCATATCGGCATGGATCCGCTCTTCGCGCGCTATCCGATCCGCGGCTTCCAGGCCGATCTCGCCATCACCGGCGATCCGGCCGCCTCGCTTGCTACGCTGGCGGGCGCGGCGACGGCGGAGAAGGCGCTGTCTGAACGCGCCGAGCGCGTGCGCGAGTTCCAGAAGAAGCCGTCGTGGAAGCCGGTAGCCGACGATCTCAAGACGCCGGCGATCATGACACCGAAATGGGTCTCGACCTGCATCGAACAGGCCAAGAGCGGCGACACCATCATCATCAACGAATATCCGCTGGTGCTGGAGCAGGTCAGCTTCGACCGGCCCGGCACCTATTTCTCGCACAGCCCGGCCGGCGGCCTGGGCTGGAGCATGGGCGCGGCGCTAGGCTACAGGCTCGCCAAGCCCGACGCCACCATCGTGGTCTGCGTCGGCGACGGCACCTACATGTTCGGCAATCCTACGCCGACGCATTTCGTCTCGCGCGCCATGGAGCTGCCGTTCCTCACCGTCGTGTTCAACAACGCGCGCTGGGCGGCGGTGCATCGCGCCACTCTGTCGATGTACCCGCACGGCCACGCCGCCAAGGACAACCAGCCGACCTTCTCCTGCCTCGAACCCTCGCCCGACTACGAGAAGCTGGTCGAGGCTTCCGGCGGCTATGGCGAGAAAGTCAGCGATCCGGCCGAGCTGCCGGCGGCGCTGAAGCGGGCGCTGCACGCGGTGCAGGCCGAGAAGCGCCAGGCGGTGCTGAACGTCATTTGCGAAGCGGTTTACGTGCGCACCAGCTAGGAGGCAGTCGATGGACGGCATTCAGGCTTTCGATCCCGATCTCGAGAAACTGCCGACCGATTCCTATATCGGCGGCCGGCGCGTCATCGGCAAAGGCAGCGAGATCGCCGTGCAGCGCCCGTCCGACGGCCATATCGCGGCGCGTTTCGCAGGCGCCGATGCCGGCACTGTCGACGAGGCGGTGGAAAGCGGCTGGCAGGCCTTCAGGACCAGCGATTGGGCGCACGGCGAGCCGCGCCGCCGCGGCGCTGTGCTGCGGCGCTGGGCCGATCTGGTCGAGCGGCACACCGAGGAGCTGGCGCGGCTGGAATCGCTGTCCTCCTCGCGCGTCATCGCCGAAACCCGTATCCGCGACGTCGCCATCACCGCCGAGCTGATCCGCTTCTATGGCGAATGCGCCGACAAGATCGAGGGCCAGGTGCTACCGACCCGCGACGATGTCTTCAGCCTGACCATGCGCGAGCCCTATGGCGTGGTCGGCGCCATTGCGCCCTGGAACGTGCCGATGGTGTTGGCGACCGCCAAGGTCGCGCCGGCGCTGGCTGCCGGCAATGCCGTGGTGCTGAAGCCTTCGGAGCTGACGCCCTTCACCGCCTTGCGCCTGGCCGAGTTGGCCATCGACGCGGGGCTGCCGGCCGGCCTGTTCAACGTCGTAGTCGGCTACGGCCAGGAAGCGGGCTCCCCCCTGGTACGCCATCCCAAAATCGGTGTCGTCTCTTTCACGGGCTCGACCGCCACCGGCAAGGCGGTGATGATCGATGCCGCCAATAGCGGCCTGAAGCCTGTGTCGCTCGAGCTGGGCGGCAAGAGTCCGCAACTCGTCTTCGCCGACATTCCCGACCTCGATCAGGTTGCGGCCACGATCGCGTCGGGCGTGTCGCGCAATGCCGGCCAGCTCTGCTATTGCGGCTCGCGTCTTGTCGTGGAACGCAAGATCGCCGACCAGTTGCTGGACAAGGTGCTGGCGCTGCTATGGGACGCCAAGCCCGGCCCGACCTGGGACCTCGCCACGACCCTGGCGCCGATCATCTCGGCCAGGCAGACCGATCGCATCGCCGACATCCTCCATCGCACCCGCCAGGCGGGCGACGATGTGCTGCTGGGCGGCGGGCGCGAGCAAACGGAGAAGGGCGCCTTCTTCCAGCCCACCGTGGTGCGGTCGAAGGCCGGCTCGCCGGTGGTGGAAGAAGAAGTGTTCGGCCCCGTGCTGGCGGTGCAGACCTTCGACGACGTCGAAGAAGGCCTCGCCATGGCCGACCATTCGATCTACGGGCTGGCCGGCGCGGTCCACACCAGCGACATCAACAAGGCGCTGATGGCCGCCCGTCGCATCGAAGCCGGCATGATCTGGGTCAACACCTATGGCCGCTCGCTGGACGTCGGCTCGCCCTTCGGCGGCTACAAGCAATCGGGTTTCGGCAAGGATTTCGGCGCAATTGCGCTTGAGAAATATCTCAAGAGCAAGAGTGTTTGGATCCAGTTGCGGCAGTGAGGGCGGGCTCGATGCAGCGCCTCGCGGCAAGGGATCTTTGGGCAGGCCTGTTCTGCATCGCCATTGGCGCGATCGCGCTTGTGCTGCTGGCCAATACGCGCATGGGGGCGGTGGCCGCCATGGGGCCGGGCTTCCTGCCGACCTGGCTGGCGCGTCTTCTCGTTGGGCTGGGCGTGCTGATCGCGCTGAAGTCGATGCTCGGCAGCATACCGTCCCTGACGCTCGACTGGCGAGTGCTGCGGCCGCTGCTGCTGATTTTGGGCGCCATCGTGCTGTTCGCCCTGTTGCTGCGGCCGGCGGGTTTTGCGCTCACAGCCTTTGCCCTGCTGTTGCTGGCGGCGGCGGCGGGCCGCGATTTCCGCTGGCGCGAGGCGCTGGTCATCGCCGCCGCCATCGCCACCGCTGCCAGCCTGCTCTTCATTGTGGCGTTGAAGATCAACGTGCCGCTCTGGCCGTCATGGTTCCTGCCATGAGCGGGCTTGAGGGACTGCTGCAGGGTTTCCAGACCGCTTTCGCGCCCGGCAATCTGCTGGCCTGCTTCGTCGGCACCTTGGTCGGCACCATGATCGGCGTGCTGCCGGGCCTGGGGCCGGTCGCCACCATCGCCATCTTGCTGCCGGCCACCTACCACCTCGATCCGACTTCGGCGCTGATCATGCTGGCCGGCATATACTACGGCGCGCAATACGGCGGCTCGACCGCGGCCATATTGCTCAACCTGCCGGGCGAAGCCTCCTCCGTCGTCACCTGCATCGACGGCTACCAGATGGCGCGCCAGGGCCGGGCGGGTAAAGCGCTGGCCATCGCCGCCATCGGCTCGTTCTTCGCCGGCTGCGTCGCCACCGTGCTGATCGCGCTGTTCAGCCCGCCACTGATCTCGATGGCGCAATCCTTCTCCGCCGTCGAATACACCGCGCTGATGGTGCTGGGTCTGGTCGGCGCCATGGTGCTGGCGCAAGGCTCGCTGCTGAAAGCCTTCGCCGTGACCGTGCTGGGCCTGCTGCTGTCGCTGGTTGGCACCGATCCCGAAGTCGGCACGCGGCGCATGACGTTGAGCCTGCCCGATCTTTACGACGGGATCGGCTTTGTCGTCGTCGCCATGGGCCTGTTCGGCATCGCCGAGATCCTGCGCAACATCAACGGCGCGCAAAGCCGGGCGCTGGTGGCCGACAAGCTCGACAAACCCTGGCCCAGCGGCGAGGACATGCGCCGCTCGGTGGGGCCGATCTGGCGCGGCACCGCACTAGGCTCGCTGCTGGGCGTGCTGCCGGGCGGCGGCGCCATCTTGAGTTCCTTCGCCGCTTATGCGCTGGAAAAACGCATCGCGCGCGATCCGACTCGCTTCGGCAACGGCGCCATCGAAGGCGTGGCGGCGCCCGAATCGGCCAACAATGCCGGCGCGCAAACCTCGTTCATTCCCATGCTGACGCTTGGCATACCCGCCAACGCGGTGATGGCGCTCCTGGCCGGCGCGCTGATCCTGCGCGGCGTCACACCGGGGCCCAATTTGATCGACGACCGGCCCGATCTGTTCTGGGGCGTCATAGCCAGCATGTGGCTGGGCAATCTCATGCTGCTGGTGATCAACCTGCCGCTGGTCGGCATCTGGGCGAAGTTGCTGCTGGTGCCTTATCGCGTGCTGTTCCCGGTCATCCTGCTGCTGTGCTGCATCGGCGTCTACAGCGTCAACAACAACACCTTCGATCTCTACCTGCTGGCGGCGTTCGGCTTGCTGGGCTTCATACTGGCCGCGCTCGGCTTCGAGGCCGGGCCGCTGGTGCTGGGCTACGTGCTGGGCCCGCTGCTGGAGGAGAATTTCCGTCGCGCCCTGTCGCTCGCCGATGGGGATGGCAGCGTCTTCCTCACCCGTCCGATCAGCGCCGGCGTGCTGGCCATCGCCCTGCTGCTGCTCGTCATCACCGTGCTGCCGGCCGTGCGCCGCCAGCGCCAGACCGCGTTCCAGGAGTAATCGTGAAAAGCAAAACCAAGGAGGCTGTCATGTTGCGCAGAATGTTCATCGCCGCCGGCGCCGTATCGCTGGCCGTCCTCGCCACACCGGCAATCGTCACCCCGGCATTGGCGCAGAAATTCCCCGACCGTCCCATCACCATCGTGGTGCCGTATGGGCCGGGCGGCACCAACGACATCGTAGCGCGCGAAGTGGCGCAGAAGATGCAGGAGCAATTCGGCCAGCCGGTGGTGGTCGAGAACAAGCCCGGCGCCAACGGCGCGCTAGGCACCGGGTTCGTCGCCCGCGCCAAGCCGGACGGGTACACCATCGCCATCGCCCCGTCCTCGGTGCTGGCGATCAATCAATGGCTCTACAAGGATCTGCCCTACGACGTGGAGAAGGATTTCCAGCCGCTATCGCTGGCCGGCACCACGCCCAATATCCTGCTCGTCCACCCTTCGGTTCCCGCCAACACCCTGGCGGAGTTCATCGCGCTGGCCAAAGCCAAGCCCGGCTCGATCGCCTATGCCTCGATGGGCGCGGGCTCGACGGGGCATCTCAACGGCGAGTTGTTCAAGGCGCTGACCGGCGCCGACATCAAGCACGTGCCCTATAAGGGCAGCGGTCCGGCGCTGAACGATCTGTTGGGCGGCCAGGTGCAGGCGATGTTCGACAACCTGCCGACCGGCATCGTGCATGTGAAAGCCGGCAAGCTTAAAGGTCTGGGCGTCACCTCGCTCAAGCCCAACCCGATGGCGCCGGAAATTCCGCCCGTTGCCAACACCGTCAAGGGCTTTGACGCCACCGCCTGGTTCGGCTTCATCGCGCCCAAGGCGACGCCCCGGCCGGTGGTCGACCAGCTTTCCGCCGCCATCATCAAGGCGCTGAACGCGCCTGACGTCAGGGAAAGGCTCGAGAAAGGCGGCCTGACGGTGGTTGCCAGCAAGCCCGAAGAGTTCGCTGCCTTTATCCGCGCCGAAAAAGTAAAGTGGGGTGAGGTGGTGAAGAAGGCGAACGTCAAGATCGAGCAGTAGCACGGGCGTTGACCATCACATTGGGCCTGCGGCATAACCAGTGCGCGCAGGCCCAAAACCCAAGGCGACAAGCATAATGGCCAGACAATCCCTGCAAGTCCCCGTTGAGAGCGGCGACGACGAAGGCGAGGGTGCCTCGGGCTCGCCGCGCCAGTTCGTCAACGGCTTCGCGCGCGGCTTGAAAGTCATCCGCGCCTTCGGCGAAGGCGCCGAGCGGCTGACCCTGACCCAGGTCGCCGGCCGCGCCGGGCTCACTCGTGCCGGCGCCCGCCGCCTGCTGCTGACCTTGGAAGAGCTGGGCTATGCCAGCCATATCGGGCGCCAGTATTTCCTGACGCCGAAAGTGCTGTCGCTGGGCTACGCCTATATCTCGTCGATGCCGCTGTGGAACATTGCGCAGCCGATCCTGGGCCGGTTGGTGCAGGAAACCAACGAGACCTGCTCGGTCTCGGTGCTGGACGATACCGATGTCGTTTACATCCTGCGCATTCCCGTCCGACGGATTCTGTCGGTCGGCGGCAATGTCGGTTCGCGCCTGCCGGCCTATGCCACGTCGATGGGCCGTATCCTGCTGGGCGGCATGGCGCCGCAGGAAATGGCCAACAATCTCTCCAAGGTCGACATGGTGCCCTATACGCGCAGCACCATCACCGATGCTGCCAAGCTCAAGAAGGTGATCGCGCAGGATCACGAGCGCGGCTGGTCCTGGGTCGATGGCGAGCTTGAAGAGCACATTTGCGGCCTCTCCGTGCCGGTCCATGACGGCGAGAAGAAAATCATCGCCGCGCTCAACATCTCCTTCAACCGCCCGCGCATCTCGCGCGAGGCGGTGGTGAAGAAATACCTGCCGGCGCTGAAGCTCGCCGCCGACCAGATGAGCCGCTCCATGACCATGCGCGAGCAGAGATTGCCGGCGTAGAGCCGATGCGCTTGCGTCAAAACGGCCGGGAGCGATCCCGGCTTTTTTGTTGGCTTGACTCGTGGGTCACCTTGGCAAAGAATGTTCCTATAAAGAATTAATGTTCTTTATAGGAACAAATGTGTCGCATTGGCTGTTACATCCTTTTCCTCATTTTCCCGGATGGCCCCGGCCGGGAAAAAGTCTTTCTTGTTCGGGGCGTTTCCTCCCGCGATCGACTTGCTCTGTATCGGCATCAAGCCGATGCAGAGCCTTTTCGCGGTCGAGGGTAGTTGCGGCTGATGAGTTGGGTTTCCGCCACGCGGCAGCTGGCGCCCGCAGTGCCAGGCGATCCGCGCCGCATGAGCATCGGGCAAATTCTCGATGGACGCATGGCGTGGTGGGAGCAGGGCGAGGGCCGACCGGTGCTGTTCCTGCACGGCAACCCCACCAGCTCCTTTCTATGGCGCAATGTGATGCCGCTGGTGGCGCAGGCTGCCCGCTGCGCTGCACCGGACTTGCCGGGCATGGGCCGCTCCGACCCGATGCCGGGCGAGGCGTATCGCTACATCGATCACCGCCGCTATCTCGACGCCTGGATCGAGGAAATGGCTTTCGACCGGCCGGTCGTGTTGGTGATCCACGACTGGGGCTCGGTGCTGGGCATGGACTGGGCGCGCCGCCATCCCGATCGCGTTGCCGGCATCGTGCATATGGAAGCCATCATCGCCGAACGCCGCTATGCGGACTGGCGGCCGGAAGCGGCGCGGTGGTTCACCGCCTTGCGCTCGAACCACGGCGAGAAACTGATCTTCGAAGATAATCTTTTCATCGAAAAGATCCTGCCATCGGGCGTGCTGCGCGGCCTGACGCCGGCGGAGCACGACGTGTATCGCCATCCGTTCCGCGATCCCGCGCGGCGCAAACCGACGCTCGTGTGGCCGCGCGAATTGCCGGTGGAAGGCGAGCCTGCCGACATGATCGCGCTGATTGCCGACAACGCGCGCTTCATGCGCGAAAGCGGCATCCCCAAGCTGCTGGTCGTGGCCGAGCCCGGCTCGATGGTGACAGGCGACATCCTGGCGTCCTGCCGGCAGTGGCGAAACCAGGAGGAGATTTCCGTGCCTGGCCGTCATTTCCTGGCGGAAGATTCGCCCAGGGAAATCGGCCAGGCGGTTTTGGATTTTCTCGCGCGATTGCCCGACTGACCCTTTGCGGAGAGCGACATGGCGCTGATCAACTACAACACCAAGGTGCAATTCGATTTCGGCGCCATTGCGCTGCTGGGCGCGGAGATGGCGCTTGCCAATGCCAGGCGTCCCCTGATCGTCACCGACAAGGGCGTCGCCGCCGCCGGGCTGGTCGACAAGGTCAAGGCGGCGCTGCCAAAGGAGATGCAGGTGGCGGTGTTCGATTCGATGCCCGCCAATCCCACCGAAGCCGCCGCGACTACGGCTTACGAAGCGTACCGGGCCAATGGTTGCGACAGCATCGTCGGGCTGGGGGGTGGCTCGGCGATGGACGGCGCCAAGGCTGCGGCGATCCTCGCCTCGAACGAGGGGCCGCTAGAGCGCTATGCTTTCTACAATGTCGGCATGAACTTTCCGCCCAAGCCGCCGGCGCCGACTTTCGTCATTCCGACCACCGCCGGGACCGGCAGCGAGGTCGCGCGCTCCTCGGTGCTGGTTTTCAGCAGCGGGCGGAAATCCTTGCTGTTCGTCACCCCGGGCACGGTGCGCTGCGCCATCCTCGATCCCGAGATGACGCTTGGCTTGCCGCCCTCGATTACGGCGGCCACCGGCATGGATGCCATCGCCCATTGCCTGGAAACCTTCTGCTCGCCGCGCATCAATCCTCCCGCCGATGCAATCGCGCTCGATGGCTTGAAGCGCGCCGCCAGCAACATCGAAATCGCGGTGCGAGACGGGGCCAATCGCGACGCGCGCTGGCAGATGATGATGGCGGCGATGGAGGGGGCGCTCGCATTCCAGAAAGGCATGGGGGCGGTGCACGCTCTGTCGCATCCGCTGGGCATTCTGCATCTGCACCACGGAACCTTGAATGCGGTGCTGATCCCACCGGTGTTGCGCTACAACGCCGATCACCTGAAGGAGAAGATCGTAACGTTGCGCTCGGTGCTGAACCTGAAGGCCGGCCAGGACGTGGCCGATTGGTTTGCCCGGCTGAACGAAAGGCTGAAGCTGCCCGCGAACCTGCAGGCCATGAAGGTGCCGCGCGAGCGCTTCGACGAATTCGCCGCCGAGGCGATGGCCGACTCTTCGCATCCCAGCAACCCCCGACCGATGACGCCGCACGACTACAAGGCCGTGCTCGAGGCCGCGTTCTAAGCGCAAACAATGCCGCGCCGCTTGACAGGGCACGAGGGGCTTGCAACGCTTGTTCTTACAACGAATAAAAGTTCTTTAAAAGAACAACTAATAACGCCTGGAACGGCGTGAACAACTGGAGGGTGGGATGTCTTTTCTACGCACTTTGTCGCTGACCGCAATCGCCGCAACCTTGCTGTTGGCGGCGCGCACGCCCGCAACCGCGGCTGAACTGACGCTGAAAGGCGTCAGCTGCTTTCCCGAGAAAACCTACTATTCGGAGCGTTTCGAAGACCTGATCAAGCGCGTCAACGAGCGCGGCAAGGGCGTGCTGCAGATCCGCTATCTGGGTGGTGCACCCAAGGTCATGCCGCCGTTCGATGTGGGCAAGAACCTGAAAGATGGCGTGGTCGACATCACCGGCTGCACCGCGGGCTTCTACCAGAACATTGTGCCGGAGATCGACGCCATCAAGATGGCCGAACTGCCCGTCGCCGAGCTGCGCAAGAACGGCGCGATCGAATACATCAACAAGATCCACAACGAGAAGATGAACGCCCAGTATCTGGGCCTGCTCAATGCCTATGGCGAGTTCCATCTCTACCTTAACAAGCCGATCACCAAGCCCGACCTGACCGGCCTCAAGATCCGCGTCAGCCCGCTCTATCGCGCCATGGTGGAGAAGATGGGCGGCACCGCCGTCACCTCGCCGCCGGCTGATATCTACACCATGCTGGAGCGCGGCACGGTGGACGGCTACGGTTGGCCGGCCCAGGGCATCTTCGATTTCTCGTGGCAGAAGGTGACCAAATATCGCGTCGATCCGGGCTTCTATCGCACCGAGATGGAATACCTGGTCAATCTCGACGTGTGGAAGAAGATGGAACCCGCCCAGCGCAAGCTGCTGCAAGACGTCATGCTGGAGCTGGAGAAAGAGGACAGCAAGGAACTGGCGGTCAACGCCGAGCAGCGCAAGAAGCAGGAAGAGGCCGGCATGAAGCCGATCCGCTTCTCGCCCGCCGACGAGAAAAAATATCTCGAGATCGGCCGCGAGGCGGCATGGGGATCGATCATCAAGGCCAGCCCCGAGCATGGTCCCAAGCTGCGCCAGTTGCTGACCAAGAAGTAGTCCGCAGTAGCAACGGCTATCGAAGAGCGGAGGGCGGCGTCACGTGGCTGGGGGAATGTCCAACGGACAACACGCGTCGCCGCCCTTCCTGCGCTGGCTCGAGAAGATCGTCGATTTTCTCGGCCATTGCGCCGGCTGGGCTTTCGGCATCGTGGCGGTTCTGATCTGCCTCGATATCGGCATTCGATATTTTGGCCTGGGAGCGCTCTCCTGGGTGATCGAACTCAGCGAATACATGATGTATGGCGCGGCATTCCTGGGCGCGCCCTGGGTGTTGCGCCACAACGGGCATGTCGCGCTAGATCTGCTGACGTCGAAATTGCCGGACCGGCCAGCCCGAATGGTCGAGATTCTGGCCAGCGCTTTTGGCCTTCTCGCCACGATCGCCATGACCGTTTACGGCGCCAGCGCCGTCTATGGCGCCTGGCACGACAATATGGTGACGGTGAAGACCTGGCGTTACCACGAATGGATCCTGCTGCTGCCGATCCCGATCTCCGGCGCACTGATGGCTGTGGAATTCGTCCGCCGCTTCCTGTTTCCCACTCCGCGCGATCCCTCGCACGCCATCCAGACTGCGATCCCCTGACATGGAATGGTATTTCGCGCTCGCCCTGATGCTGGGGGCGGTCTGCCTGCTGATGCTGATCGGCCTGCCGGTGGCGTTCTCCTTCATCGTCGCCAACGTCATAGGCGCCTGGATATTCATGGGCGGCGAGGCTGGCGTCGCGGCGGTCATGCGCGGCATGCTGAGCGGCATCGCCAATTTCGGCCTGGCGCCCATTCCGCTTTTCATTTTCATGGGCGAGATCTTGCTGCATACCGGCATCGCCTTCACCGCCGTCGATGCCATCGACCGGCTGATTTCCCGCGTTCCGGGGCGGCTGTCGATCGTGTCGGTGATCGGCGGCACGATCTTCGCCGCGCTCTCGGGCTCGACCATCGCCAACACCGCCATGTTGGGTTCGGTGCTGCTGCCGGAGATGAACAAGCGCGGCTACCATCCGTCGATGTCGATGGGCCCGATCATGGCGGTGGGCGGCATCGCCATGCTGATCCCGCCCTCGGCTTTGGCCGTCCTGCTGGCCAGCCTGGCGCATATGCCGGTGGCCGAGCTGCTGGTCGGCGGCATCATTCCCGGGCTGATCATGAGCACGCTGTTCATCGGCTATGTCGTGATCCGCTGCTGGCTCGATCCCAGCCTGGCGCCGTCCTACGAGGTGGAGCGGCTGCCTTTGTGGCAGCGCTGGAAGCCGTTTCTGATCTACGTCGTGCCGCTGTCGCTGATCTTCGTCGCCGTGCTGGGCTCGATCTTCGCCGGCATCGCCTCGCCGACCGATTCGGCGGCGCTGGGCGCGCTGATGTCGGTCATCATCGCCGCCTGCTATCGCAAGCTCTCCTGGCAGGCGCTGAAGACGGCGCTGATCGGCACCGGCAAGATTTCGGTAATGATCCTGTTCATCGTTGCGGCGTCGACCTCGTTCTCGCAGATCCTGGCGTTCTCCGGCGCCACGGACGGCGCACTCGAGCAATTGCTGAAGATCGAATGGACGCCTCTCACCGCCACGATCCTGATGCTGGCGGTGTTGCTGGTGCTCGGTTGCTTCATCGATCAGGTCAGCATGATGCTGATCACTCTGCCGTTCTTCATGCCGCTGGCGGCGGCGCTCGACATCGATCTCATCTGGCTGGGCGTGCTGATGCTGATTGCGATCGAAATGGGCCTGCTGACGCCGCCCTTCGGCCTTCTGCTGTTCGTGATGAAGGGCGTGACGGAAAACGTCAGCCTGGGCACGATCTATCGTGCCGCCATTCCCTTCGTCGGGCTGGAGTTCCTTGCGCTGGGCCTGCTGGTGGCCTTCCCGGCGCTGGTTTTGTGGCTGCCATCGCTGCTTTAGGCACTTTGCCGGCCCGGGCCGTGCTCTGCTAAAATTTCCGGCTGTTCTAACGGCTGGAACCGACCGTGACCGACGCGCCGATGCGCAAGATCATCCATGTCGACATGGACGCTTTCTACGCGTCGGTGGAGCAGCGCGACAATCCCGAATTGCGCGGCAAGCCGGTCGCGGTGGGCGGCGCTCGCGAACGTGGCGTGGTGGCGGCCGCCTCGTACGAAGCGAGGAAGTTCGGCGTCTACTCGGCCATGCCCTCGGTGACGGCGCGGCGCAAATGCCCCGACCTGGTGTTCGTCAAGCCGCGCTTCGAGGTCTATCGCGAGGTCTCGCAGCGGATCCGCGAGATCTTCCGGTCCTACACGCCGCTGGTCGAGCCGCTGTCGCTGGACGAGGCCTATCTCGACGTCACCGAGAATTTGATGGGCATTCCGTCCGCCACCGAAGTGGCGAAGCAGATCAAGGCGCGCATCAAGGAACAAACGCAGCTGACCGCGTCGGCCGGGGTCTCCTACTGCAAATTCCTGGCCAAGATGGCATCGGGCGAGCGCAAGCCCGACGGGCTGTTCGTCATCACGCCGGCCAAAGGCGCGGCCTATGTCGAAGCGCTTCCCGTGGGCAAGTTCCACGGCATCGGGCCGGCGACGGAGGCCAAAATGCACCGGTTGGGGATTCGCACCGGCGCCGACATGAAAGAGAAAGGCCTGGAGTTCCTCAAAGCCAATTTCGGCAAGTCCGGCCCGTACTACTTCAACCTCTCGCATGGCATCGACCAGCGCCAGGTGCGCCCGCACCGCATCCGCAAATCGGCCGGGGCGGAGAACACCTTCTTCGAAAACGTCAGGAGCTTCGAGGAGGCGCGCGACAGGCTGCTGCCGATCGTCGCCAAGCTGTGGCGCTATTGCGAGCAGTCCGGCGTGCGTGGCCGTACCGTCACCTTGAAGGTGAAATACGCCGATTTCGAAATCATCACCCGCCGCCGCACCGAGACGACGCCGATCGAAACTCAGGCGATGCTGGAGCAGCTTTCGCTCGCGCTGCTCGGCACGGTGTTCCCCATCCCCAAGCAAATCCGCCTGCTGGGCATCACGCTCTCCTCCCTGAACGAGGATCGCGACGAGGAGGAGGACGACGACGAAACGGCGGAAGACGAGCAGCTGCGGCTGGTTCTCTAGGACCGTGCCGGCATCAGGCCGTTATTCCCGTATGTTGCAGCTTGCATACCATTTAGAGCCAATGGCATAATTTAACAAAATCCAGCCGCGACAAGCGGCGGCAAGAAACGCGAAAACGGAGGAAACAATGTCGCGAATTCGGGCACTAGCCGCAGTACTTTGCGCCGGCCTGGCGTTCTCCACGGCCGTGGCGGCCAAGGACATCAAGATCTCGCACCAGTTCAAGCAGGGCGACGCGCGCGACGAGGCCACAAGGCTGTTCGTGGCCGAAGTCGTCAAGCGCGATCCCAGCCTGAAATTCCGCATCTTCCCCAACCGCTCGCTGATCGCGGCCCCGTTCGAGCAACTGGCAGCGATGCGCGACGGCAGCGTCGAAATGGCGGTCTATCCGATCAATTACGGCGGCGGCCAGGTGCCGGAATTCTCCGTCACCACCCTGCCGGGCGTGATCCGCGGCCTCGAGCATGGGCTGGCGCTGCGCGACTCCGATTTCGCCAAGACGCTGAACGACGTCGCCATGGCCAATGGCGTGCGCATCGTCACCTGGTGGTGGACGCCCTTGGGCTTCGTCATGAAGCAGAAGACCTTCGCCGGACCCAACTCGGTGGCAGGCCTGAAGATGCGCGGCGCCGACGCCTATGTCGATCTCCTGTTGAAGGAGCAGGGCGCGTCGGTGGTGGCGATGGCCGGCACCGAGCTCTACAGCGCCATGCAGAGCGGCATCCTCGACGGCTTCCTGACGTCGACCGAGAGCATGTACACCAACCGCTTCTATGAGGTCGGCAAATCGGCCACCCTGGGTGGGCAGTACAATTTCGCCACCTCGCTGCAGCCTCTGATGATGTCGAAGAAGCATTGGGACGAGCTGACCGAGGCGCAGAAGAAGATCTTCGACGAAGCGGCGCGCATCAGCGAGAAGCATTTCACCGAGGTGCAGAGCAAGGCGATCGCGCAGGCGGTCGAAGCCTTCAAGAAGGCCAATCTCGAAGTGCACGAGCTCACCAAGGCGGAGTTCGATGCCTGGGTGGACGTGGCGCGCAAGCAGGCCTGGGCCAAGTTCGAGAAGGATGCGGCCAAGGGCGCCGACCTGCTGCGCCAGGCGGCGGCGGTCAAGTAGACTGACGCGGGCGGCGGTCAGCGCCGCCGTCCGCCCGTTTGCGTCCTGGTGGGAGTTCTCGCCGCAATGAACAGCAGTCCCGGCAACGGCGGCCTCGCCGGCCTCGCTCGCGCCGTCAGTTTTGCCGCGCTCTGGGTCGCCTGCGCCATGCTGGCGGCCGTCATCCTGGTGCTCAACCACATGATCGTCATCCGCCTGCTGGGCGAGGCGATCGTCTGGCACCTGGAAATGTCGATCTACCTGACCATCGGCGCCTTCTTTCTCGCCACACCCTATGCCGTGCTGTCGAAGGGCGACGTCGCCATCGACCTGCTGAGCGCCATGCTCTCGTCGCGCTACGCCGAAATCATGCGCGTGGCGGTGCTGATCGTGATGCTGCTGACCGCCGCCTACCTGGTATGGAGCGGGCTGGGCCGCACGCTGGAAGCCCTGCATTCCAATCTGCGCAGCACCAGCCTGTGGGGGCCGCTGCTGTGGCCGGTCTATGCTGCCATGCCGCTGGGCCTGGCGCTGGCCTGTCTGCAGATCGTGGCGGAACTGTCGAGCTCGATAGCCAGGCTGCGCCCGGGGAAAAAATCATGAGCGAGCTGGAGCTGGGCGCGCTGATCCTGACCGTCACCACTATCGTGCTGCTGATCGGCGTTCCGATCTCCTATGGGCTGGCGGCGATCTCGATCGTCTTCCTCTTCCTGTTCGCCGGACCGTCGAGCCTGGTCGCCGTGCCGCGGGTGATGTTCGAGGAGGTCAACGGCTTCGCCCTGCTGGCGTTGCCCATGTTCGTGCTGCTGGGCAGCGTGGTCGGCGCCTCGCGCGCCTCGGCCGATCTCAACGATGCCGCGCATCGCTGGCTGGGCTGGCTGCCGGGCGGGCTGGTGGTGGCCAACATCGTGGCCTGCGGCCTGTTCTCCGCCATTTGCGGCTCCAGCCCCGCCACCGCCGCCGCCATCGGCCGTTCCGGCATTCCCGAAATGCGCGCCCGCGGCGTGCCGGCTTGGCTGGCGGCGGGCTCGATCTGCGCCGGCGGCACGTTGGGCATCCTCATTCCGCCCTCGGTGACCATGATCATCTACGGCATTTCCACCGGCACCTCGATCGGCAAGCTGTTCGTGGCCGGCATCATCCCCGGCGCCGTCCTGGTGGTGGCGTTCTCTGCCTATGCCGTCTACGCCTCGCGCGGCCAGTTCGCCGCCGCAGCGCCAGAGCGTGCAGCTGCCACACCGCAAGCAGGCCGAACCGCCGCCACCTTGCGCGTGCTGCCGTTCTTGATGCTGATCGTCATGGTGCTGGTGGCGCTTTATGGCGGCATCGCCACGCCCTCCGAAGGCGCTGCCGTCGCCGCCTTGCTGGCGGTGCTGCTGGTCCTGGCGATCTACCGGCCGGGCATGGCGCTGTGGCGCGAGGTCGGGCGCGAGGTGATGCGCGATTCGGCCATGCTGCTGCTGATCATCGCCGCCTCCGGATTGTTCGCCTATATGCTGTCGCTGCTCTACGTGACGCAGTCCTTCGGCGAGCTGATGAACGCCGCCGGGCTCGATCGCTGGGCGTTCTTTAGCCTGGTGTCGGCGTTCCTGCTGGTCGGCGGCTGCTTCCTGCCGCCGGTGGCGCTGATCCTGGTGGTGATGCCGCTGATCCAGCCCGCGCTGGAGGCCTATAATTTCGACATGGTGTGGTTCGGCGTCATCATGACCATCCTGATGGAGATCGGGTTGATCACGCCGCCGGTCGGCGTCAATCTCTTCGTCATCCAGGGCATCGCGCCCGACATTCCGCTGCGCCAGATATTGGAAGTGAGTGGTGGTCTGCAAGGCATCGGGGTGGTCGACCTGACGACGTTCCTGTCCGGCCCGTTCTGCACCATGCTGCTGGCCGATGCCGGCGCCGACGTGATCAAGATCGAGCGGCCCGATGGCGGCGACGAGATGCGCCGCATCGCGCCCTTCACCGGCAAAGAGAGCGCAGCCTTCATGCTGCTCAACCGCAACAAGCGCAGCCTCGCCCTCGACCTGAAGACCGCCGAGGGCGTTACCGCCGTGCGCCGCCTGGTCGAAAGCGCCGACGTGCTGGTGGAGAATTTCCGCCCCGGCGTTTGCGACCGGCTGGGGCTGGGCTACGAAGCGCTGTCGAAGCTCAATCCGAAACTGGTCTATTGCTCGATCTCCGGTTTCGGCGCCACCGGCCCCTATCGCGATCGCGGCGGCTTCGACCTGATCGCGCAGAGCATGTCAGGACTGATGGCGGTCAATGCCGACGACGCCGGCAATCCGCGCCGGCTGCCGATTCCCATCTCCGACATCTGCTCGGGCATGTTCGGCGCCATCGGCGTGCTGACCGCGCTGCAAGCGCGCCACCGCACCGGACGCGGCCAGCAGGTCGATCTGTCGCTGCTGGAAACGGCGGTGGCGCTGGGCGTCTACGAATCGGCTTCGTATTTCGCCACCGGCGAGCGGCCCAAGGCGCTGGGCGAGAAGCATCGCGGCAGCGCGCCTTATCAGGCGTTCCAGGCCTCCGATGGCTGGCTGGTGGTGGGGGCGGGACCGCAGAATCTGTGGGAGAAATTCTGCGACGTGCTGGGTGCGCCCGAGCTGGCGCGCGATCCCCGCTTCCTCGACAATCCCGTGCGTGTGCGCAACAGCCACGTGCTGGCGAGCCTGATCCAGACCCACATGATCAAGCACAGTCGCGAGCACTGGCTCACGGCGCTGGAAAAGGCCGGCATTCCCGCCGGGCCCGTGCTGCATCACGACGAGACCTATGCCGATCCGCAAGTGCAGGCGCGCGAGTTGATCCAGGAGATCGAGCATCCGACCGCCGGCATGGTGAAGTTGCTCGGCACGGTCAACAAGCTCAGCGACACGCCCAACGAAATCCGCCGGCCCGCGCCGCTGCTGGGCCAGCATTCGCAGGAGATCCTGGCGCAGTATGGCTTGCGGGCGCCCGCGGCCGAATGAGGCCGTACCGATGAGCGCGGCGGAATGATCCTAGCCGTCGAGCAGCGTGCCGCTCAGCACCACCAGCAAGTCGGAGAAATTCTCGCGCCGGATATCCATGTGGTCGCGCATGGCGCGCTCGCCCGCATCGCTGTCGCCGCGCATGATGTGATCGATGATCTGCGAATGTTCGGCATGCGATTCGCGCATCCGGTTGGGGAATTCGAAGCTGAAGCTGCGATAGGGCTGCAGGCGGCGGCGCAGAATGCGCACCTGCTCCTCCAGCACCGGGTTCTTGGCGCCGCGATAGAGCAGGTCGTGGAATTTCTGGTTGTAGCGGTTATAGGCCGCAACGTCCTGCGCCTCCAGGATGGCGCCGACGCCGGCATGCAGCTCGGTCAGCGCCTGCTGGTCGGCGCGGCTCATGCGCCGGGCGCAGAGATGGGCGCACAAGGCTTCCAGATGCGCCATCACCTCGTACATGTGGAAGAACTGCGACATGGTCATGGCGGCGGCGAACATGCCCTGGCGCGGCCGGTACTCGACGATGCCCGACGACACCAGCCGGTTCAGCGCCTCGCGCACTGGCGTGCGCGAGACCTTGAAGCGCTGCGCCAGCTCGCGCTCGTCCAGCCGCTGATTGGGCTTGATCGAGCCGGAGACGATGTCGTGCTCCAGCGCCGCGAGGATGTCGATTTGCGAGGTGCGCTTCGGCGCTGCTTTGCCTGCCGCTTTTCCGGCCGGCTTGCCAGTGGTTCGGCCGCGGGCGGCAAGTCTGGTCGGTTTCTTGGCCACGGCCGGTTTCGACTCGCTGCTAGGGTTGTCGTCCAATATACGCAAAGCCGCCTCAATACAACCGCTTCATCGGTCGTGCCGCACCGTCGGCGCGCCATAGCGCGAGCCCGAATCCGCCACCAGAATTTCGCCCGTCACCGGTGCACCGCCGGTGATGAACCACAGCACCACTTCGGCCATGTCGTCGGCCGACGGCACCTGCTTGAGCGGATTGGTCTCGCGATAGCGTTTGAGCTGCGCCTGGTAGCGCTCCTCGCCCAGCCCCTGGCGCGGCCAGCGGCTTTCGAACAAGCCGGGCACCACGGCATTGACCCTGATCTCGGGCCCCAGCGCGCGCGCCATGCCGAGCGTCATGGCGTTGAGCGCGCCCTTGGAAGCCATGTAGGCGTAGGACGAGCCGACGCCCATCATGCTGGCGATGGAGGAAACGTTGACGATCGAGCCCTGTCCCTGCTTGCGCATGGTCGGCGCCACCGCCCGCACCATCTGATAGGCGCCGATGACGTTGACGGCGAAGACGCGCTGGAAATCTTCCGCGTTCAGCCCTTCGAGATCGGTGGCCGGCACGAACTTGGTGGTGCCGGCATTGTTGATCAGCGCATCGATGCGGCCCCAGCGATCGAGCGCCGCCTGTGCAAGCTGCCGGCAGCCGGCATCGTCGGCGACGTCGGCTTGCTCCGCCACCGCCTGCGCCCCGAGCGCCTTGCATTGCGCCACCGTCTCGGCCGCCTCCGCGGCACTCCTGGAATAGTTAACGATCACATTGCAGCCCATGCCCGCCAGCCGCGTGGCGCAGGCCGCGCCCAGACCGGTGGCGGCGCCGGTGACAATGGTGACGGCTCCCCGCATGTCCATGAGATTACCTCCCTGATTTTCCAACATAATAGTATGGTTAATATCGAATTGCATACAATATCATCGTGTTGGTATATTCAACTCCACAACGAGGTTGCGGCGCCCCCGCGGCCCGCGCGAGGAATGCCATGGCCGATCTGAGTTTGCGTCTGGAAGGGGCTGTGGCCCGCGTGGTCATCGACCGGCCGGGCAAGCGCAACGCCATGTCGCTGGCGATGTGGCGCGAATTGCCGTCGCTGTTCGCGCAAGCCGGCCAGGCGAAAGAGGTGCGGGTGATCGTGCTGCAAGGCGCCAACGTCGAGGCGTTCTCCGCCGGCGCCGATATCGGCGAGCTGGTGGCGCATGCCGCGTCCGAGCAACTGGCCGGTGCCTTCATGGACACGATCGAGGCTGCCACTGTAGCGATGACCAGTTGTCCCAAGCCCATCGTGGCCGCCATCAGCGGCGATTGCATGGGCGGCGGCGTCGAGCTGGCGATGGCCTGCGACGTGCGCCTGGCCAGCCGCGCCAGCCGCTTCGCCGTTCCACCGGCCAGGCTCGGCGCGCTCTATGGTTTCAGCTCGACGCGGCGGCTGGTCAATCTGGTCGGCCCCGGCCGCGCCAAGGATCTGCTGTTTTCCGGCCGCCAGTTCGATGCCGAAGAGGCCTACGCCATCGGCCTGCTCGACCAGTTGCATGTGGCGGAGGCGTTCGACGCGGCGGTGGAGCAATACGTCGCCATGCTGTGCCAGCGCGCGCGCTCCTCGCAAAGCGGCGCCAAGACCATGGTGGCCGCCGCTCTTGGCCCGCTTGAGTCGGAGGACGCGACCTTGCGTCGGCTGCGGCTGGACAATCTTCTCGGCGAGGATCTGAAGGAGGGCGCCAGCGCCTTCCTTGAAAAGCGGCCCGCGTCTTTTCGTTGATTAAGGGAGGAATTTGAAAAAATGCACGAGATCGAAAACGCCATCGGCCAGATCGAGCATGTCGGGCTCGCCATGCGCGACATGGACGGCGCGCATAATCTTTTCGCCGCCAAGCTGCGTCTGCCGGTGGCCGATGCGCCGGGCGGGCGCGGCCAGGGCTTCGGCGTGCAGGCGGGCGGCACCATGCTGCGCGTGGCGCCGGCGGACGCGCCGCAGCACGCGCTGGGCCGTCCCGGCGTCAACCATGTGGCGATCCGCGTCAAGTCGCTCGACGCCACGCGCCAGCGCCTGGCGCAGATCGGCGTCAAGCTGGCCGCGAATCAGCCGCCGGGCACCGACGGGCGCAAGGCGCTATGGTCGGAGCCGCAAACCACGGTCGGCATCCCGCTGCAATTCGTCGAGCAGCCGTCCGGCCTGAAATTTTCCGCCCGCGCCGCCGACGCCTTCGTCGAGCGCGTCGATCATCTGGGCGTCGCCGCCCACAGTCACGCCCAGGCGCGCCAGCTTTACGTCGACCAGATGGGCTACCCGGTCGAATGCATGCAGATCGATTCCGAGGTACTGATCCCGGTCGAGACCACGTCCAACGACAAATACGGCTCCAAGACCCATGTGCGCCCGGCGATCTCGGCCATTGGCTCCGGCCTGATGGCGCTGTTCGTCACCGTGGGCGATTTCGACCTCGAGATCATGCAGCCCCTGGGGCAGGCCAATGTCCGCGTGCCGCTGGGCACCGTTCCGGGGACGGTCGGCCAGGACCAGGGCGCCATCGCGCGTTTCCTGGAGAAGAAGGGCGAAGGCCTGCTGCATATCTGCTTCAAGACGCTCGACATCGACAACGCCATCGCGCAGGTCTCGTCGGCCGGCATCAAGATGATCGACCCCATCGCCCGACCCGGCGGCCGCGGCGGCCTGATCGCCTTCATGGACCGGCGCGACACCGAGGGCGTGCTGATGCATTTCTGCGAGCGCACGCCGCTTTAGGGGCGGCGAGCGGATTTCCGATGGACCCCCGCTCAAGGCGGAGGTGACGGATTATTTAGCGGCGATTATTACATCGTCATCCCCGCCTTGAGCGGGGATCGATCGTCTTTCGAGATAAAGAATGGCGCGACAGCGCGGCTACTTCGCGTCCTGCTCGCGAAACACCTCGCGGGCGATGCGGGTGCTTTCGAGCGCCGCCGGCACACCGCAATAGATCGCGGTCTGCAGCAGCACTTCG
>JAQSWP010000035.1 GCA_029266575.1 Alphaproteobacteria bacterium | reverse complement strand
TTACTTCGCCTGGCTGCGGCAGGAGATCGGCAATGCCGGCGAAGAGCTGCAAGTGCCGGTGGATGTGGCAACGGTCGAGCAATTGATGCGCCATCTGCGCGGCCGCGGCGGCGGCTATGCCCATGCCTTTGCCGAGGATGCGGTGCTGCGCGCGGCAGTGAACAAGCAAGTCGCCGATACCAGCCAGCGCTTAAGCGACGGCGACGAAGTCGCCTTCTTCCCGCCCTTCACCGGGGGCTGACGATGATCAAGGTGCAGCTTGAGGATTTCGACGTCGGCGCCGAATTGCAGGCGCTCTCTGCCGGCAATCGTAACATCGGCGGCGTCACCTCCTTTGTCGGCCTGGTTCGCGATCTGTCCGAGGGCAGCGACGTCAAGCGCATGACGTTGGAGCATTATCCCGGCATGACGGAACAGGCGCTGCAGGAAATCGAAGCCGAGGCGCGACGCCGCTGGCCACTGGAAGGCATCACCATCATCCACCGCTACGGCCCGCTCGATCCCGGCGATCGCATCGTGCTGGTGGCGGTGGCATCGGCGCACCGCGAAGCGGCCTTCGCCGCCTGCCATTTCCTGATCGACTGGCTGAAGACGCGGGCGCCGTTCTGGAAACTGGAAGACACCGGCCAAGGCACGCGCTGGGTCGAGGCCAGGGAGAGCGACGACAAAGCCGCCGAGCGCTGGGCGAAGAAGTAATCAGCGATATTTGATCGTCACCGACTGCGCCACCTTGAGCGCGGTGGCGCGCGCGGCATCGGTATCCGCACCGCGCGCCAGACCAACGCCCATGCGGCGATAGGGGCGCGTCGTCGGTTTGCCGAACAGGCGCAGATCGGTGGACTGCTGCTTCAGCGCCCTGGTATCGATCTCGAAATCGAATGCCTCGGCATTGCGGTCGGCCAGGATCACCGCCGAAGCGGATGGGCCGTACAGGATCGGCTCCGGCACCGGCAGGCCGAGAATGGCGCGGCAATGCAGGTCGAACTGGGTCAGGTTCTGCGAGATCATGGTCACCATGCCGGTGTCGTGCGGGCGCGGCGACAGTTCGGAGAAGATTACCTCCGTTTTGGTGACGAAGAACTCGACACCGAAAATCCCCGCCCCGCCCAGATTGTCGGTGACCTGGCGCGCCATCTCCTGCGCATCCTTAAGCAGCTTGGGCTCCATCGCCTGCGGCTGCCAGGATTCCTGGTAGTCGCCGCGCTCCTGGCGATGGCCGATCGGCGGGCAGAAGACGCAACCGCCATCGCGCGTGCGCACCGTCAGCAGAGTGATCTCGTACTCGAAGGGGATGAATTCCTCGACGATGACCTTGGCGCGATCGCCGCGCATGTTGGCGACGGCGTAGTCCCAGGCGTGTTTGACTTCGCCCGAAGTTTTGACCGTGAGCTGGCCCTTGCCCGAGCTCGACATCACGGGCTTCACCACGACGGGCAAGCCGATTTCGCCAACCGCCGCTTCCATCTCTTGCAGCGATTCGGCGTAGCGATATTTCGAGGTGCGCAAGCCCAGCTCGCGCGCCGCCACTTCGCGAATGCGGTCGCGGTTCATGGTCATGTAGGCAGCCCGCGCCGAAGGCACGATGTGGAAGCCCTTGGCTTCGTACTCCTGCAAGGTCTCGGTGCGGATGGCCTCGATCTCAGGCACCACCAGGTCGGGCCTGTGCTTGTCGATGGCGGCGCCGAGTCTGGTGCCATCCAGCATCGGGAAAACCTCACGCTGGTCGGCCACCTGCATGGCCGGCGCGCCATCGTAGGAGTCGCAGGCGACGACGTGGCAGCCCAGGCGCTGAGCGGCGATGACGAATTCCTTGCCCAGCTCGCCCGACCCCAGCAGCAGGATTTTCTGCGGCAATTTCATCCGTCATGTCCCCCCGTTTCGCGCCAAGCCTGCCCTTATAACCCTCTGTTTTGCCGCATAAAACGGGGAAAAGCGCCGCGATCAGCGGTGGATAATTAACAGTTGCAATCCGCAATCGATGATACATCATACTTTTGTACTACATACCCTCGTACCGTACGGGAGCAAAAACGTGATCCGCACCATTGTTCTTCTCTGCGTCATAAGCCTGGGCGTTCTGGGCGGCATTGCGCCGGCTTCGGCTGCCGGCAAGGCCGATCTGGTCAACGGCATCGCCGACGGTTACTAGCGCCTTCGGTCCGATCAAAAATGGTAGACGCGCACGGCAACCAGCTTGCCGTGCCGCCATTCCAACACTTCGCACACCCGCAGGGGCTCGGCATTGGGCGCGTGGCGGATATATTCCACCGTTGAACCGAGATCGGTCTCGACCAGCCGCGTGATATCGAAGCGTAGCGGATGCACACGGCCGAACGCGCGCAGCGCATAGGCTTCGATCTCAGCCTGGCCCTTCAGGAAACTCCGCCCCAGCGCCGGCATTGCCATCACAACCTTGGCGCTGTCATGGGTGGCATGGGCGGCGTAGAGGGCGGCGACGCGCGCGGCATCGCCGCTCTGCCAGGCCGCGCGCCAGGCTTCGACGCGTGGCGTAATGGCGACCTGATCGCTCATGCTGCCTTGCCGAGCGCCGCAGTGGAATCCGCTTTCGGCTCGGTGCGCACCAGCAACGCGAAGTCTTCCATCACCGCGCGGGTGATGGCGCCGACCACCAATTTGCGTCCAACCGCTTCGCGCACCGGCGTGATTTCCGCGGCGGTGCCGGTCAGGAACATCTCCTGCGCCTGGTCGAGGTCGGCCAGTGCCAGCGTGCGTTCGCGCACGGCGTAGCCGCGCCGCCGCGCCAACTCCATCGCCGCCTGGCGCGTGATGCCGTCGAGGAAACAGTCGGGCCTGGGGGTGTGAATCTCGCCGCCGATCACCAGAAAGACATTGGCGCCGGTGGCTTCGGCGATATCGCCGCGCCAGTCGAGCATCAGCGCATCGTCGAAGCCTGCCTTGATGGCGCGGTCCTTGGCCATGGTGGCGATCATGTAAAGACCGGCAGCCTTGCTCTGCGACGGCGCGGTCTCCGGCGATGGCCGCTTCCAGTCCGCCAGGCACAGCGTAATGCCTTTCAGCCTCGCCTCGGGCGAGAAATATTGCGGCCATGGCCAGGCGGCGATCGCCAGATGCGTGGTGTTGCCGATCGCCGACACGCCCATCACTTCCGAACCGCGCCAGGCAACGGGGCGGATATAGCCGTCGCCGATATTGTTGGCGGCGACCACCTCACGCGTCGCGGCGTCGATCTCTTCCTCGCTCCAGGGAATCTCGAAATCCAGCAGCTCGGCCGAACGGCGCAGGCGGCGCGAGTGCTGGCGCAGGCGGAAGACATGGCCGTCATAGGCGCGCTCGCCTTCGAACACGGACGAGCCGTAATGCAGCCCATGGCTCAGCACATGCGGCCGCGCGCCGCGCCACGGCACCAACTTGCCGTCGAGCCAGATCCAGCCTTCGCGGTCATCCATAGTTCCGAGCATTGCGCGCTCCTCCCTCGAAATATAATTATCAACCATTATCAAGTCGATTCACGAAACTATGGAACGATATGACAGCAAAAATGACAGAGTCAATAGACCTGTCCTAACTGTCGTTGGATGGAAGCCGCTGGGTTATTAGCCCCTTCGCCGCGGCAGGGCGCCGCGCAACAGAAGCAGCAGGCGAGTGCTGTCGATGGGCTTGGTCAAGCGCGGCAATTCCGCATGAAGCGAATCGCCGGGGTCGCTGTAACCGGTGGTGAAAACCGGCCGGACCCCCAGCGCCAGCAATCGCTCGGCGATGGGAAACGAGCGTTCGCCGCGGAGGTTTACGTCCAGCACCGCGCCCTCGATCGTTGCGCCTTCGTGCTCGACCAGCGCCAGCGCCTCTCGCACATTGCTTGCCGGGCCAATCACGATCGCGCCGTGCTCCGCCAGCAGATCGGCAAGATCGGCCGCGATTAAATATTCGTCCTCGACGATCAGTATGCGCCGGTTATGCAATGTGGGAAGAGTCATGTCCTGCATGTGACTGTCGCTTCACGTTCGTCTGTGGTCGAGCGGCACGATCAGCCAGCAACGCACGCCATCGGCGGCGAATTCGAGTCTAGTCTTGGCACCGAGCTGGTAGGGCAAGGCGCGTTCGATCAACTCGCTGCCGTAGCCCTTGCGACGGCCGCCAGGCGGCATGGATTTCACAGCGACGCCACGCTCGGCCCAGTCCAGCGCCACAGCCGCTCGGCCGTTTAGATCGGTCAATCGCCAGCTGACGAAGAGCTTGCCCGAGGGCTGCGCCAATGCGCCGTATTTCACGGCGTTGGTGGCCAACTCGTGCAGGCCCAGTCCCAAGATCAGCGCCGGCTCGGCGGGCAGCAGGATGGAGGGACCTTCGAGGGTGACGCGCTCGGACGCGCCGGCATCGTCGCCATGGGCGGCCAGTTCCGTCACCAGAAGATCGCGCAAGTCGATCTCGCGATCGTCGCGGCGCGCCCAGAGCGCCTGCACGCGCGACAGCGCCCGCAGCCGGCCAGAGAACTCGCTCTCGAAAGCTTTCAGCGTTTCGCTCTTGCGCAAAGTCTGAGTGGCGATGGACTGCACCACGGCCAGCAGGTTGCGGGTGCGATGCTGCAGCTCGGCCAGCAGCACTTCCTGCTGGTCTTTCATTTGCCGCAGATCGTGCACGTCGGTCATGACTCCGACCCATTCCTCGCTGTCGCTTGCACCGGCTTGCGCGACAATCGGACGAGCGCGCGTCTGGTGCCAGCGCCAGGCGTCGTCCTTGCGCCGGCACACGCGATGCTCGGCGTAGTACTGGCCTTGTGCCGGCGCCCTGGCCCAGGCCGCGAGCGTCGCTTCGCGATCGTCCGGATGAATGGCGTCGAGCCAGCCCAGGCCGACGCTGTCCTCCAGGGCCAGGCCGGTATAGTCGATCCATTGCGGGCTGCCCCAGCTGCGCGTGCCGTCGGGCAGCGAGCGAAACACCAGGTCGGGAATCGAGGTTGCCAGGATGCGAAAGCGCTCCTCGTTCTGGCGCAGGCGCATTTGCGCCACATGAATCTCCGTGCGATCGCGCAGGATCTTCACGAAGCCGCGCTCGCGCTCGGCCAGCGGCAGCATCAGGCCCGAAGCCCAGAAGCGGCTACCGTCGCTGCGCAAGGTCCACCGCTCGTCCTCGGCGCGGCCCTTCTGCAAAGCCTGGGTGCACTCGGCTTCCGGCGCGCCGGCCTGTCGGTCCTCGGGGGTGAAGATGATGTCAGCCAAACGGCCCATGGCCTCCTCGGCAGTGAAACCCAGTACGCGCTCGGCGCCAGGATTCCAGCTGGTGACATTGCGATCGGGATCGAGGGTGAAGATCGCATACGTTTCAACCAGCGGTAATGCGGGACTGCACGACCTAGTGCTTATGGGCCGTCGTTATCTCACCCGGCTTGAGCACCACCTTGATGCATTCGTGCTCTTTGTCGCGGAACATGAAATAGGCTTCGTCGGCCTTGTCCAGCGGCAGGCGGTGGGTGATGACGAAAGACGGGTCGATCTCGCCGTTCTCGATCTTCTCCAAAAGCGGCTGCATGTAGCGATGCGTGTGGGTCTGCCCCATGCGGAAGGTCAGGCCCTTGTTCATCGCAGCACCGAACGGGATCTTGTCGAGCAGGCCGACATAGACGCCCGGCACCGAGACCGTGCCGCCCTTGCGACAGGCCATGATCGCCTGGCGCAGCACGTGCGGGCGGTCGGTGCCCAGCATGGTGGCGGTCTTGACCTTGTCCCACACCGCGTCGAAGGAATGGCCGGCATGGGCTTCGGTGCCGACCGCGTCGATGCAGCGATCGGGCCCGCGGCCCTTGGTCATCTGCATCAGCCGGTCGTGAATGTCCTCGTCGGAGAAATCGAGCATTTCGACGCCTTCGATGGTGCGCGCCATGGCCAGCCGCTCGGGCACCTTGTCGATGGCGATGACCCTGTCGGCGCCCAGCATCAGCGCGCTTCTGATGGCAAACTGGCCGACCGGGCCGCAGCCCCAAACCGCCACCGTGTCGCCAGGCTCGATGCCGCAATTCTCCGCCGCCATCCAGCCGGTGGGAAAAATATCGGACAGGAACAGCACCTGCTCGTCGGCAAGGCCGGTGGGGATCTTCAGGCCGCCGATATCGGCGTGCGGCACGCGCACGTATTCCGCCTGGCCACCGGCATAGCCGCCCAGCATGTGCGAATAGCCGAACAGGCCGGCGGGCGACGAGCCCATCGCCTTGGCGGCGATCTCGGCATTGGGGTTGGTCGTGTCGCACAGCGAGAACTCGCCGCGCCGGCAGAAGAAGCACTGCCCGCAGGAGATGTTGAACGGCACCACAATGCGGTCGCCGATTTTCAGCTTTTTCACCGCGCTGCCGATCTCGATTACCTCGCCCATGAATTCGTGCCCCAGCACGTCGCCGCTTTTCATGGTCGGCATGTAACCGTCGAGCAGATGCAGGTCGGAGCCGCAAATGGCGGTGGAGGTGACGCGCACGATGGCGTCGGTGGGATGGACAATAACAGGATCGTCTACGGTATCGACGCGCACGTCGCCCTTGCCGTGCCAACAAAGTGCTTTCATCTGCGGTCTTTCTTGCATTGAGCGGCACCATTCGAGACGCGAACCCCTCGATTGCCACGTTGGGAAACGTGGAGTCGTCGAGGACGGTTCCGGTAAGGAGACGGCGCTACTGCAACAGGATATCGGCCAGCAACTTCAAATTGAGGCCGACCAGAACCGCTGCGACTGCCGTGCACGCCACGGTGAGCCACAGCGGGCTGGCCGCAGCGCCCATGTATTGGCGCGAGCTGGTGAAGCGGACCAACGGTATGACGGCGAAGGGCAGTTGCAGCGACAGGACCACCTGGCTGAACACAAGCAGGCCGGTAGCTTGGTCGGCGCCGTAATAGCCGATAATGAGCAGCGCCGGCATGATGGCGACGGCCCGGGTCAGCACGCGCCGCGCCCAGGCCGGCAGGCGGATGCGCAGGAAGCCTTCCATCACGATCTGTCCAGCCAGCGTCGCAGTGATGGCGGAACTTTGCCCGGTGGCGAGCAGCGCGATGCCGAAGGCGATGGCGGCCAGCGGCACGCCCAGCAGCGGCGCCAGAAGCCCATGCGCCTCTTCGATGCTGGCGACCTGGTCAATGCCGTTGGCATGGAAGGTCGAGGCCGCCAGCACCAGGATGCCGGCATTGAGGAAGAAAGCGAGCAGCAGCGACACGGTGGAATCGATCGAAGCGAAGCGGATCGCTTCCCGCTTGTCGCCCGCGGAACGCCCGAAGCGGCGGGTCTGCACGATCGAGGAGTGCAGATAGAGATTATGCGGCATCACCGTAGCGCCGATGATGCCCATCGACAGATAGAGCATGTCGGAATTGGCGATGATGTCGGTCGTGGGCGCGAAACCGGCAAGCAGATCGCCCAGCACCGGTTGCGCCAGGACCAACTGGAACGCAAAGCAGGCGGCGGTCAGCAGGATCAGGCCGGCGATCATTGCCTCGATGTTACGGAAGCCGTTGCGCTGCAGCAGCAGGATCACGAACACGTCCAGCACCGTCAGGCACACGCCCCAGAACAGGGGCATGCCGAACAGCAGTTGCAGCGCGATAGCCGTGCCGATCACTTCCGCCAGGTCGGTGGCGATGATGGCGAGTTCCGCCATAGCCCACAGGAATAACCCCATCGGCCGTGACGTCCGCTCGCGACAGGCCTGCGCCAGATCGCGCCCTGTCGCTACGCCCAGCCGCACCGCCAGAATTTGCAGCAGGATCGCCATGATGTTGGACAACAGCACCACGACCAACAACTGATAGCCGAAGGCCGAACCCGCCGCGATGTCGGTGGCCCAGTTGCCGGGGTCCATGTAGCCCACGGCCACCAGCCAACCCGGGCCGAGGAAACTTACAAGTTTGCGCAGCCAGCCAGCCTGGGCCGGCACCGCGATCGAACCATAGCTTTCCGGCAGCGAAAAACGGGGCTGCGCCGAAACGATCGTTTCGTGCGGCGGCGGCCCCATTCATCGATCTCCCCATGTCCTGTTCAAGGCGCGGCGCTGACAGGGTCAGCGCTTGCACGCTCGAGTTACGCTGTTGCCACGCCCAGACGCAGCATCACTTTCTGCTGTTCCCGTTACGACCATTTGGGCTTTTCGCAGCGGGCTTGGCGGCGCTGCTGTCGTCGCGCACTTCGACTGGGGTGGTCGTGCCCGCGCCAGGACCCGCGCCAAGATCGGCGCCGGTGACGGGGTTGCCTTCCAGATTGGAGGCGCCGCGTGCGGCCATGGCTTCGACCAGCTTGCGGTCCTTGGCGGAAAGCTTGACCGAGGCCGTGCCGTCGCCGCCGTCGACCGCCTGCTGGTCTTCGCGCTCGGACACGAATTCCCACTGCTCCCCCTTGTTCCAGGGACCGCGGAGTGCCTTATCATCGGAATCGCCCTGAGACATGTCGTAGTATTTGTCGGCGAAGTCCGGCAGGCCCGGCAATTTGCCGGGCGGGAAGTTGGGCTCGATGGAATAGAGCGCCTTTTCGAAGGATTTTTGATGCGCGACCTCGCGCGTCATCAGAAAGCCCAGCGCTTCTTTCACGCCGGGATCGTCGGTGAGGTTGATGAGCCGCTCGTAGACGATCTTGGCGCGCGATTCGGCGGCGATATTGGAGCGCAGATCGGCGGTCGGTTCGCCGATCGAATCGACGTAAGCGGCCGTCCACGGCACGCCGGCGGAATTGACCAACGCCGGGCCGCCGCCATAAAGGATCGACGTGACATGGCTGTCGCCGCCGGCATTGAGATGCCTGAACAGCTCGCCTTCTTCCAGCATGCCCTCGGCCAGCTTGCCCTTCACGCCTTTGTTCAGCATGCAGACAATGTGGCCAATGATCTCCAGATGGCTCAATTCCTCGGTGGCGATGTCGAACAGCATGTCCTTGCGGCCCGGATCTTCCTCGCCGATCGCCTGGGTGAAATACCGCATTGCCGCCGCCAGTTCGCCCTGTGGGCCGCCGAACTGCTCCAGCATGAAATTAGCCAGGACCGGATTGGGGTCGGAAACGCGAACGGTGTACATCAGACGTTTGTTATGCGCGAACATAGGCGAGGTTTCTCCACGGCAGTCGGTTGTGCGGAAGTGGCGGCCGATGCGAGCGCCATCGGCCGTGCAGGTAAGTCTCGAACGCGGTCCGGGAAAAATTCGTTCCAGCTGTTGTTTCGATTTGCCCGCGACGGTTGCAGGATACGCAAAAAGCGTTGGCATGATGAGACGGGGGTGGTTAGCGATACACCACGACACCGCGCTGCTCGAGGTCGGCGAAGAAGGCGTGCACTTCGCGCTCGACGTCCGACTTGGGACGGCCCGAACTTTCGGTCATGTGCCCGACGATGCCGCCGACATCGCGCGTGCCGTCCATCAACCCCATGATCTCGGTCGATTGCGGCGGCGGCAGCAGGGTGCCCTGCTCGGTGTGCAGCAGCCACACGCCGCGATCGCGATCGAGGGTGTAGCGCAGGCCGGGCTTCAGCGCCGGCACGCGCTCGTCCCGAGCTATGGTTCTGCCCATGGTACTCCTCCGCTAATCAGGCAGGCCGCAAGGCCATTTCCTCCGGCAACAGGCCGGCCGCCGGTTTTGTTCCCGCTGCCAGCGCCTCGATCTTTGGCGCAAACGGAACCGTTGTTTCCTGCGCAGCGTTGGCAGGCATTCGACGGGAGCGTGCGATGGCAGACAGGCGAGAAGGACAACAGCCGGACGGTGCGCGCGCACCGCAATCCGACGACACCGGCAACAAGGTGCCGCGCAAAGGCGATCTCACCCGCGACGAACGACCCGGCGGGGCGCTCGAAATGCCAGATGACAGCCGGGCGCGGCCCCAACGGCCGGACAGCAATTCGAACCGCGACAGCAACGATTTGGGCAGCGGCGTATCGACCTGAAACGCCTACCAGCGCAGCGCAAAAGAAACGGGCCTCGGCGGAGGCCCTTTTCGCATACTGGAGGCGGAGCGTTATTCGGCCGCTTGGGCCGCCGGCTTTACCGCCACTTCGAAATCGGCGATCAGCGTCTTGCACACCGCGCCCGGCGTGAACCGGTAAGGACCGATCTCGCGCACCGGCGTGACTTCGGCCGCCGTGCCGGTGAGGAAGCACTCGGTCGCCTTGGCCATTTCCTCCGGCATGATGGCGCGCTCGATCACTTTCATCTGCCGGTTCTTGGCCAGGCCGATCACGGTGCGACGGGTGATACCGTCGAGGAAGCAATCGGGCTTGGGCGTATGGATCTCGCCGTCCATGACGAAGAACACATTGGCGCCCGTCGCCTCCGCCACCTGGCCGCGCCAGTCGAGCATCAGCGCATCGTCGAAGCCTTCCGATTCGGCCTGGTGCTTGGACAGCGTGCAGATCATGTAGAGGCCAGCCGCCTTGGCATGCACCGGCGCGGTCTTCGGGTCCGGGCGCTGCCAGGGCGAGATCTTCAGGCGGATGCCCTTCATGCGCGCTTCGGGCGTGAAATAAGATGGCCATTCCCACACCGCGATGGCGAGGTGGATGGTGTTGTTCTGGGCCGACACGCCCATCATCTCGGAGCCGCGCCAGGCGACGGGCCGCACGTAGCCGTCGACGATGCCGCTGGCTTTCACCGTCTCTTCGGTGGCCTTGTCGATCTCGGCGACGCTGTAGGGAATCTTGAAGCCCATCAAGGTGGCCGAATCGACCAGGCGCTGGCTATGCTCCGTCAGCTTGAAGACCTTGCCGCCATAGACGCGCTCGCCTTCGAACACCGACGAGGCATAATGCAGCGCGTGCGTGAGAACGTGCAGCTTGGCGTCGCGCCACGGCACGAGCTTGCCGTCCAACCAGATAAGCCCATCGCGATCGTCGAAAGCAGGTCCGGGAGCGGCCATGGCGCTGTTTCCTCTAAAGTTACATTATTTCCCAAGGGGTTGATCGTGAGTAACATTCGGCTGAATGAGAGTCAATGAAACGTCATGCGTATTGCCCTATCTTGAGTGCTGCAGAAGTCCCAGGAGTGAGCATGCCCGAGCCGTCGCGCCACCAGGCCAACCCGCTGTTTCTGCGGGAAGAAGAGCTGCGCCAGGGGATTGAGCTGCTGTTCTATGCCTATCGCGATTTTACCGGCGAGGCCGATTCGATTCTGGCCGAACTGGAATTCGGCCGCGCCCATCATCGCGTCGTTTATTTCGTCGGTCGCTATCCCGACATCACCGTCTCCGGCCTGCTGAAAATCCTGCGCATCACCAAGCAGTCGCTGTCGCGCGTCCTGCGCGAGTTGATCGATAAAGGATATATCGACCAGACCACTGGCGCCGAGGATCGCCGCCAGCGCCTGCTGAAACTGACCGACAAGGGCATGGCGCTGGAGCGCGATCTGACGGCAGCGCAGGCCCGTCGCGTGGCGCGCGCCTATCGCGAAGCCGGCGCCATTGCCGTCGAAGGCTTCCGCAAGGTGCTGCTGGGCATACTGGACGAAGAGAACCGGCGCGTGGTCGAACGCGAACTGGTCCGCGAAAGCTGACGGGCAGGCCCAGGACGTGGTGGACGGGCCGCATATCCTGGTCGTCGACGACGACAACCGCCTGCGCGATCTGCTGCGCAAATATCTCGCCGATAACGGCTTCCGCGTCTCCGCCGCCGCCGATGCCGCCGAAGCGCGCAAAACCCTGGCCGCGTTCGATTTCGACCTCATGGTGCTGGACCTGATGATGCCGGGCGAGAGCGGGCTGGAGCTGGCGCACTCGCTGCGCAAGGAGCGGCGCGTGCCGATCCTGATGCTGACCGCCATGGGCGAAAGCGCCGATCGCATCGCCGGGCTGGAGACCGGCGCCGACGACTACCTGACCAAGCCGTTCGAACCGCGCGAGCTGCTGCTGCGCATCAACTCCATACTGCGCCGCGTCAACGAGATGCCGCAGGCGCCGCCGGCGGTGGCAGAGGAAATCTCCTTCGGTCCCTTCCGCTTCGATCTGGTGCGCGGCGAGTTGAAGCGCGGCGAGGAACGCATCAAGCTGACGGATGCCGAACGCGGGCTGCTGGCGGCACTGGCCCGCAATCCGGGCGCCACGCTGTCGCGCGAGGATCTGGCGCGGCTGACGGGACCGGGCAACAACGCCCGCACCATCGACGTGCAGGTCACGCGGCTGCGCCGCAAAATCGAACCCGATCCCAAATTCCCCCGCTATCTGCAGACCGCGCGCGGGCGTGGCTACCGTCTGGCAACGGAATGACGGGCGCCTTGCAATATGCCCGCAGCGGGCGCAAGGAAGCGCCATGACTGCGCAGCCGCTTGACCGTTCCCCGGGCGGGATTCTCGCCTGGCTCGACCGCCGCCTGGGCCGGCGCGAGGATGAAAGCCGCGGCGCGCTGTTGCGGCGCAAGTTGCGCAAGCTGCAGCCCAAGACCTTGCTGGCGCGGGTGGTGATCATCGTCATCGCGCCGGTGGTGCTGGCGCAACTCATCGTCACGGCGGTGTTCTACGAAATCCACTGGAACAACGTCGCCGGACGGCTGGCGCGGGCCCTGGTCAACGACGTCAATTTCATCATCGCCTGGCGGGCCGACAATCCCGGCGACCAGAATTTCCGCTGGATCCAGCAGCGCGCCAAGGACGATTTGCGGCTAACCGTCACCTTCGAACCCAATGCGGTGCTGCAACGGCAGACCGACACCGATCCGTTCTCCTTCGTCGAGCCGACCATCAAGCGGGCGCTGGAGCGCTACAATACCCGGCCGTTCTACTTCGACATCAACAACGAAGACGACGTGCTGATCCGCATTCAGCTCGCCGACGGCGTACTGCAAGTGGTCTCGCCGCTCTCCAGGCTTTACACCAACACCAGCTACACCTTCATCCTGGCGATGGTCGGCACCACGCTGATCCTGCTTGGCATCGCGCTGCTCTTCATGCATCGCACCATCGAGCCGATCCGGCGTCTCGCCGTGATCGCCGACAATCTTGGCAAAGGCCGCGAAGTGCCCGACTTCCAACCCGAGGGCGTGCTGGAAACCCAACAAGCCGCGCGCGCCTTCCTCACCATGCGCGAGCGCCTGCGCCGCCAGGTGCAGCAGCGCACCGAAATGCTGGCCGGCGTCTCGCACGATCTGCGCACGCCGCTCACCCGCATGCGGCTGGGCCTGGCGATGATGGGCGACAGTCCCGACACCGCCGCGCTCAAAGGCGACATCGCCGACATGGAGCGCATGATCGAAGGCTACCTCGCCTTCGCGCGCGGCGATGGCGATGAGGAGCAGGCGCCGCTCGACATCGGCGCTCTGGTAGAGGAAGTGGCGGCCGACGCGCGCCGCGCCGGCGGCGCCATCTCGACCCGGCTGGAAGGGAACATGAAGGCGATCGCCCGCCCCTTGGCGATGAAGCGCTGCCTGGCCAATCTGGTGGCCAATGCGCAGCGCTATGGCAAGACCATCGCCATTTCCGCCGTCAGACGCAAACGCTGGATCGAAATCATCGTCGACGACGACGGGCCAGGCATCCCGCCGGAGCAGCGCGAGGACGTCTTCCGACCCTTCGTGCGGCTGGAGCAGTCGCGCAATCCTTTGACCGGCGGCGTCGGGCTGGGCCTGACCATCGCGCGCGACATCGTCCGCGGCCATGGCGGCGATCTGGTGCTGCTGCAATCGCCGATGAAAGGCCTGCGCGCGCGGCTGCGGCTGCCGGTGTAGCGGCAGGCACGGCCGGCCCTCTACACTGTCTTCCAACCGGGAGGACAGTATGAAACTCGATTATGTTGCCGTCGAAAAGCACGGCCCCGTCGCCATCGTGCGTTTCGATCGTCGCGAGAACCTCAACGCCTTCAATCAGAAGCTGGTGCGGGAGCTGACTGCTGTCGCACGCTCCTTCCACGACGATCTGCAGACGCATGCCGTGGTGCTGACCGGCGCCAGCAACGGCTTCTCGGCTGGCGCCGATTTGCGCGATCCGGAAACCTGGAACATCGAGGCTCTCAGCGATCTCGAGCGCCGGCACACGTTCTACGGCGGCGTGCGGCTGTGCCACGCCTGGGAGGAGATGCCGCAACTGACCATCTGCGCCATGGAGCGCCTGTCGGTCGGCGCCGGCGTCGCCATCGCGCTTGCCTGCGACTGGCGCGTACTGGGACGCGGCGCCTATCTCTACGTGCCGGAAACCAAGATCGGCTTGAATCTGCAATGGGGCGCACTGCCCCGGCTGGTGACGCTGGTCGGACCCGCCAAGGCCAAGCGCATTACCTTGATGCAGGAGAAGATGGGCGCGCAGCAGGCACTTGACTGGGGCCTGGTCGATGCCGTCGCCGAAGACGGCCAGACGGTGGACAAGGCGCTGGAGATGGCGCACTGCGTGCTGGATCAGGCGCCGGCCGTGACGGTGCGGCTGGTGAAGGAGGCGATCAACGCTACCGCGAGCGCGCTGCATCGCGCCAGCTCCTTCGCCGACGCCGATCAGAGCCAACTGACGGGCAAGTTCGAGGCGGCGGTCGAAGCGCGCAGGAAATTCAGGAAACCCTAAAACAGCCTGCCGCCGTTGGGCACTGTGCGTTCAGGCTGCAGCAGCACCACTTCGCCGTCGGCGTCGGGGAAGCCCAAGGTCAGAACTTCGGACATGAATTTGCCGATCTGGCGCGGCGGGAAATTCACCACCGCGGCAACCTGCCGGCCGATCAACTCTTCCGGCCGGTAATGGCGGGTGATCTGGGCCGAGGATTTCTTCTCGCCAAGGCCGGGGCCGAAATCGATGCGCAGGCGCAACGCCGGCTTGCGCGCGCCGTCCAGAGGGGCGGCCTCGACAATGGTGCCGACGCGGATATCGACGCGCAGGAAATCGTCGAAGCCGATTTTTTCGCTGATGGTGTTTGCAGGCGCGCTCATGCCAATCCCCTTGTGACTGGCCGAGCTATAGCAAAGGTCCTGTGCAAACGAAAACGGCGGCTGCCGAAGCAGCCGCCGTCCGTCTCCACCGGAAGCACCCTTAAGGTGCGTCCAATTACTTCTTGGCGACGGCGATCTTCAGCTCGTCGATGCTCTCGCCGACGCGCTTGTTGATCAGGTCGGCGGCCTGGCCGTTGCTCTTGGCCAGCATGTCGATCGCCTCGCGCAGATTGGCGATGGCGCCTTCGTAGCTCTTCTTGACCAGATCGGCCTGCTTGGCGGCCTTCTCTTCCGGCGACGCGGCCGACCACAGGTCGGTCGTGGCCTTGGTCATCTCTTCGACCGAGTTGCGCACGACTTCAGCCTGGCGCTGGAACAGCGCCTGCATGCCTTCGAAGGCAGTCTGGTTGGCAGCGGTGAACGCTTCGATGTTCTTGCGCTGGGTCTCGACGACGGTCTCGAAACCGACGACGGGGAATTTCATGTCGCTCATGATCTTGGTGACGTCCAGATCCTTGAACGGATTGAACGCGGCAAACGTGTCTTGCGCCGAATAGGCCATGTCTCGCTCCTGCGGGGTCTCTACGGTTTCTAAGGCTTCTGCTTAAACCGCGTTCATGTTGCGGTGCAGCAAGAGAAAGATAGGGGCAGGGAGAGGCAAGGTCAAGCCTCTTTCTTGCAGTGCACAAAAATAGACTTATCCCAGTAATTAGAACGTCTTAAATGATATTTACGGTATTTCAGTCTGGCCTGTCTGCCCTATTCTGTTGCATAGAGGTGCCGTCTGCTTTTGCCGCAGTGCGATGTAACGGGTCGAAACGTTCAAGCAGTCGAGCAAACCCTTCAGCCTGTTTCAGCCGCTGATCCAGTGCCTTCATGGTGGCGGCGAGATCGGTGGTTTTGTCAGAAAGAAACTGGCGCAGTACGTCGGCATGGATCAGGCCCAGGCCGCGCAGGCGCAAACCGCCCGCCAGCCCTGTGGCCGAGATGCCAGCTGCCTCCAGCATGGCACCCATGGAACGCTCGACCGCCACCGCGAAACCGATGGCGGAAAAGGGATCGGGGGGCAGCGAGCGCGAGAAGCCGCGCAAGGCATCCCGCCACGGCAGCAGCGCGTCGTAGCGGCGCATCATGATCTCGAACAGCCGGTCGCGCGGCGAATCGGCGGCGTCCGCGGGACCATCACGGGTCACCATATCGTCGATGTGCTGCAGCACCAGCCGCAGCGCCGCGAGCGGCGTCGGCGCCAGGCGCTGGATTGCGGCGCTGTCCACGCCGCTCTTCGCCTGCAATTCTTCGCGCTTCAGCCCCCGCCAGCCGCCTTCTTCCAGCGCCTGCCGTATGGCTTCAATGATGTGGTTCTGCTCGGTATCCATTCCGACCTCCGGCACATTCTCCGCCGGAAGCGGCCTCTCCGCTAGCCCGCCAATTCGCGCGAGCGGCGGGTCGCGGCGGCGATGGCCTTGTCGAAAATCTGCTGCACGCCGTCGTCCGCCATCAGCACTTTCAGCGCCTCGGCGGTGGTGCCGCCCGGGCTGGTGACGTTCTGACGCAATTGCGCGGCGGGTTCGGTCGAGCGCCGCAGCAATTCGCCCGAGCCGGCGACTGTCGCGCGCGCCAAGCGCATCGCCATGTCGGCCGGCAGGCCAGCCTTGATGCCGGCCGCCGCCATGGCTTCGACCAGCAGGAAGACATAGGCCGGACCGCTGCCGGAAACGGCGGTGACAGGATCGAGCAGGCTCTCGTCGTCGACCCAGATCACCTCGCCCACCGCCTTCAGCAGCGAATCGCTGCGCTGGCGCTGCACCGGATCGACGCTGGGGCCGGCGACGGCGACGGTGATGCCCTGTCGCACCGACGCAGGCGTGTTGGGCATCGAGCGCACGACGCGAGCCAGCGGGCCGAGATGCTTGGCGAAATAGGTCAGGGTCTTGCCGGCGGCGATCGAGAGGAAGGCGGCGTTAGCGTCGGCGAAGCTGCGCAAGCCCGGCAGCACGCCATCCATCGATTGCGGCTTGACCGCCAGCACCACGATATCGGGGCGGAAATCGCGCGGCAGCTTGGTGGAATCGGAAATCACCCGCTGGCGCACCGGCACCGGCAGATCGGAGGGGTGCGGTTCGGCAACATAGAGGTCGGCGGGCTTCAACCCCTGTTCGAGCCAGCCCTCAAGCATGGCGCGACCCATCTTGCCGCAGCCGACAAGCAGGATCTTGCCCGTCGCCATGGCGCTATGCCTCGCCCACGGTTTCGAGAATCGAGGACGCCATCGCCTCCTGCGGCGACTTGCCGCCCCACACTACGTACTGGAAGGCGGGATAGAAGCGCTCGCTCTCGGTGATGGCGATATCGACCAGGTCTTCCATCTGCTCGACGGCCAGACCCGAGGTGCCGCGCAGCAGCAGCGCATGGCGGAACAGCGGCAGGCCTTCCTCGGTCCACAGATCGAAATGGCCCAGCCACAGTTTCTCGTTGATCATCGCCAGCAGCGAATGGACTTCCTTGGATTTCTCCGCCGGCACGCGCACGTCGAAGGCGCAGGTGAAGTGCAGCGCCTGCACGTCCTCGCGCCAGGAGAAATAAAGCCGGTAGTCGCACCAGCGGCCCGAAACTTCGGCGGCGATTTCGCGTTCGCTGGTGCGGTCGAACGGCCAGTCATGCGCCAGGACGATCTGTTCGATAAGGTCGAGCGGGTTGACGAGGAAATCCTCCTCGGCGTCCTGCAGCGTTGCCCCCATGAGCTCATCCCCGCTGAATCAGACTGCCACCGGCCGGCCTTTTCAGGGCCTGCAGATGGCAGGTGAAAGTCGAGACCGAACCCCCTCAGAAATCGCGATATATTGTTATTTCTGACATCCGGCCTACTAAAGTTAGCCTGCCAGAGTCGGACTCGGGGCGCAAGAGTCGGTCCCCTGCAAAGCTGGGGAGAAATAAAATAACAGGGGAAAACCTGCAAAACGGAGTCGGCTCAAAGACTTACTCGTCCTTGAAAATTTCGCGCCCCGCATCGGAGGCAAATTCGATCGGCCGATCCGAGGGCGGCGGCGTGTCGATCTTCTGCGCCACCGCCGCTTGCAGCGCGGCGACTCTTGCGTCCAGCTGCTCCTGGCCGGCACGCGCGCGCGAGGCCAGCTCCTTCACCGCCTCGAATTCCTCGCGCGTCGGCAGGTCCATGCCGGAAAGCACGCGCTGCAACCGCTCGCGCAGGCGCGCCTCCATCTCCTCGCGCACGCCGCCGGCGGCGCCCAGCGCGCCGCTCATAAGCCTGGCCAGATCGTCGAGCAGGGGATTGCGTGTCTGCATAAGCCAACCTCCACGCCTTAAAGCGCCGTCCTATGTTTAGCATCGCCGCCCGCCAGCGGCTATGCTGCACCGGGCATGGTGGAAACGATTCTGGTGACGGGCGGTGCCGGCTTCATCGGCGCCAATCTGGTGCGGGCGCTGATCGCGCAGAACCGCAAGGTCGCGGTGTGCGACCGGCTCGACCATCCCGAGAAGCAGGACAATATCGACACCGGCGCCCTCGCCGCCCTGCTGTCGCCCGAGGAACTGCCCGACTACCTGGCGCGCCATGGCGATGAGCTGGCCGCCATCTGCCATCTCGGCGCTATCTCCTCGACCACCGAGCAGAACTGGCAGCGCCTGCAGCGCGACAATGTCGATGCCACATTGACGCTGTGGGAATGGTGCGCCGATCGCAACGTGCCACTGATCTACGCCTCCTCCGCTGCCACCTATGGCGATGGCAGCGCCGGATTCGACGACGAGTTCACGCTGGCCGCCCTTGACCGGCTGCAGCCGCTCAATCTCTACGGCAAGAGCAAGCACGAAACCGATCGCGAGATCCGCCGTCGACTCGATGCCGGCGTAAAAGCGCCACCGCATTGGGCAGCGCTGAAGTTCTTCAACGTCTATGGACCTTATGAAGCGCATAAGGGCGAGATGCGCTCGATCATGTGCAAGCTCTACGAGCAGATCGCCGCCACCGGCAAGGCGCGGCTGTTCCGCTCCGAGCGGCTCGATTACGAAGATGGCGGGCAGCTGCGCGATTTCATCTGGGTCGGCGATTGCGTCGACATCATGCTGTGGCTGATGCACAGCCCCAAGGTCAGCGGGCTGTTCAATGTCGGCACCGGCAAGCCGCGCAGCTTCGTCGACGTGGCGCGCGCCACTTTCGCCGCCGTGGGGCGCGAGCCGGAGATCGAGTTCATCGACATGCCGCTTTCCCTGCGCGGCAAATACCAGTATTACACCCGCGCCGAAATGCAGCGCCTGCGCGCCGCCGGCTACCAGCAGTCCTTCACCGCGCTGGAAGACGGCATCGGACGCTACGTGCGCGATCATCTCTCCCGGCAGGACCGCCAGTGACCTCTCTCGCCACCATCCTCGCCATCCCGTTTCCCGATATCGGACCCAACCTGATCGAGATCGGGCCGGTGGCGATCCGCTGGTACGCGCTGTCCTATATCGCGGGGCTGTTGCTGGGCTGGCAGATCGCCAAATACCTGGCGAAGCGGCCGCCGCGCATCGTGACGCCGGAGAAGATCGACGACTTCCTGCTCTGGGCGGCGGTCGGCGTCGTGCTGGGCGGACGCATGGGCTACGTGCTGTTCTACAAGCCGCTCGATTTTCTCGCCAACCCGCTGGAGATTTTCGCCGTCTGGCATGGCGGCATGTCGTTCCATGGCGGCTTGCTGGGCAGCATCGCCGCCATCATCGCCTTCGCCTACCGGCACAAGCTCAATCTCTTCGCCTTTGCCGACATCATCGCGTTCGCCACGCCGCCCGGCCTGTTCTTCGGCCGCATCGCCAATTTCATCAATGGCGAACTCTGGGGCCGCGCTTCCGACGTGCCATGGGCGATGGTGTTTCCGCACGACAAATTGCAGATCGCGCGCCATCCCAGCCAGCTCTATCAGGCGCTGCTGGAAGGCGCGCTGCTGTTCGCCGTGCTGGTAATTGCCGCGCGCTTCTTCGGGGCGCGGCGCTATCCCGGCGTGATTTCCGGCTTGTTCCTGGCAGGCTATGCGGTGGCGCGCCTGATCGGCGAACTCTTCCGCGAGCCCGACGGGCATCTGGGGTTCATCATCGGCAACAGCGTCACCATGGGACAGCTGCTGTCGCTGCCGCCGCTGCTGTTTGGCCTGTTCCTGATCTGGCGCGCGCTGCGCAAGCCGCCTCTGCCGGCCTGAACCATGGCGGAGAGCCTGCGGCAGCGGCTCAAGACGCGGCTCGCTCTCAGCGGGCCGATGACGGTGGCCGACTACATGAGCGAGGCGCTGGCCAATCCGCGCCATGGCTACTACCGCCATCGCGATCCGCTGGGCACGCAGGGCGATTTCATCACCGCGCCCGAGATCAGCCAAGTGTTCGGCGAATTGATCGGCGCCTGGCTGGCGGAACGCTGGCAGGCGCTGGGCTCGCCCGAGAAGGTGCTGCTGGTCGAACTCGGACCGGGCCGCGGCACTTTGATGGCGGATGCCTTGCGCGCCACGCGCAGCATTGCCGGCTTCCACGCCGCTATTGACCTGCACCTGGTCGAGATCAACGAAACGCTCAAGCAGATGCAGCGCGAGGCCATCGGCAAATACGTTGCGCCGCACTGGCATGACGGTTTCGCCAGCCTGCCAGAAGATGCACCGCTGCTGCTGGTGGCCAACGAGTTCTTCGATGCCCTGCCGATCCGCCAGCTGCAGCGCACGACACAGGACTGGCGCGAGCGGCTGGTGAGCCTGCAGGGCGAGACGCTGCGCTTTGCGCTGGCGCCAGGCCCCTCACCGCTGTCCGCCCTGCTGTCGCTGACGTTGCAGGCCAATGCCGGCGCCATTGCCGAGATCTCGCTGCCGGCGCGGGCGCTGGCGCGCGATATCGGCGAGCGGATCGCCCGCAGGCGCGGCGCGGCGCTGATCGTCGATTATGGTTATGCCAGCCCGCGGCTGGGCGATTCGCTGCAGGCGGTGGCGCAACACAAGGTCGCCGATCCGCTGGCTGCACCGGGCGAAGCCGATCTTTCGGCGCATGTCGATTTCGCCGCGCTGGCGCAGAGTGCACAGTCGGCCCGCGCCATGAGCTATGGTCCCACGACGCAAGGCGAATTCCTGCAGGCGCTCGGCATCCACCAGCGCCTGGCGGCGCTGACGCAGCGCGCCGATGCGACGCAGGCGGCGGTGCTGGAGGGCGGCGTGCAACGCTTGATCGCGCCCAGGCAAATGGGCACCTTGTTCAAGGTTCTGGCGCTGACCGACCTCCAATCGCCCGCGCCAGCCGGATTCGCTGCCATCGAGGAATGACGTGATCACGCTCAAGCCGCTCGCCTCTCTCAAGGGCATTAGGCATGGCTTCTTTACCCGCGAGGGCGGCGTCAGTGACGGCATTTTCGCCTCGCTCAATTGCGGGCTAGGATCGGGTGACGATCGCGCCAAGGTCGGCGAGAACCGCGCCCGCGCCGCGCACAGCTTCGATCTGCCGGCCGAGCGGCTGGTGACGGTCTATCAGATCCATTCGTCCGAAGCGGTGACGGTGAGCCAGCCCTGGACGGTGGAGCATTCGCCGCGCGCCGATGCGCTGGTGACGGATAAGCCGGGCATCATGCTGGGCGTGCTGGCGGCCGATTGCGCGCCGGTGCTGCTGGCCGATCCGGTCGCAAAGGTCGTTGGCGCCGCCCATGCCGGCTGGCGCGGCGCGCATGCCGGCGTCGTCGACAGCGCGGTCGCGGCGATGGAAAAACTGGGGGCGCAGCGCAAGAACATCGTCGCCGCGATCGGCCCCTGCATCGCGCAAGCCTCGTATGAAGTCAGCGACGAATTCCAGGCGCCGTTCCTGCAACAGGACGAGGCCAATGCCCGCTTCTTCGCGCCCGGCAAACGCGCCGGCAAGAAGCAGTTCGATCTGCCGGTCTATCTCGCCCATCGCATCGGCCGGCTGGGCCTGAAGGAAGTCGCCGTCAGCGGCCGCGACACGCAAGCCGAGGAATCCGATTTCTTCAGCTACCGGCGCACCACCTTGCGTGGCGAGCGCGACTATGGCCGCCTGCTGTCGGCCATCGCGCTGGAGGCGTAGATGCCTTACACCGTGATGCTGATCTTCTTCTGTTTTCTCGGCCTGCTGGTGACCTGTGTGGTTATGTAAGTTCCTGCGTTTGCCAATGGCCGTGATGCTGTTGGCCATGCTTGCCGGTTGTGGCGACCTACCCCGCCCGTTCCAGCCCGAGGCCAAAGCCATGCCCGTGGTGCGGCCGGTGTCGCCGGAAGCGGCGGCGATCCTGCGCGATAAAGTGGCGGTGGCGGTGCAGCCGGTGGCCAATTTGCCGGCCGAAGGCGGCGAGCGGCTGGCGGCGGCGATGGCGGTGGCGCTGCGTAACGAGGGCGTGGCGGCCGATATCGATCCGCAGGGGCCGAGCTACACTTTGGCCGGCATCGCCAATGTGCGCGAAGTGCCGAACGAGCTTGAAATAAAGATCAGCTGGTTCCTGCTCGATCCCAAAGGCCTGCGCATTGCCCAACAGGATCAAATCACGCGCGGGCGAGTGGAAGACTGGATCGAGGGCAACGACCGGCTGATCTCGCGCATTGCGAACACCAACGCCAAGCCGGTTGCGTCCATGGTCGGCCTGCATACCGGCCAGCCAGGCCCGGTGCGCGCGGTCGCCGCGGCCCCGCAATCTGCTGCCGAGACGCCGGCCAATGGCGCGCGGCCGGGAGAAAAACCCGGCGCCAAACCGGCTCCGCCGGCTGCGGGCGCACCGCCCGCGACAACCCAACAGGCCGCGGCAACGCCGGCAAAACCTGTGGTGCTGCGCATCGTGGTGCCGCGCGTCACCGGCGCACCGGGCGATGGGCCCGATAGTTTGACCGCCGGCATGAAGCGGGCACTGGGGCGGCGCAACTTCGCCATTGTCGCCAAGCCCGAACCCAACAGCCTCACGGTGCGCGGCAAGGTGGAAATGAAGCCGTTCAACAACGGCCGCGAGGTGATCACCATCACCTGGGCGGTGCTGGATTCGAAGAACAATCAGGTGGGCGAGATCGAGCAGTCCAACGTCATCCCCTCCGGCTCGCTGAACGGCGAATGGGGACCGATCGCACGCGAGATCACCGTTGCCGCCGCCGAAGGCCTGCTCGACCTGCTCGAAAAGGCCAGCAAGGCGGCACGGGAGTAAAGCAAATCAGGTTTCGATGGAATCAAATGCG
>JAQSWP010000034.1 GCA_029266575.1 Alphaproteobacteria bacterium | reverse complement strand
TGGCGCTGCGCCACCACCAGCGGGAAGCCCGGCACCAGATGGCCGTTGACCCGCATCAGCAGAGGCAAATGCCGCAGCGCGCCGCCGATCGCCACCGGCACGTTGACGTGGCCAAGGCTCGACACGGTGGAGAGCGCGGCAAAGGGCGACAGGAAATCGGGCGCATCGGGCAACTGCTTCGTCACAATGGCGCGCTCGCCGATGATGCGCTCGGCCGGAATGGCGGCGCGGGCGGCGGCATCGATCGCCTCGGGCAGCGGCTGGCCCGCGACGCGGAACATGCCGGCCGCCGCCATCACCACGGTACCGGCGCGCTGCGCGGCCTCGACCAGCGCCTGATCGCCCGGCGACAGGCGCAGCCCGTCGCTGGGCTGCTCGACATCGGCCAGCAGCAGATCGAAAGCGATGACCTTGGCCCCCGCCTCATGCAGGCGATTGACCATGACCGCAAGGGCGGCGCGCGGCGGCGGGAAGCGGCGCAAATTGGCGATGCTGCGATCGTCGATGGCGAGGATGACGATCTCGCGCGGCGCCGGCAGGGCGCCGCGGACTTGAAAGCGCAGGTCGAGCGTCACGCCTTCGGCGGCGGCGAACGGCCCGCCGCCGCCCAGGCGCAGGAAGATCAGCAGCGCTGCCAGTGCTGCGATCGCCAGCAGCCAGAACGGGCTGGGGCGGGCACTGCCGGCGCGGGCGCTGACGAAGCGGCTGAGCGCGCTGGTGCGGTCCGATGTGGGCGAGGCTGTCATGACGACGGCGCTTTAGCGCGGCATCACCGCGTCCATGGTGCGCTTCACCCGCGCTTCGCCCCAGCGGATGGTCGCCGCCATGCCGCCATCGGCGCGGAAATCGATGCCTTCGCCCGCCTGCAGGAAGGCGCCTTCGCTGCCGGCCCGGTTGGACGCCAGCACCTGTCCCTCGACCACGAACACCGCGGTAGCGCCGCTCTTCTCGGCCTGCACGATCCAGTCGGTGGCGCGCACCGAAGCGACGGCCGACGGCGTCTGCACTTCAAAGCGCCGCCACGAGCGCAGCGCCGGCAGGGCCACGCGCACGATGCCGTTCAGCAGCCGCAGCACCACGTTCTGCCGTGCCGCTCCGCCAGCGACCAAAGTCGACAGCTCGAGCGTCGTGTCGGCGCCGACATTGAGGCGGATGCCGTCATTGCAGCGGATTTCCACTCGCGCCTGCGGTCCGGTGACGAGCTTGTCGTTGGTGGTCAGCACTGCGCCGGCGGCGGCATTCAGGCTCTGGCCGTTGCGCTCGACCGTGGCGGGACCTTGCAGCACGGCGATGCCGCAGCTGCGCGGTCCCTGGGTTTGCGCCTGGGCAACCACCGGCAGCAGAACCAGCGCCATGCCCAGCAAGGTCGAGGCCAGCAGCCATGATCGGCGCCGGCTCGAATTTCGCCTGTTGGAAGGCTGGGACTGCGCGTTCATTTGCGAAACTCCTGTCGCTTCTGACCAGGCCGCCGCCATGATGCGCCGGTCGGTCTTTGCTGTCGATCCGCCCCCTTATGGGCAAGACGGGGGACAGCGTGTAGCTTGAGCGGTTGGCGCGGGCTGTGATGCCCGTCACAAGGCAGACGGGGTGGAGATCGATCGTGTCCGAACAGGTCAATCTGGGACCCGAGGAACGGCGCAAATTGCTGCGCGGCAGTTTCATTTTCCGCGATGTCGACGAGGGCGCGGTGGACCGGCTGGCCGGGGTGGCGCAGGTGCGCACGCTCGAACGCGGCCAGCATCTGTTCAGCCAGGGCGACGATGGCAACGCGCTTTATGCCGTGGCCAATGGGCTGGTGCGGATCTGGATCGGCGGGGCGGCCGGCAAGGAACTGACCCTGGCCATGATGGAAACCGGCGACGTCTTTGGCGAGATCGCGCTGCTTGACGGGCTGTCGCGCACCACCTCGGCCACGGCGGCGGCCGATTGCGCGCTGCTGGTGCTGGGCCGGGCGCCGTTTCTCGAGGTGCTGCGGAGCGACAGCAATCTTGCCCAGCACCTGATCGAGCTGTTGTGCGAGCGCATGCGCAACAACACCGACACGATTTCCGATTTCGCCTTCCTGGATTTGCGCGGCCGGCTGGCGCGCAAACTGCACGAGCTGGCGATCGCGCATGGCGAGCAGACCAAGGGCGGCATATTGATCGGGCTGAAACTGTCGCAAAGCGAGCTGGCCCAGATGCTGGGCGTTACCCGCGAGGCGGTGAACAAGCAGCTGCACGCCTGGGCCGACAAGAACGTGCTGAAGCTCGACAAGGGCAAGGTCGTGGTGCGCGACATGAGCAGCCTGAAGCGCGCCGCCGAGCCCGCGCGGGAGTAGGGCGGCTTCCCTATTCCGTCATCCCCGCGCAAGCGGGGATCTCAGGCGGATGAGCCTCAGTCGAGGAGGCGAGCACCTCCATCAACGCCCAAATCTTTGCTTGAGAAAGATCTCCGCTTTCGCGGGGATGACGGCTTGGGGGGCAGGGATTTCTCGTCTTGTGATCCCCTTCACAATCCTGCATGCCAGCGTGTGAAGACCCTCACAGCCGCTCCCTTGCCCTGGGCCTACATAGCTCTTCGAAGGCGCCTGCAATGGCATCGGCGCCGAGGCGATGGAGGGTAAAATGACGAACAGAAAAGACGCACGCGGCCTGATGATGAGCGGCTGCGACACTGTTTCGGCAGCGCATTACGAGACCGCGCTGTGGCGTTTCCAGTGCAGCGCCGGCGATCCGCTCGCTGCCGTCGAGCTGGCGCTCGGCGAACGGGCCGATTTCGTGATGGCACAGGTGCTGAAGGCCTATCTCAATCTCTGCGGCACCGAGAAGGCCGGCGTTGCCGTGGCGCGTCAGGCGCTGGCCAGGGCCGCGAGCCTGACGCCAAACGAGCGCGAGAGCGCCCATATCGGCGCGGCCAATGCTTTGGCCGAGGGCAAATGGGATCTGGCCCGTGGGCGCCTGCAGCGCATCCTCGACGAATTCCCCCGCGATGTGCTGGCGTTGCAGGTGGCGCACCTGTTCGACTTCTTCTGCGGCGATGCGCGCTATCTGCGCGACCGGCCGGCCCGCGTGCTGCCCGAGTGGCGGCACGACATGCCGGGCTACCCTTCGGTGCTGGCGATGCATGCCTTCGGGCTGGAGGAGAACAGTGACTTCGCCCATGCCGAGGATACCGGCCGCGCCGCCATAGAGATCGAACCGCGCGACTGCTGGGCGCATCATGCGGTGGCGCATGTCATGGAGATGCAGGGCCGCCGGCGTGACGGCATCGCCTGGATGCGGGCGCGCCAGCAGCACTGGGCCGATGACAGCCCCTTTGCCGTGCATAATTGGTGGCACCTGGCGCTCTACCATCTCGACCTGGAAGAAACGCCTTCGGTGCTGCAGCTCTACGACGAGAAGATCCGCGGCGGCAAATCGAGCGTGGCGCTCGACATGATCGACGCTTCGGCCATGCTGTGGCGGCTGAATTTGCGCGGCGTCGATGTCGGCGAGCGCTGGCAGGAGATCGCCGATGCCTGGATGCCGGTGATCGAGGACGGCTTCTACGCCTTCAACGATGCGCATGCGATGATGGCGATGATCGGTGCGGGGCGCTGGCGCGAGGCCGACCGCATCCTGCTGGCGATGCACAAGGCCGAAGACGGCCAGGGCAGCAACCGCGCCATGACCAGCGAGGTCGGCCTGCCGCTGGCGCGCGCCTTGCACGCTTTCGGCCGCGGCGCCTACGAGGCGGCGATCGATGGCCTCACCTCGGTGCGGCCGATCGCCCATCGCTTCGGCGGCTCTAATGCCCAGCGCGACATCGTCGACCTGACTTTGCTCGAAGCGGCGCGGCGCGCCAGCAAGCACTGCCTGGTGCGGGCGCTCAGCAACGAGCGGCTGGCGCTGAAGCCCAACAACGTCCTGGCCTTGCGCTATCGCGCCAGCGCCGGCTCGCACCTGGCGGCGTAACGTCGGCAGAGGCTCAACCACAGAGGCACAGAGACACAGAGGAAGAATTGCGATCTGCCTTTGCCTTCTGTGTCTCTGTGGTTAAATAAAAAGGGCGGTCCGCGAGGACCGCCCTTTTGGTTTCATATGCCTAAGCTCAGGCCTAGAGCATGATCTCCACGCGCCGGTTCTGCGGCTCGCGCACGCCATCGGCCGTCGGCACCAGCGGCTGGCTCTCGCCGCGGCTGATCACCGCGATCGACGCCGCCGGGATGCCGAGACGGATCAGGGCCTGCTTCACGGCCTCGCCGCGACGCGTGCCCAAAGCCAGGTTGTACTGGTCCGAGCCCGAGCGATCGGTATGGCCGGTGAGCTGGACGCGCGCAACGTTGCCCGCCTTGGCGGCAGTCGCGGCTTCCTGGATCACGCGCTGCGCGTCGGCCGTGATGTTGGAGCGGTCGAAGTCGAAGAACACCAGGTAGTTCTTCTTCGGCGCCGGCGGCGGAGCCGGCGGCGGGGCGGCGACGGCAGCCATGGCTGCCGGACCGAACGTTGCTGTCAGACGCACGAACGGGCCGTGCATGACGTAGTCGGTGGAATCGCTGTCCTTGAAATAGGCCTGCACGTGTCCCTTCGAGCCGGCGCCGAAGAAGGCCTCGCCGCCATAGCCCGCCTGGATCGACAGCGTCGAGCCGCTGCCGGCATTGAACTGGTAGCCCAGTCCGATTTCGCCCGCGACGTTGGGCACCATCTTGGACTTCTTCTTGTCGTTGTACGAATAGAAGTTGGGATCGGTGCCCGCCAGGTTGTTGGTCTCGAAATTGTGCTTGTCGTTGAACTTGCCGAACAGCAGCGCGCCCGACACGCCGCCGAAAACGTGGAAGCCGCCCATGCCGAGCGCAACCTGGCCGTTGGCGCCGATGCGCGGGCCGATGCCCCAGTACTTGGTCTTGCGCTTGGCATCGAAGGTGTAGTCGTAGTTCAGCGTGTCGGCCGAGGCGCCTTCGCCCGTCGCCTTCTGATTGAAGTTGGCGAAGCGCAGGCCGCCGAACAGGCGCAGGTTCGTGCCCGGGCCCATGGCGAAATTGTAGCCCGCTTCGAAATCCACGGTCTGGTAGGCGAGCTTGACCTTCAGCTTCTCGTCGAAGTCGCTGGTGCCGGAGCAACAGGTTTCGACGCCGCTCGCCTTGTCCTTGCCGTTGAGCCAGCCGCCGGCGACGCCGACGCCGATATCCCAGTTGTTGCCGAAGCGATAGCCCAGCATGACCTTGCCGCCCCAGCCGTTCTCGGCGTTGGTCTTGGACGTGTTGTAGCCCCCCAAGCCGAAGCTGTAATCGTAGACGTAGTTGGGGACCTTGCCGCCCTCGTTCATCAGGTAGCGACCTTCGAGCGAGAAGTAGAAGCCTGGGCCGGAACTGTACATTTGCGCCTGGGCCGCTTCCGGCGCCACGGCGGCAATGGCAGTGGCGGCCACGCCGCACAGCAGGAGCGAACGAAGATTGGAACGCATACTAAATTCCCCTTGTGAGTAGCGATGCAGGCCTCATGCCTGCGTGTCTGCGAGTACTGCGGGGAATATCAAATATTTGCGCACGCGCGGCCATAGTTCAGCGCTGGCACCATAAAAATGCGCCGCGGGTGTATCGCGGACAGCACAGTCTTCTAAAGCGACTCCTGTCTATCGACGCTGCAATCGATCTCCGGGTTGTGGCATCGGCACTGCAAATCCCCGGCTGCGCAGAAAGGCGCGGGCGGGCTTGAGATAGCCGAACCGCTCCATCTGCGGCCCATGCCGTGCGACGAGGCGCGCGACCTGCGCCGGCGACAATTTTTCGCGCCACTGTCCGGCCTTGCCTTCGCGGAAGAACGATCGGGCGTTCTTGGGCCGCTCGATGTAGCCCTTTTCCTGCTCCTGCTGTTTCAGCGCCGAGAAGGAAGAGCGATCGAGCGCGCGCTTCAGGCGAACCGGATCGGGCGGCAGGCTGAGCCACTGCACCAGCCGTGCGAAAGTCTGGGTCGGCTTCGCCAGCATGTCCTCGTAGCGCATCACCAGCAGGGACGGGCGCAGGCTGCGCGTCCAGGTTTCGACGTTCTCGCTCCACGACCCCATGATCTGATAGACCCCGCCTTCATGGCTGTCGATCCATCGGCCGTCTTCCGCCATCGTTTCGATCGCCTCATCGATGCTGGCGTCGAGGTGATGGGCATACGAAATGGCCACGTCGAGCGGATTGCGCACGACGTAAATGGCGGCGGCGGTGTACTGGGCGGTGATCAGCGGCACACCGAGATGGCTGACCAGCGCGCTATGGGTCTTCAGGAAAATGAAGCCGTCGGCGGTATCGTGGATCTGCTTGTGTGCCAGCGGACGTGCGGCGGCGATGTCGGCATGCGTCCATTGTTTCTGCGGTTTGTCGATGTAGGGGCGATACCACTCCGGCGCATTGTCGGTCGACGTCAGCTTGCCCATGGCATTGATGTCCTGGGCTTCGTCCTTTTGCCAAATGAAATTGTGCAGGAACACCCGTGTCCAGGTGTTGCCAGATTTGGGATACGACGCCAGCCAGATGATTCCGCCCATGATGCCGGCGACATTGCATTTGCCGGCCGCGATGCGCAACGCCAATGTCGCGCCAACAAAAAAGGGCGGCCCGAGGACCGCCCTTTCGTTTGGCGCAAGGCGCCGGTTACTGCAGCACGATCTCGACGCGCCGGTTCTGCGCCTCGCGCACGCCATCGGCGGTCGGCACCAGCGGCTGGCTTTCGCCGCGGCCGATGATGGCGATGGCATTGGCCGGGATGCCCAGGCGGATCAGCGCCTGCTTCACCGCCTCGCCACGGCGCAGCGACAGCGCCATGTTGTACTGGTCCGAACCCGAGCGGTCGGTATGGCCGGTGAGCTGGATGCGGCTCTTGTTGCCGGCCTTGGCGGCGGTAGCGGCGTCGTTGATCACCCGCTGCGCGTCGGCCGTGATGTTCGACCGGTCGAAGTCGAAGAACACGATGTAGTTCGCCGTCGGCACCATGGCCGGCGGCGGCGCCGGCGGAGCGGCCACCGGACGCGCCATCACCCGGCGCGGTGCGCCGAAATTGTACGAGGCGCGCAGGAACGGGCCATGCATGAAGCGATCGCCCGAGGAGTTGGCATCGGAGTTGATCGCGGTGCGATCGGCGACGCCGTCCCAATAGTCGGCGCGGTAGCCGGCGCCGATGGTGAAGTTTTCCGTCACCTCGTAGCCGACGCCGATCTGGCCGTCGATCTGCCAGACATTGGCCTTCTCCTTGTCCTTGCCGGTGAAGGTGCTGTCTTCCTTCATCTTGCCGAACAAATAGGAGCCGGCGGCGCCGCCGAAGATGGAGAAGCCGCTGTCCCCCAGCCGCACCGAGCTGTCGAAGCCCAGTCGCGGGCCGATGCCGTGCCACTCGTTCTTCTGCGTCTGGCCAAAGCCCTTGGCCTTGTGGTCAAACTCCGCGTAGCGGGCGCCGATGAAGGGGCGGACGCTGAACACGTTCCACATGAAGGTATTGCCGAACTCCAGATCGCCGGCCCAGTAGTCGGCGTCCTGCGAGGAGTTGCCGGTCTTCTTCTTGCCGCGCGAGAGATCGGAATACTGGCCGCCAAGGGCGATGTCCCAACCGCTGCCGAGCTGATAGCCGAGCAGCGCGCGGCCGCCCCAGCCATCATCCGGACTGACCGAAACCGGCGCATCGCGGAAATCGTCGCTGCCCGAATCGAGCCAGTACCAGCCCTGCAGATAGCCGAAAAAGCCGGGCTGTTGCGTTTGCGCCGAGGCCGGCAGCGCCAGCCCCATCAGCAGCGCCGTTGCACTGGCGCCGGCGAGAATTGCGGTGAGTTTCCTTGCCATGATCAGACTCCAAATCCGAGTTGCTCTTACTGCGCCACTCCCCACCGGCCGACGAACTGACGGGCCTTTGGACGCGAACGCTGCACATTTAAGTCCGCAGCCGGGGCCGCGGTTCCGAGTTCCCGTTCGATGCCCGAACGCTGTTGCACAAAAGCAGCAGCGCAGGCGCCGCCGGCGGACGCACTTGTCTCGCTGTCAAACGTGGCGCGATCTTGGCCATTCCATGCCAAATGCGGCGAGACTGGGTAACGCGGTGTTTCGGCGATTACCGCGGCTTTAAAACAACAGTAATTGCAACTTGCGGTATGGAAGAACCGCTATGGTGTTTCTTTCGCGCCGGTTTCCAGCATTTTGGCCAGGCTAGCCGGCGTGCCGCGCAGATAGCGGATATCGTCGACCACCCAATTGCTGACGCTGCGTTTGAGCTCGTACACCAGCTCTTCCTCGCGCCCGTTATGGAACGTCACACGCACCGCCGCGTCGGTGGCGCTGCGCTTGAGCTCGGCGAATTTCAGCGTCTTGTCGAAGCCCGGTTCGGCATCTTGCGCATTCAGGATCCAAGAGAAGTCCAGGCCGGTGACCGGCGCGTTGTGCTTCTTGCTGTTGGCGATGGCGGCCTCGAGCAGCTTCGACAGCCGCGGCGACAGCGGCAGCCTGTCTTCGTCGAACCCGGGCTCGTAGAAGCTGCGCACCAGATCGACCGGCGGCGACGATGTCTGGGCCTGTACTGCCGACGCCAGCAGCAGCATGGCGAGGCCGGCGAGAAGGAAGCGACGCATGGGTTTTCTCCGAGGAACGCCCAAGCCTAGAGCAAATCAGGGTTTGACGGAATCGCTTGCGATTCGCTCCAGCGCAGCGCCCGTTACCGCGGCAGTGGCAATTGCGCGGCGTCCGGTTAGACTCTCGCCAGTCATGCCCGCCACCCCCTCTTTCTCCGAAATCGAAACCAATGGCATTCGCCTGCGCGTCGCGTGCGAAGGCCGCGGGCCGCTGGTGTTGCTGTGCCATGGCTGGCCGGAAAGCTGGTATTCATGGCGGCATCAGATCCCGGCGCTGGCCGCTGCCGGCTATCGCGTGGTGGCGCCTGACATGCGCGGCTTCGGCGGCTCGGACGCGCCGGCCGATGCCGAGGACTACACGCTGCTGCATCACGTCGGCGACATGGTAGGGCTGGTCGAGGCGCTGGGCGAGAGCCAGGCGGCGATCGTCGGCCATGACTGGGGCGCGCCGGTTGCCTGGATGTCGGCGCTGCTGCGGCCCGACATTTTCCGCGCCGTGGCCGGCCTGTCGGTGCCGTACCAGCCGCCCGACATCGTCTCGGTGACGCAGAAGATGCGCCGCGCCGGCGTGCACGGCTATTACATGCTCTATTTCGGGCCCGAAGGCGTGGCGGAGAAGCATCTGCACGAGGACGAGCGCAAGAGCTTGCGCATGTTCTACTGGTCTCTGGGTGGCGAGGCCAACGCGGTCAAACCCTATGTCGCCGTCGTGCCGCCAGGCGGCGGCCTGCGCGATACCTGCAGCGATTGCGGCGAGGCGGGATTGCCGCAATGGCTGACCACGGCCGATCTCGACCATTACGAAGGCGAATTCGCCCGCGCCGGCTTTCGTGGCGGGTTGAACTGGTATCGCTGCACCGACCGCAACCAGAAACTGCTGATGCCCTGGCGCGGCCGGCCGGTCGAGGTGCCGGCGCTCTATGTCGGCGGCACGCGCGATCCGGTGATCGCCGCACCCGCTGCCAGGCGGGCGGTGGAAGCGCTGCCGCGAAGCTTGCCGAAACTTTTTCGCTCGGTGCTGTTGGACGGCTGCGGGCACTGGACGCAGCAGGAGAGGCCGGCAGAAGTCACCGCGCATCTGCTCGATTTCCTGCGGCACGTGCGATGAGCCGCAAGCGCGCGTTGCCCGAAGGCGAGGGCGAGGCGCTGTTCGCGGCGGCGCTGAAAGACGCCAAGCCGCTGAAAGGACGCGTCGCGGTCAAACACGTGGCGGTGGAAGAGATCGCGCCGCTGGAGCGTGCCGTGGCGACACCGCGCCCGCTGGCGCGCAAATCGACCGCGCCGTTGCCTGAACTGAAGCCGGAAACCCGCGCCCATCCCGACCGCGCGACGGCGGAGAAGATGCGCCGCGGGGCGATGGCGGTGGAGGCCACGCTCGATCTGCACGGCATGACCTTGGCGCGCGCCGAGCCGGCCTTGAGCGCCTTCCTGGTCCAGGCCCAGGCGCAGGGCAAACGGCTGGTGCTGGTGGTGACGGGCAAAGGCACCAAGGTCGATCGCGACACCGGCCGCATCGCCGAAGGCGCGATCAGGCGCGAGTTTCCGCACTGGCTCAATGCGGAGAAGAATCGCAGCCGCATCGTCGCTTTCCGCGCCGCCCATGTGCGGCATGGCGGTGGCGGTGCGTTCTACGTCTTGCTGAAGAAGCTAAGACCGACGTCCTAATCCGTTTGCCGTTTTCATTTGCTACTCCGCCGCCGGCTATCTTTGGACGCGGGGAGAGTGGCATGGGGGCGTGGGGCGGCGGACTTTATGGCAGCGATTTCGCGCTCGATCTGAAGGGCACGATCAAGGGCATGCTGCGCGCGCCGCTGTCGGACGACGAGGCGCTGGCGGAGATCTGGACCGCGCATGGCAAGGGCGCCAGCGATATCGAGGCGCTCGATTACTGGCTGGTGCTGGCCGACCAGCTCGAGCGCCAGGGCCTGCTGCGCCGGGACGTCTTCGAGCGCGCCCGCGCCATCATCGACGGCGGCGAAGACGTGGCGGCGCTGCAAGCGCTTGGAGCGAGCAGCGCCAGGATCGCCGCGCGCCGGCGCGAGACCGGCGAACTGCTCGCCCGTCTGCGCCGCCCGCGCCCGGCCAGTCAGCGCAAGCCGCTGAAGAAGCCGCAACCGCTGCTGCTGGAAAAAAGCGAAGCCCTGACCTGGCCGACCGACAAGGGCTGCTCCATCAATCCCTATGTGCGCGAGGAGCTGCTGTGGAAGCTAGGCGGCTTCACCCAGGATGGCTGGGGCTTCGGCGTCGTCGCCGAGGCGGGCCATCAATTCCACGTGCTGGCCTACTACGCCATCCGCGTCCTGCAATGGCGGCGGCCGGCGCGTCCCGCGGCCGAACTCGCCGTGCATTGCCGCAGCTCGGACAACTACTACGGCACGCTGAGCAGGCTGCATTTGCAGCGCGCCAAGGTCGAACGGCTGGGCCGCGCGCCGCCCGCGGCGCTGGCGCCGACGGCGGAATCGGCCTGGGACCGGCGCCAGGCGCGCGATGCGGTGCTGCGCAATCTCAGCGTCACGGGAAATTTCGGGATGGATGCGTGGAATACCTGGTGGTCGCACGCCAAGTTCCCCCATGACCCGCCCTCGGGCAGGCCGCTCGATCCCGGCGAACCGGATCAACGGCCACCGCCGCCAAGCGTGAGGGATTGAACGGATCGCCATGCGACTGCATGCTGCGCGATCCGATGAACGATCTTCTCGCCCCCCGGCACGGGCTGGAGCGTATCCAGTTGCCCGATGCGGACGTCTATCTGCAGCGCGCTTTGCCGCTGAGCGCTCCTGCGGACTTCGTTCTGCAGCGGCTGATCGAGCAAACCCCCTGGCGCAGCGAGACGGTCATATTATGGGGCAAGAGTTTTGCCCAACCGCGCCTCACCGCCTGGTATGGCGATCCTGGAAGGGACTACACCTATTCCGGCATCACGATGAAAGCGGAAGCCTGGACGCCGTTGCTGCAAACGCTGAAGTCGGATGTCGAGCAGGCGGCCGGCGAAGAGTTCAACAGCGTTCTGCTGAACTACTATCGCAACGAACGCGACAGCGTCGGCTACCACAGCGACGATGAAAAGGAGTTGGGTCCCGCCCCGACCATCGCCTCGCTCAGTTTCGGCTGCACGAGAACTTTCGTGTTCAAGCCGAGGCAGAAGAAGCGGCACGAGCCGGTGCGTATTCCGCTGGAAGGCGGGTCTCTGTTGCTGATGAAAGGAACGACGCAGCAAAATTGGCTGCATGCGATCGAGAAGCAAACCCGAAGCTGCGGCCCGCGCGTCAATCTGACATTCCGAAGAATACTGTCGAACGGCTAGCCGCCCGCCCGCGCCTTCTCGCGCTCGAGCAGCTTCTGCTTGCGCTTGACGCCCCAGCGATAGCCGGTGAGCGCACCGGAAGAGCCGACGGCGCGATGGCAGGGCACCACGATCGAGATCGGGTTGGTGGCGCAGGCGCGGCCGACGGCGCGGGCGGCCTTGGGCTGGCCGAGCGCGGCGGCGATCTCGCCATAGGTGCGGGTCTGGCCTTCGGGGATCTCGGTCAGCGCCTTCCACACCTGCCACTGGAAAGCGGTGGCGCGGATGTCCAGCGGCAGATCGCTTGCGGCGATGGCGGTGCGCTTGCGGCCCTCGAGCCGGGCCAGCACCGCTTCGATGCGCGGCTTCAGCGCGCTTTCGTCGCGCGAGATTTTCGCCGCCGGGAAATCCTGCTTCAGCTCTGCCTGCAGCAGCGCCTCGCTGTCGCCGATGAAGACGGCGCAAATGCCGCGTTCCGTCGCCGCCACCAGCAGCTTCCCTAACGGTGAGGCTGCGATGGCGAAATCGATCTCCGCACCAAGGCCGCCCTTGCGATAGGTGGCGGGCGTCATGCCCAGTCCGGCGCGCTCGCCTTCATAGACGCGGCTGGAAGAGCCGTAGCCGGCGCCGAAGGTGGCGGCGGCAATGTCCTCGCCATTGCGCAAGGCGGCGCGGAAGCGCTCGCGCTTCGCCTGGGCCAGGAATTCGCGCGGCGAGAGGCCGAGCTCGCGCTGGAACAGTCGCGTCAAAGCGGAGGGCGAGAGTTTCAGCTTCGCCGCCACCTCGGACAGCGAGGAAGCATCCTCCTCCTGGGTCAAAAGCTTGCAAGCGCGCTCCAGAAGCTTGCGGCCGGATTGCATCTTGTCGGGCTGGCAGCGCTTGCAGGCGCGATAGCCGGCTGCCTGCGCCTGCGGCGGGGCGGAGAAGAATTCGACATTGCTGCGCCTTGCGGCGCGCGAAGAACAGGATGGGCGGCAGAACACGCCGGTGGTGCGCACGGCGAAGACGAAAGCGCCATCGGCGCCGCGATCGCGCGCCCGCACGGCCTGCCAGCGCGCCGCATCGTCGGCGAAGGCCGCAGGCGGCGGCAGGGAAGCGAAATCGCTGTGACGGTCGGGTCTCATGCTGGTGAATATGGGGCAGGGCGCGCCCGGTCTCTATCCGGCAATTGCAGCTTATTTCGAGGCGAAAAGCCCAATTGGATCAAAGCCCAAAGGCCAGGGTGCGGCCGCCATGGTTCTTCAGCCAGGCGCGCGCTTGCTCCATGTCGCCCTGGGTCAGCTCGCGGCAGAGCTGCCAGAAGCGGGCGGAATGGTTCATTTCGCGCAGATGCGCCACCTCGTGGGCGGCGAGATAATCGATCACCGGATCTGGTGTCAGCGCCAGATGCCAGGTGAAGGACAACCGCCCGTCGGAAGAGCATGAGCCCCAGCGGCTGCGGTTGTGGCGCACGCCGAGATGGGCGACGCGCCTGCCGATATGGACCGCCTTGTCATGCACCAGCGGCGTGATGGCGGCGCGGGCGCGGCGGGCCAGAAAATCGAGCAGCCGGCGCGGCGCATGTTCCTCGCGCCCGCCGACCAGCAGAAGCCGTGCTTCCTCGTCGAGCGTAACGCCGCGCAGATCGGTGCGATGCTCGATACGGTGATCGATGCCGCCCAAAGGCAGCAGCATGCCGGGCACCAGTTTTTGCGGCGGCACGATGCGTTCGAGATGGCGCTCCAGCCAGGCGGTTTGCGCCATGGCGAATTCCAGCGCCAGTTTCAGCGGCGCGCGTTGGGGCAGCACCAGCTCGGGCCCGCCGGCGCGTCCGTTCAGCCGCAGCGAAAAGCGGCGCGCGCGCGGGGCGCGGCGGATGGCGACGCTGATGCTGCGATCGGACAGTTCGAGGTCGATGGAAGACGGATCGGCCGCCATGGCGGCAGTCTACACCAATTAGGACGCGGCGGCCTCGATGTTGTCGTCGCTGGCGATGACGCGCAGCGGCACCACGCTGGCGCGGTCGTGGTCGCGGATAAACTGGCGCACGCGGGGCATGATCTGCTCGCGCCATTTGCGGCCATTGAAGATGCCGTAATGGCCGACGCCAGGCTGCTCGTAGTGGACCTTGCGATTGGACGGGATGCCGGGCGTCAGATCGTGCGCCGCCCTGGTCTGGCCGACGCCGGAAATATCGTCGAGTTCGCCTTCCACCGTCATCAGCGCCGGCTTGGTGATCAGGTCCGGGCGGATCTTGCGGCCGCGGCTGGTCCAGGCGCCGCGCGGCAATTGATGCTCCTGGAACACCACCTGGATGGTCTGCAAATAGAACTCGGCGGTCAGATCCATCACCGCTAGATATTCGTCGTAGAAGCGGCGGTGGCCTTCGGCCGAATCGTCGTCGCCGCGGATCAGGTGGTTGAACATGCCGATATGGGCGCCGACATGGCGGTCGAGGTTCATCGACATGAAACCGGCCAGCTGCACGAAACCGGGATAGACCTTGCGCATATAGCCCGGATAGCCGGCCGGCACGCGCGAGATCACCGAGCGCTCGAACCAGGTCAGGGTGCGCTTCATCGCATAGTCGTTGGGCGTGGTGGGGCTGATGCGGGTGTCGATCGGACCGCCCATCAGGGTGATGGAGCGCGCCTGCAAAGGATCGTCGGCGGCGGCCATCAAAGCGGCGGCGCCCATCACCGGCACCGAAGGCTGGCACACGGCAATGACATGCACGTCCGGTCCCAGCGCATGGATGTAGTCGACGATGTATTCCATGTAGTCGTCGAGATCGAAGCTGCCTTCGCTCAACGGCACCTGGCGCGCATCGCGCCAGTCGGTGATGTAGACGTCGTGATCGGGCAGCAATGCCTGCACCGTGCCGCGCAGCAAGGTGGCGAAATGCCCCGACATCGGCGCCACCAGCAGCACCTTGGGATCGCGCCGGGCGATGTCGCGCTTGAAATGCTTGAGCTGGCAGAAGGTGCGCTTCTCCATGATCTCTTCCGTCACCGCGACCTGGCGGCCGTCGATGGTGGTGAAGGGCAGGTTGAAAGCGGGCTTGGCGAAATGGCGCGTCATGCGCTCGAACATTTCCGCCGAGGCGGCCAGCGCCCGTCCGGCTCGCGTGTAGGACAGCGGGTTCAAGGGGTTGGTGTAGAAATTCTGCCAGGCTTCGGAAACGATGCGCAGCGGCTGAGCCATCTGCTTTTGCCACGCGTGCAACTGGTACAGCATCAATGAACTCTCCACGCGTCCTCCATACTCGACTACTGGCGCGATCCATCCTTGCGGCGATCGCTTAAGCCCCCGAGAGACCGCGCTTGCTCGTAAACGTCCCCAACCGCCGAGAGTTCGGCAGTGCAGCATTCTAACAGCGGTAATGGTCCTGTCACGTGCCAAAGCCTGGGGACAGAAACGAGCCGAATCAGTTGTTTGCGGCCTGTTTTGGCGGATTGGCCAGAAGCTTCCGCACCGCCGCTGCAATGTCCTCGGCGCGGTTATTGTGCGTGAAATGGGTGTGGAACCGGCCGTTCTGGTCCATCAGGTAGAGCAGCGAGGTATGGTCCATCAGATAGGGCGCGCCGCCCGAGCCGGGCGACTTGGCATAATAGACGCGGAAGGCTTTCGCCACCTGCGCGATCTCGCGTTCCGAGCCGGTCAGCCCGATATAGCGCGGCGAAAACTGCGCCACGTAATCTTTCAGCACCGCTGGCGTATCGCGCTCGGGATCGACCGTGATCAGGATCGGCACTACCGCATCGGCCTGCTCGCCCAACTGGTCCAGCGCGGTGGTGACCACGGTAAGCGCCGTCGGGCAGACATCGGGGCAGTAGGTGAAGCCGAAATAGATCAGCATCAGCTTGCCGCGGAACTCCTCGGAGCTGCGCTTGCGCCCGCTCTGGTCGGTGAGCTGGAACGGCCCGCCTATCGCGGCAGCGGCGTCGGTGGTGAAAAACCCCTTCTGCTCGGCCGTCATCACCGGCTCGCGCTTGAGCAGCGCGTCCTGCGCGATCCAGCCGCCGGCGCCGATCAGCGCCAGCGCCCAGACGGCCAGCACGATTTTTGTGGTTCTGCCCATGATGCGGGAAACTGCGCCCGTCGCGCCATGGTTGCAAGGGTCGTCCCTGTCGCAGGCGATCACGTCTGCGCGGGGAGGGATGCACCGATAATTAACCACAGAGGCATAGAGACACAGAGGAATATCGCCTCTGTGCCTCTGTGTCTTTGTGGTTTTCCTGCCCTCTTCTGGATTCAATCCTGCGCCGCCTGCGGCAGGTTGGCCGGCCGATCCCAGGCAACTTCCAGGATCATCTTCTCGCGCATGGCGCGGACGAAATCGTCGCGGCCCTTGGCGGCGATGACGAAGGCGCCGCGGCCGCCGATGACGTTGGCCTCGTAATAGCCGACCAGGTCGGGATGCCCGCCTGAGCCCCCGGACGACAGCACCGCCAGCGCGTTGATGGTGATGCGCTGCGCCACGGCGGCGTCGCGCGCCATCGGCGCGGGACGGTTGGAGCGCATGTCGGCGTTGTCGCCCGAAAGATCAATCACCTGTCGCGTCGGCTTGCACGGGCAGGTCTTGAGCAGATCGACGCCGTGATCGATGGCATCGCCGATGGCGTTGTAGGACTGGTAGGAGCGTGAAGCGGTGATGACGGCGGCGGCGAATTCCTCCGCCGTTTCCTTGCTCGACACGATGTGCCAGTTGACGACGGTCTGCGCCGTACCCGGCCCGCCCCATTCGGCATAGGCGATGGCGATGCGCCGGTGGGGACCGGAGCGCACGGCGTCGAGCACGCGGGCATGGGTGATGGCCTGGGCGATGCCTTCCTTCTGCAGCCGGAATTCCTCGGCATCGATGCTGCCGGAAGAATCCACCGTCAGCACCAAGGCGGTGTCGACCTCGGTCTGCGCCAAGGCGGGCGAGACCACCAGAGCCAACAGCAGAAGAACGATCACAGCGCGCATTCGACCCTCCAGCGCGCCTGGGCGCTCATGCTTGAGGCAGCGGAATGAATTCCGTTTCGCCCGGCACTTTGGCGAAGCGTTCTTCCCGCCAGTCGCGCCTGGCCTGTTCGATGCGCTCAGGCGAGGAAGACACGAAATTCCACCAGATATGGCGCGGCCCGTCGAGCCTCGATCCGCGCCGCGCGGTTTGGCCTGGATGCACAGGTCGTGGACGGTGTCGTCATGGCTAACTCCTGCCGAAGGGAGCAGCCTAGCGCCTTAGCTATCGTTGCCTCAATGCGCATCCTCCCTCTGCACCGCAAACACCACGATGGCATTGGCCTGTTCCTCGATCGCCTGCACCACGCTCAGCCCGTAGCGCCGCTCGAGTTCCCGCTTGGCCAGCCGCGGGGCGCCGTGCCTGTCCGGCGCTGCGACCGTGGCGCCGATGAAGAATTCCACGCGCCACAAAGCCATTGTCAGCCCACCGCCACCAGCGCGCGCGGCTGTGCGTTGGCGATGCCGGAGTGTCGCCACGCAAGGGCCTCGGCGATGTGCAGGCGCCGCACGCAATCGCTGTCGTCGAGATCGGCCAAGGTGCGGGCGACGCGCAGCACGCGATGCCAGCCGCGCGCAGAAAGGCCCAGCCGCTCGGCGGCGCGGGTGAGAAGGGCGCGGCCTTCGGCGTCAGGTGTGGCGATGTCGTTCAGCAGCGTGCCATCGGCCTGCGCGTTGCAGGCGGGCAGAGGCGCGTCGCTGTCGGCCACGAGTCTGGCGAAGCACTCGCGCTGGCGGTTGCGGGCGGTGGCGACGCGCTGCGCCGCGGCGGCGCTGTCCTCGGCTGGCGGCGGCAGCGCCAGATCGGCGGGCTTTGCCGGCGGCACGTCGATGACCAGATCCAGCCGCTCGAGCAGCGGGCCGGAAAGTTTGGACTGATATTCGGCGCCGCATCTGGGCGCGCGCAGTCCGGTCTCGGAGGTGCAGCGGACTCAACAGCGCCGCGTCGCCACTTCCTAGTCTGACCCAAAGCGGAAATATGGCCCCGTTTACTGCGTTTGTGATGGAGAAGAAGGTCGGCTAATGCGTCGCCCCGGAACCGGAAGGCAAGGCGATCGGCTGCGACCTCGTGAGCGCCAGATCGCCTGGAGCGGCTTCCGCTCGAGCGGAAACGCGTTGCGCCCGGCATCTCCTTTGTAGGCATAGTCCGAGTGCACCAATAACGCTGTGGTGCAGGCTGCCACGGTCCGCGGTAAAGTTGCGGGTCAAAATTGCGGAGGCTCTGATGGCCCAGCTCTTGGACGAGATCGAATGGGGGCAAGCGATCCTGCCGCGGGTCTCAGATTCCGCCTGGGAAGCAGAAGTGAAGCGCCGCGTCGGGCAGGTGAGTGAAGTCGACCGACGGGTGGCCGCCAGCCCGTGGGCGCGGGAAGTCTGCGTGTTGATAGTCTCCTACCGGCCTGTCGCAATGCCGGGAGAATTCCTGCCGCTATTGCTACGGCGCCAACCGGGCATACATGAAAATTCTCGGCTACTCGGAATCCTTCCTCCGCCGCATCGAGCAGGACGCCACATTCGCCGAACTCGACGACAAGGAGCGCGCGTTCATCTCGTTCTGCCGCAGTCTGGCGCGCTCGCGGCCACGTCCCATGAAGGCGGACTACGAGGCGCTGGTCGCGTCGGGATTCGCGCCGCTCGTTGTCAGCGAAATGGCGATGCTGATCGCCTTGGGCTGTTACTACAACCGGATCGGCATCCTGATCGCTTGCCCTCCGGAGCTCGCCTTCGAGCGCGTCGCCAACGGTTTTGTCGGGCGCCTGATGGGACCAGTGATGCGAATGGTCATGGCGATGCGCCCGCCGGCACAACCCCCGACGCTGGACGCCGCGACGCTTTCCGACGGCCCGTTCGGCACGATCGTGGCGACCCTGGCCGGGCTGCCGGGGGCCACGATCTTCAGGACGGCGCTGGATGGCGCGTTTGCCTCTGCCGTGCTGCCGAGATCAGTCAAGGCGCTGATGTTCGCGGTCGTGGCGCGCACGCTCGGCTGCCGCATCAGCGAGATCGAAGCGCGAAAACTCCTCGTCGCGGAGGGTTTCAGTGACGACGAGATTGATTCCGCGCTCTTGACACTACGGTCGCCGCGCCTATCGCAACGCGATGCACGCTTGATACCCTGGGTGCGCAATACCGTGTACTACCAGACGGCGATGGTCCAGCAGCAGACAGCCACCCTGGCCACCGAGATCGGCGACGCCGCCATCCTCGAGGCGATCGGTGTCGCCGCGCTGGCCAACGCCACAGTGCGGCTGGCGATGCTGCTGGAATGAGCGACCCCGCGGTGGTCTGGCTGCTGGCGGCGATGCTCGCGCTGGTCGCGGTGCTTGGCGCAGTAGCGCTGGTGTTGCGCCACAGGGCCCGGCAGCTGCAGCGGCTGCTCGCGGTCTCCCAGGACAAACTCGAACAGCTCCAGCGTCAGTTCGAACACTTCGTCCCGGCCGATGTCGTGGAGCAACTGACCGGGGGACGGGGCATCTTTGCCCCACAGCGCCGCGCCGCGACGATGCTGTTCGCCGACCTGCGTGGCTTCACCGCCCTTTGCGACCGGCTTGATCCGGCGATGGCCGTAGACATCCTGAATGAGTATTTCAGGCGCATGAACGCCGTGATCACCTGCCATCACGGCCACATCAACGAACTGGTGGGCGATGGACTGCTCGCGCTGTTCGGCGCGCTGGAGCGCAACCCCTGGCAAGAACGCGACGCGGTGCTCGCGGCCCTGGAAATGCGCGCCGAGCTCGCGCGCTACAATGAAGAGTTGCGTGCGAAGTCCCTGCCCGAATTGCGGTTTGGCATCGGTATCCACGGCGGCGAAGTCGTGGCCGGCGTCATGGGCGCGGGAGCAGCCCTCAACAAGTTTACCGTCACCGGAGATCCAATCAACGTTGCCTCCCGCGTCGAGGGTTTGACGTCGGTTCACAAGGTGGATCTGTTGATCACGGAAGAGGTCCGCAGCGCCCTTGACGAGCAGTTCAGACTGCGTCGGATGCCTGCCATACAGGTTAAGGGCAAGCCGGAGCCAATCGTCACCTATTATGTGGAGGGCATTTCGGGCCCTGGATCGCCCGCAAGTTCGGTCCAGGGGGCCCTTGCGGCGCACGCCGACAAGGTGACTTAATGCCATCGGCGCATGGCCTTGAGAGCTCGGCTTAAAATGAAGGAACCACGACAAGAGCTTACGACAGCGCGCAAGATCCAACTGCTCCGCGAGGCTTCTGTGAAGACCTGGCCGCCCGACGAATGTCCATTGCTGGCACTAAGCGGACCTCGTGCGCCTTCCAACCTGAGTCCCTAATGCGGACCAAAGCGGACGTCGACTAGAGCGGGATGACTGTCGGCTTACCCGTCGTCCTGGCCGAAGCCCGCCAAAATCCCTGCCTAAAACCACGCCGATGCCGTAAAGCTGTTCGAGCCGGCGCTTGGCCAATGGCACGGCGTCGTTTTTGTACGCGTTTCGATCGTGGCGCCCATGAAGAAATCCACCTGCCACGATGTCATGGCCTCAGCCTGCCGCCGCCAGGCGCTGGGGCGCGGCCAATTGGTTTGCGCCCTGATGGCGCCAAGCCAGCGCTTCGGCGATATGCAGGCGGCAGACGCCGTCGCTGTCGTCGAGATCGGCCAAGGTGCGGGCGACGCGCAGCACGCGATGCCAGCCGCGCGCCGAAAGGCCCAGCCGCTCGGCGGCGCGGGTGAGCAGAGCGCGGCCTTCGGCGTCGGGGGCCGCGATCTCGTCGAGCAGGGCGGCGTCGGCCTGGGCATTGCAGGAGGGTTGTGCCGCGGCGTCGTCCTTTGTCAAGGCAGCGAAGCGTTGCTGCTGGCGGGTGCGGGCGGCGGCGACTCTTTGGGCCACGGCGGCGCTGTTCTCGGCCGGCGGCGGCAGCGCCAGATCGGCGGCGCGCACCGGCGGCACGTCGATCACCAGATCGATGCGGTCGAGCAGCGGGCCGGAGAGTTTCGCCCGATAAGACGCGGCGCAATCGCGCCCGCGCAGGCAGGCCTTAAGCGGATCGCCGGCATAGCCGCAGCGGCAGGGGTTCATCGCCGCCACAAGCTGGAAGCGGGCGGGATAGGTGACATGCGCAGCCACCCGCGCCACGGAGATGCGGCCGGTTTCCAACGGCTGGCGCAGCGCCTCCAACGCGGCGCGCGAGAACTCGGGCAGCTCGTCGAGGAACAGCACGCCGTGATGCGCCAGCGAGACTTCGCCGGGCTTCGCCCGTGTGCCGCCGCCGACCAAAGCGGCCAGCGAGGCGGAATGATGCGGATCGCGGAACGGACGGCGGCGCGTCAGCCTGCCGTCCGGCAATCCGCCGGAGAGCGACTGGATCATGGAGATCTCCAGCGCCTCCTGCGCCGAGAGCGGCGGCAGCAGGCCGGGCAGGCGCGCCGCCAGCATCGATTTGCCGGCGCCGGGCGGGCCGATCATCAAAAGATTGTGGCCGCCTGCCGCCGCCACTTCCAAAGCACGGCGCGCGCCCTCCTGGCCTTTGACGTCGATCAGGTCGGGCAGGCGGGCAGTGATTTCCTCCGCCAGTTTCGGCTCGGGCTGCGGCAGGCGCTGCAGGCCGCGCAGATGGTTGACCAGCGCCAGCAGGTTGGGCGCGGCGATGACCTTGTGGCCCTGGCTGCGGTCGCCGGCCCAGGCCGCCTCGCCGCCGCTTTCTTCCGGGCAGATCATCGTCAGCTTGCGTTGCGCGGCATGCAACGCGGCTGGCAGGACGCCAGCCACGCGCGTCAGCCCGCCATCCAGCGCCAGCTCGCCCAGCGCCACGCAGCCGGCAAGCGCCTCGCTCTCCAGCACGCCCATCGCGGCCAGCAGGCCAAGCGCGATGGGCAGATCGTAATGGCTGCCTTCCTTGACGACGTCGGCGGGCGAGAGGTTGACGATGATGCGCCGGGGCGGCAAAGCGATGCCGAGCGCGGCCAGCGCTGCCCGCACCCGCTCGCGGCTCTCGCCCACCGTCTTGTCGGGCAGGCCGACCACCAGGAAGGCGTTGGCGGCGCTGGTCATATGCACCTGCACGTCGATCGGCATCACGTCGATGCCCGAAAACGCCACCGTTCCCACCCGTGCCGCCATCGTCCGCCCTCGTTTGATTTCGTTTGGTTTCGTCCACGAACCGGAACAATCATAGAACGATTGAATTGAAAGAAAA
>JAQSWP010000237.1 GCA_029266575.1 Alphaproteobacteria bacterium | reverse complement strand
CATCTCGAAGGCGAGGGCGAGACGCTCGATAGCGACGGCATGGTCGATTATCTGGCCAATCTCTGCCAACGCTTCCCGATCGTCTCGATCGAGGACGGCATGGCCGAAGACGACTGGGACGGCTGGAAGGCGCTGACCGAATCCTTGGGCAAGCGCGTGCAGCTGGTGGGCGACGATCTCTTCGTCACCAATCCCAAGCGCCTGGCACAGGGCATCGCCTCGGGTACCGCCAATTCGATCCTGGTCAAGGTCAACCAGATCGGCTCGCTGAGCGAGACCATGGAAGCGGTTGCCATGGCGCAGCGCGCTGCTTACACGGCCGTGATGTCGCATCGCTCGGGCGAAACCGAGGACTCGACCATTGCCGATCTCGCCGTCGCCACCAATTGCGGGCAGATCAAGACCGGCTCCCTGTCGCGCTCGGATCGTCTGGCCAAGTACAACCAGCTTCTGCGCATCGAGCAGCAGTTGGGCGGCGCGGCCCGCTACGCCGGCCAGTCAGTGCTGCGCTCCAACGGTGGATAAGCCGAAAAAACCAGAGTTACTAGCAGGATAGACGGCGTTCCTGAGACGGTTTTTCTTGACGTCGCAGGCCTGTCCGTGATTCCCTGTAGGCATGGGGATTCTGGTCGAGATCCGCAAAAGACAGCGGCACATGTTGCTGCCGCTCTTCTTTGCCGTCGTGTTCGGTTATCTGGCGTATCATGTCATGCATGGTGACCGCGGCGTCTTCGCCTATATCCACTTGAAGCAGGAAATCGTCCGGGCCGAGGAAGCGCTGGCTGAAACCGATGCCACGCGCCAGGCGTGGGAGCGGCGCGTCGCACTGCTGCGCAGCGCCAGCCTCGATCCCGATCTGCTCGACGAGCGGGCCAGGTTGATGCTCAACGCCGGCCGGCCCGGCGAGATCGTCATTCCGATCCCCAGTCGCTGAGCTATTTCAGCCTGACCTGCTCGGGCCCGAAGAAGAAATCTGGCAAGAAGGTCGACACCACCGGCACGTAGGTGATGAAGATCAGGAAGATCAGCAGGATGCCGGTCCACGGAATGGCGTGACGCACCACCCAGGGCAAGCTTTCGCCGGTGATGCCCGAGGTCACGAACAGGTTGAGCCCAACCGGCGGCGTGATCATGCCGATCTCCATGTTGACCACGAAGATGATGCCGAGGTGGATCGGGTCGATGCCCAGCCGCACGGCGATCGGGAACAGGATCGGCGCCAGGATCAGCATGATCGCCGACGGCTCCATGAAATTGCCGGCGATCAGCAGCAAGATGTTGACCACGATCAGGAACATCCAAGGCTCGAGATCATTGGCCAGGATCAGCTCGGAAATCTCCTGCGGGATGCGCAGCGTGGTCAGCACATGGGCGAACAGGAAGGCATTGGCGATGATGAACATCAGCATCACCGTGACCTTACCGGCTTCCACAAGCACCTTGGGCACTTCCAGGATGCGCAGGTCACGGTAAATGAACACGGCGACGATCAGGGCGTAGATGACCGCCACCGCCGCCGCTTCGGTGGGCGTAAAGGCGCCGCTGTAGATGCCGCCCATAATCACGAAAATAAGGAGCAGACCCCAGATCGCGTCCGCACCGGCGACGAACAGCTCCCGCCAGGAGGAGCGGGGCTGCAGCGGTATTTTGGCCTTTCGCGCCGCCACATAGACGGCAATCATCAACATCAGGCCGAGGATGATTCCAGGCACGATGCCGGCGAGAAACATGCGGCCGACGGAAACGTTGGTCGCGGCCGCATAGACCACCATGACGATGGACGGCGGAATGAGGATGCCCAGCGTGCCGGCATTGGCGATGACGCCGGCGGCGAAGCCCTTGGTGTAGCCGTGCTGCACCATGCCGCCGATCACGATGCTGCCGATGGCGACCACCGTCGCCGGCGAAGATCCGGAAATCGCCGCGAACAGCATGCAGGCCAGCACACTTGCCAGCGCCATGATGCGCCGTGTCGAACAGTTTCAGCGCCATCGACGCCATGGTGTCGTTGGCGAAGAACAGGATCGTCAGCACGCTGGCCAGGCCGAGCGAAATCGCTATCGGCATGCCCAGGAACATGAAGACGAACATGGCAACGAAGAGGAAGGTCGTGATCATGGCTTGGACGATCCTTCGCCTTCGGATTCCTTGAACTGGTCGATCATTTCCTTGGCTTCGTCGGCCAGCCTCAGCCCGGCCTCCTCGCCGCGCAGGATCGCCCAGCCGGCTTGCAGCAGACGGAAGATCATCAGCGCCATGCCGATCGGGATGATGACCAGCAGCACCCAACGCTGCACCGGCAGATCTTCCGCCTCGACACCCAGCAGGTGCATCGTGCTGACGTAATTGTAGCCGCCATAGAAGACGATGCCGGCATAGAGCAGGGCCAGCGCGATGGCGAGCAGGCCGGCGATGCGCTGGCCAGCCGGCGGCAGGATGCGCACCAGGGCATCGACGCCGATATGGCTGCCGATGCGCACGCCGTAGGAAATGCCGATGAAGATCAGCCACCCAAACATGTACATGGTGGCTTCGAGTGCCCAGCTCAGGCCGTCATTAAACACGTAGCGCATCACGACCTGGCTGAAGGTCATGAGGGTCATGAGAGCGAGGAGGAGGGCAATGATGCCCTCCTCGAGTTGTCCCACAATTCTGGCCAGCATGGCGCTGCCAGGATTTTCTCTAAGCGAAGATCAGATCAATTGGTCTTCTTGGCGTTGGCGGCAAGCGCGCCTTCGATCGTGTCCTTGCCGATATCGCCTGCGAACTTGTCCCACATCGGCTTCATCGCATCGCGCCAGGCTGCTTTCTCCTGGGCGGTGAGGGTGATGATCTTGGTGCGGCCGCTGTCGACGATCTTCTTGCGCGCGTCGGCATTGTCGTCGTCCGCCCGCTTGTTCACCGCCGTGGTGACTTCCTTCATGATCTTTTCCAGCTCGGTGCGGATATCCGCCGGCAGGCCGGCCCAGAACTTGGTGTTGGTCACCACCATGTAGTCGACGACGCCATGGTTGGTTTCGGTAAAAGCCTTCTGCACCTCGAAGAACTTCTGGGTGTAGATATTCGACCAGGTGTTCTCCTGGCCATCGACCACGCCCGTCTGCAGCGCCTGATAGACTTCGGCAAAGGCCATCTTCTGGGGGTTGGCCTTCAGCGCCTTGAACTGCTCTTCCAGCACGGTCGAGGCCTGGATGCGGAACTTCAGCCCCGCCGCATCGCCCGGCAGGCGCAGCTCCTTGTTGGCCGACATCTGCTTCATGCCGTTGTGCCAATAGCCCAAGCCGGTATAGCCCTTGTCGGCCATCGACTTCAGCATCGTCTGTCCCATCGCGCCGGCCTGGAAGCGATCGATCGCCGCCACGTCGTCGAACAGGAAGGGCAGATCGAATACCTGCAGCTTCTTGGTGAATTTCTCGAACTTGGACAGCGACGGCGCGATGATCTGCACGTCGCCCAGCAGCAGCGCTTCCATTTCCTTGGCGTCGCCGAAGAGTTGCGAGTTGGGATAGACTTCGACCTTGACCTTGCCGGCCAGCTTCTTCTCCACCATCTCCTTGAAGAGAGTGGCGCCATGGCCCTTGGGCGTGTTGTCGGCGACAACGTGGCTGAACTTGATCACGATCGGGTCGGCCGCCGAAGCGATACCGGCCCCGAACGCCACTGCTGCTGCAGCAGCGAACACGAGTAGTTTGCGCATGAGAAGGTCACTCCCTTGAAAGTTATTGCCCGTTCGGGGCCTGTTTTTGGCATTTGTAAACAAGCAGTCATAAAAAGCAATGCGTCTGTCATGCAAAAGCGAAATTTTGCGTTGCAAGACAAAGGCTTTTGGCCAAGCTTGGACGCAATGAAGCCCTATCGACCGCCCGGAGTTGAGCCCCATGGGTAAAGCAGCCGCCAAGGCGCAGAAATCGGAAACCCCTGATTATTCAGGCGGCAATCGCAGCAAGGTCGACGGCAAGCAACTCCGTCAGTACTACCGCGACATGCTGCTGATCCGCCGCTTCGAGGAGCGGGCGGGACAAATGTACGGCATGGGGCTGATTGGCGGCTTCTGCCACCTCTATATTGGCCAGGAAGCGGTGGTAGTGGGCATGCAGGCCGCCATCAAGGACGGCGATGCCGTCATCACCTCCTATCGCGACCACGGCCATATGCTGGCGTGCGGCATGGATCCCAAGGGCGTCATGGCCGAGCTGACGGGCCGGCGCGGCGGCTATTCGAAGGGCAAGGGCGGCTCGATGCACATGTTCAGCCGCGAGAAGAAATTCTTCGGCGGCCACGGCATCGTCGGCGCCCAGGTGCCGATCGGCACCGGCCTGGCCTTCGCGCAGAAATACAACGGCACCAACGAGCTCACCTTGGCTTATTTCGGCGACGGCAGCGCCAACCAGGGCCAGGTCTACGAAGCCATGAACATGGCAGCGCTCTGGAAGCTGCCGGTGATCTACATCATCGAGAACAACAAATACGCCATGGGCACCTCGATCGAGCGCGCCTCGGCCACCATCGATCTCTACAAGCACGGCGAATCCTTCGGCATTCCAGGCGAGCAGGTCGACGGCATGGACGTGCTGGCGGTGCGCGAAGCGGGCGATCGCGCCTCCGACTATGTGCGCTCCGGCAAAGGCCCCTATGTTCTCGAGATGAAGACCTATCGCTATCGCGGCCATTCGATGTCGGATCCCGGCAAATACCGGACCAAGGACGAGGTCGAGCGCATGCGCTCGGAACACGATCCGATCGACCAGGCGCGCAAGTTGCTGCTCGATGGCAAGCATATCGACGAGGCGGCGCTGAAAGAGATCGACAAGGAAGTGAAGACCATCGTGGCCGAGGCGGCCGAATACGCGCAGCACAGCCCGGAGCCCGATCCCGGCGAGCTGTACACCGACATTTTGATAGAGGCCTGAGCGGCCGGCGCAAGAAAGAAGGCGGGGAGAGGAATGCCCATTCAGGTGCTAATGCCGGCGCTGTCGCCGACCATGACCGAAGGGAAGCTTGCCAAATGGCATGTCAAACCGGGCGATACGGTCAAGGCGGGCCAGGTGATCTGCGAGATCGAGACCGATAAGGCGACGATGGAGGTCGAGGCGGTGGACGAGGGCACGGTCGGCGAATTGCTGATCGCCGAAGGCGCCGAGAACGTCGCCGTCAACACGCCGATCATGAGCTTGCTGGAAGAGGGCGAGTCGGCTGGCGCATCGACCAAGCCGGCGGAAAAGCCGAAATCGGACGCCCCGCCCGCCGCCCCCAAACAGGACGACGCTGCGAAAAAGGCTGCTGCCGGCTCACCGCCGCCGCCGATCGTGAAGGCGGCGCCGGAGAAGAACTACGACGGTCCCACCGCAAAGCTCACCGTGCGCGAAGCCTTGCGGGATGCCATGGCTGAGGAGATGCGAAAGGACGACAGAGTGTTCCTGATGGGCGAGGAAGTCGCCCAGTACCAGGGCGCCTACAAGGTCAGCCAGGGATTGCTGGAAGAATTCGGCGCCCGCCGCGTCATCGATACGCCGATCACCGAGCACGGCTTTGCCGGTCTGGGGGTCGGCGCCGGGTTCGGCGGATTGAAGCCGATCGTCGAGTTCATGACCTTCAACTTCGCCATGCAGGCGATCGACCAGATCATCAACTCCGCGGCCAAGACGCTCTACATGTCGGGCGGCCAGATGGGCTGCCCGATCGTTTTCCGGGGACCAAATGGCGCCGCCAGTCGCGTCGGCGCCCAGCATTCGCAGGACTACGCCTCATGGTATGCCCATTGTCCTGGGCTGAAGGTGCTGGCGCCATGGTCGGCAGCCGATGCCAAGGGCCTGCTGAAAGCGGCGATCCGCGATCCCAATCCCGTGATCTTCCTCGAGCACGAGCTCATGTACGGCCAGTCCTTCGAAGTGCCGCAGGATCCCGATTTCATCCTGCCGATCGGCAAAGCCAAGATCGAGCGGCCGGGCAAGGACGTCACCATCGTCGCCTATTCGATCATGGTGGGGAAGGCGCTGCAGGCGGCCGAGGCGCTGGCGGAAGCCGGCATCGATGCCGAAGTAATCAATTTGCGCAGCATCCGGCCGCTCGATATCGAGACCGTCATCGCCTCGGTGAAGAAGACCAATCGGCTGGTCAGCGCGGAAGAAGGCTGGGCGTTCTCCGGCATCGGCTCGGAACTGGCGGCGCTGATGATGGAACATGCCTTCGACTGGCTCGACGCCCCCATTGTACGTGTCGCGCACAAGGACGTGCCGCTGCCCTATGCGGCCAATCTGGAAAAGATGGCGCTGCCGCAGGCAGCCGACATCGAAGCGGCCGCCAGGGCCGTGCTCAATCGCTGATCGGACAGTCCCATGACGATTTCAATCCTGATGCCGGCGCTGTCGCCGACCATGACCGAAGGCAAGCTGGCCAAATGGCACGTCAAGGAAGGCGATGTCGTGAAGGCAGGCCAGGTGCTGTGCGAGATCGAGACCGACAAGGCCACGATGGAAGTCGAGGCGGTGGACGAGGGCACCATCGGCAAGCTGCTGATCGCCGAAGGCACCGAGAACGTTGCCGTCAACACGCCAATCGCGATCCTGCTGGAAGAGGGCGAGAGCGCTTCGGCCATCAAGGACACCGCGGCAGCGCCGGTCGCCAAACCCGCGCCCAAGGCTGAAGCACCGAAAGCGCAAGCCAAGCCTGCCGCGCCGCCGGTGCCGCCTGCCGCCAAACCTGCTGCGCCAGCGCCTGCCGCTGCGGCAAAGGCAAATGACGGCGGCCGCATTTTTGCCAGCCCGCTGGCTAAACGCATGGCCGAGCAGGCTGGCCTCGATCTCTCGCG
>JAQSWP010000033.1 GCA_029266575.1 Alphaproteobacteria bacterium | reverse complement strand
GTGCGCTTGCGTGCGGTCGATCAGGCCGAGCTGGTAGAAGTCGCGTAGCGCCTCCTGTTCGTTGGCGGTCAGGCGCGGGTTGTTCTCGATGCTCCACTTCTTCGACGTCACCAGTTGTAGAGACGCCTTGCCCAGTTCCTTGGTGGCGCGCGCCAGGCTGCCGAACCTGGAGCCCAGCACCGGCACGCCCATCATGAAGGTCTGCGAGGTGTTGATGATGGCCGCCGCCGGCGTCAATGCGAGATTCCAGGTGAAGGCGATGCTGGACATGTTCTGCGCCAGCGCGCCGCCCTTCGGGTTCATCACCCACTGGTGGCGGTGTTCGAACTCGTTGACCAGCATGGTGGCGTCGATCGGCTTGTCGGCCTGCTTGGCCTGCTCGCGCATCTCGTCCAGCACGCCCTCCATCTGCTGGCCGAATTTCAGGCGTGCCATCTGGTGGGCGCCGTGGAACATGGTCGAGGCGTAGGCGCGCAACGCGTCGCCGGAATAGCCGGCGGTGCCCTTGCGGTGGATGAAGCGCTTGCGCATCGACAGGTCGGGCATGCTGGTCAAGTAGCGCTGCCACACCTCGTCCTGCACGTCCTCCGGCACGCCGGATTCGGCCAGGATGCCCTCGATGTCGGCGAGGAAGCGCGGGTCGACCGCGCCGCGCACCTGGTCGCGGTTGCCAGCCAGGCCGGTGGTGATCTCGTAGTTCGGGTGCTGCTTGCGCAGATCCTGCTCGAACTGGCGCGCGTCCTTCAGCCCCTCGAATTTCGAGAACGACACGATCTCGCCCTTGTCGTCGCGCACCGAGACGAAATAGTCGCCGAAGCGCGCCAGCGGGAAGTACGGCCCGGCCAGCCGGTTCGACTCGAACACCTGCCGCAGCGCCGTGATGCGCGCGCGGTCGCGGTACTTGGCCAGACCGGTGCTCTTAGCATACTCGGCCTGCGCCACCTTCAGTTCGGTGTCCAGTTCCTTGCCGGACAGCGAGCGCTTGGCCTTCGCCACGCGGGCGTCGAAGCGCTCGCGGGCGCGCGCCCGGCTCGCTTCCATCGTCTTCTCGACGTTGGCCAGGATGATCGAATCGAGCTCCTTGGCCTGCCCCATGTACTGGTCGCGGGTGCTGGTGTAGATATCCTTGGCGTCGTCGCTCAGCGCCTCGTAGACCTTGGAAAGCCGTTCGTGCGCCTCCTTGCGCGCCGGCTCGGCTTCCAGCTTCTCGCGCACGCGCGCCGCGGCCTCGCTCTTGGGCTGGCGCTTGAGGATGGTTTGCTCCTCCTTCGACACGTCCGGCTCGTAGGGTTTCGTTGGGTCGACCTGTGCGATGGTCGATTCGTGCATCAGATCGGCCAGCGCCTTGGCCTCCTTGCCGGCCGTGGCATTGAACTTCAGCCAGCGCTGGGCGTGCTCGTCGTACTGGCTGTGCTTCTCGTTGCGGTAGGTGTCCATGGCGCGCTTGACGCGCATGTAGTCCTTGACCGCCGTCATGCCGGGCCGGGCGAAGTCGGCCAGGTAGTTCATCGGGGTCGAAGGCAGGATGCCGTCTTTCTTCAGGCGCGCCAGCCCTCCCTCGACGGCCATGGACAGCGGGGTGCGGTCGATGTGCTGGGCGTTCGGCGCCGGGCCTTCGTCGTCGGCGATGGAGTAGCGCGGCTTTTCGACGATCGGGCGGCCCTTGTCATCGACCGGGCCTTTGTAATTACGCCAGAACTCAACTTGCCCGGCGAAGTCCGGCGCCACCAGATCTCCATTGCTGTCGACGATGGGGCGCCGTGCGCCGTCCACCTCGACGGTGCGATTATCGTTGACCGAGAACAGTTCTCCGATCGGCCCGAACATCTCCCCGCGCTTGGCCGCCGCCACATCCATGATGGCCAGCTTGGCGAAGCCCGCGAGCTGCGCCGGCGTCACTTCACCGATCTGCTTGCCGTAGCGCGCCACCATGTACGCCTTGACCACGCCGATCACGTCTTCGACCCACTTGCGAATCACGGCCGGCAGGCTGTCGCGGTTGGTTTCGTACTCCTCGATGGCGTAGGCGGCGAACTCCTCCACCTCCATCTTGGTCGTCACTGCACCCTTGCCCTTGGCGGCGGCCACGCGGGCGCGCGCACGGTCGTAGAACTCGCGCGCCTTGCCACTCGACTCTTCGGACTGGCGGTACAGAGACCCCATCCGCCCCATCAGGTCGGCCCACTGCTTGGAGCCGATCAGGTTCTCGGCGCCCTTGTGGAACATCTCATGCAGCAGGACGGCGCGGGCGTTGTCCTTGTTCAGCGAGCCGGAGACGAAGTGGATGGACCCGTCCGGCATGGTGATGGCCTGCACGCCGCGCGGCACCTTGCCCGCTTCCTTCGGCAGCGTCTTAGCCGACTTGTGGATCTGGATGATGCCGCTCTCGATCATGCGCGCGATGACCGATCCCACCGGGCCGACAGTGATGACCTTCTTGACCTGCTCCGGCGTCATGGGCGTGAACGGCGCGGCCACCGATGCCGCCGCATCCTTCGCGCTGGCCGTGGCCGGCACCAGGTCCGGGTGCTTCTCGTAGGCCGACAGCAGCCACTTCTCATCCTTGCCGTCGCGGTCCAGGCGGATCACCGCCTCGTCGCGCTCGTTGCCGATGAAGATGCGCCCCACCTGGCCCGGCTTCTCGTAGACCTTGCCGTCGCGCAGCAGTTCTGGCAGGCGGTCCATGAACCCGGCGCCGCGGCGGCGCGCGATGTGCGCCAGCCCGTGCTTCTCGTCGCCGTAGGTGATGGTGATGTCGCCCACACCCTCGCGGGTGATGGTGGTCTCGCCCTGCTTGTCGGCCATGACCTGTCGGATGCCGTCGGCATCGACCGAGTATTTCGGCTCAGCCTTGGCGCGCGGCTTGCGCGGCTTCTTCGCCGGCGCTTCCTCTGCCGGTGCCGGCTGCGCTTCCTCCTTCTTGGTCGCGCGCTGCACCGGCCCTGTCTTCAGGTCGCGCTCGCCCGGCTCGGTCTGGTGCACGCGCTCGCGGCCATCCACGCCTTCCGCCGGCACCCACTCGTCGCCCTTCTTGATGACTGCCTGCACCTTGACGCTGAACCCGCCGTCCTCGCGCGGCTCGTAGGCCAGCACGCGGTCGTGGCCACGGTAGGATTTGACCACGTTGCCGGGCGTGAAGTAGTCGGCGCGCGCCTTCTCGCGCTCGGCTGGCTTGGCCTTCTTGCGACGGGGTTCCTGCTTGGGCTTGGGTGCTGGCGCCTCGGCGCGCGCTGCCTTGCCGGCGGCGCTCTCCGGGTCGTTCAGTTCGCCCAGGTGCTGCGCGGCAGGCACGGCCTCGTACTTCGCGGTATTGAGCGCGTCGACCTTGCGCTGGTCGAATGTCTCGGCAATCACCTTGCCAGTGCCCTTTTCGCGGATGATCCAGCTTGCCGGGCTGTCCAGCATCGGGTTCCCGGTGGGCGCGGCCTTAGTGCCCTTGCGCTTGGCGATGCTCTCGGCTGCCTGGCGCACCGCCTCATCCTGCTTGGCATGCTTCTGGCGCGCGGCTTCCAGGCTGGTCAGTGCAGGCTGGGCGTCGGCGGCGCGGTCTGCAGCAGGAACATCAATTCCAGCGCTGGGTGCAGCTTCGGCGGGAACGGCTGGTCCGTTTCCGACAGGCTCCTGATCAGCTTGGCGTCCTGCCGGCTCACCAGCCCGTTGCGGCGCAGGATCTTCAGCGCCTGCCAGCACGACATCTCGCACTCCAGCATCAGCGGTATCGCTTCGTCCATCGCTTTTCTCCTCGATCGGTTGGATGGTGAATTTGCCCTTGGCCTCGACCACTTCGTGCGGCTGGCCGGTTTCTTCAGCGTGGCGCAGCATCATCTTGTTGGCTTGCGCGCGGTCATCGAACGGGCCGGTGGTCAGTGGCTCGACGGATGGTTTCGACTCGGCCTTCGCATCGGCGGTCTTCTGGCGAATTGCCGCCTCGACCTCCTTGCGCGCCGTCAGGAACATCTTGTTCCAGCCGCCCGATGCCTTGGCCTGGCCGGCGATGTACTGCAGCCGCTCGCGCAGTTGCGGAAGTTCCATCGTGTTGTAGTCCGGCTCGGCGGGCTTGGCCGGTGGCGCGGGCGGTGGCGGCGCCGGGTTCTCGGCGTGGCGCTCGGCCGCCTCCTCGACGGCGGCGGTCAGTGGGCCAGCAGGTGGTGCCGGCACATCGACCGGCTCGATCGTCACGCCATCCTTGTCGTTGAAGGCGTAGACCTGGCCGTCGTCGTCGACGATCTCGGTGGTGGTGGTGCCGTCTTCTTCCGGCGTAACGGCGATCACGGTGCCGGCGACTTGCCCCTCGGGTGCGGTGACGATGACGCGCGCCTCGGGCGTCTGGTCGGCGGCCTGCTCGACGGCGCCGGACAGCGGGCCGGATGGCGCCGGGCTGGCCGGAACCGACTCTGTCGCCGGGGTGGGCTGCTCTACAGGTGCTGGCGGCGTAGGTTCTGCGGGCGCTGGCTCGGGCTGCGGCGCGGGCACCTCTTCCAGTGTCGGCTCGACGCGCGGCGGCTCGGCTGGTGCTGGCGCAGGCTCGGCCGGCGCTGGCTGCGCTGCTGGGCGCGCGACGGATGCCGCCACGCTGCCGATCGCACCACCTTGCAGGCCACCCTGCACCATGCCGCCCAGCGCCTGGTTGGCAACGTCCTCGGTCAATTCCTGCTTCGGGTTTGCCTGCTGCAGCGCTTCATTCTGCGCCAGCTTCTGCGCGGCGCTCTGCGGCAGTTCCTCGAATACGCCTTCGGCCAGGGAGCCTTTCGCAAAGCCCTTGGCGGCATTCTTGATCGTGGCCTGCCCCACCTGCTCGGTGAACAGCTTGGCGATCGTTCGATCTCCCATGCCGCCGAACATGCCCGTGACCACGCCGGACGTGACGAATGCGCGGGTGGACAAGTCGCCCGCCAGCGCGGCGCGCGCTTCGGTCGGGTTCATGCCGGAGGCGATCAGGGACTGGTATGCCTCGGAAGTGTTCAGCACCTCTTGCGGCAGCTCCTGCACTGCCAGCCGGACCTCGCGCGCACTGCCTGCGCCGCCCAGCGACCCTTCGGAGATTGCCCCGGCGACGGTCGCGGTTCGGGCTGCAGCCTGCGATGCTGCGGCAGTTCCTGCGCCGGCGGCGATCTTCGCGCCATAGGCGGCTTTGGCCAACCTCATGGCCGGCAGCATGGACAGCGCCTGCTCTGGAAGCGATTGCACCACGCCGCCCAGGTAGCTGCGCGGGTCGGACCACGCCGAACCGAAGCTGCCTTTGTCGCTATCCCACCACTTCTTGTCGATCGCCGCCTGCATCTCCGGGGTCATGCCCTTGACCATCTGCTGGGTGTCGCGGCGCAGCAGCTCTTCGGAATTCTTGACCTCCGGGTGAAAGTAGCGATCAACCGCATCAGCGCCTTCGACAATCGACTCGCCCACGCCGGGAATGCGACTGACCAGTTCGCGCACGTTCGCCGCAGTGCTGTTCAGGCCGGCCTTGAAGTTCTTGCCGATGTCGGTCAGCAGATTGCCGTCACCAGCCGGCGCCGCGCCGGACAGCGCCGCCACCTCTTCCTCGGACATCTCGACATAGCGCGACTCATCCACCTTGCCGGTCTTCTGGTAGGCCAGCACTTCCTCTTCGCTCATCGGCTCGAACCGGCCTTCCACCGCCGCGCCGCTGTCGGAGCGAACTTTCCCGCCTGCGCCACCAGCCACCTTGCGCGCATAGTCGGCGGTGCTCGACAGCCCGTCGTGCGTGTTCGGGATCTGGCCTCGCTTCAGTTCCTCACGTCCGTAGCCAGCGTGATAGCCGGCGGCCAGCAGCGCAGGATCGTCGGTGCCGAGCATCTTGCGCCCGTGCGCCAGGTAGCGCAGGCCGGCTTCCATGTTTTTCCATGGATCGCGCATGCCGTCCTCGGTGCCCATCATCTGCTTGTAGGTGCCAGGCATCACCTGGAACCCGCCGACGGCGCCCTTGGGGCTGTCCTTGCTCTTGAAATTGCCCGACGATTCGGCACGGAAGATCGACAGCGGCAACGCCGGGTCCAGCCCGAGCTCGACCGCACGCTTGATAATGTCGGCGCGCGTCGGCATGCTCGATACCGGGGCTGTTGCTGGGGCCGGCGTGGTGACTGCCTTCGCTGGCGTCGCCTTCACCTCGGGCATGGTCTGCGGCTTGGTCGCCTGCTGGCCCGGCAGCAGCCCCGATTTCGTGATCTCGTCGGTGATGTCTTCGAACGGGGAATCCAGGAAGGAGTTGTTTGCCACAAGGCGCCTCGGTTGGTGGTGATGAATGTTTCGATTTTAGCCCATGTGGTGCTATATCCAAACCACCCAATGGTTAATAAAAAAACCGCCCGAAGGCGGTTTCTGTCAGCGCGCGGGTGGCGTGAACGGCGTCAGCTTGCCATCCTTGAACACGTACACCTTGTCGCCCTGCTTGTAGTAGCGCCCCTCCTGGAACTGCTGGGCGCCGCCACCGGCAGCCGCTGGCGCACCGCCGGCGCCGTCGATCTGGCGCATGGCGTCGTCGATCTTGCGCTGCTGGACTTCCGGCGGGTCGGTCGGGAACTTCATGTCGTTTTTCATCAGGTCCGAGCGCACCAGCGCGCGGCGCTCCTCCGGCGCGGTGGTCTTCTTGTGCTGGTCGCCGCCCAGGCGGCGCCGCACCAGCGCGCGGATCTCGTCGTCGGGCACGCCGTTCTCGCGCGCCAGTTCGATCTCGCCCTGCAGTTCTGCCTTCTTGGCCTTGCCCAGCCCCTGCAGCTTCAGCCCTTCCTGCTTGGCCAGTTCCTCGATCTTGTATTCGTGCTGGCGCTTGGCATTGTCGGCCTCACGCTTGGCGCGCCGCTCCTCGCGGGTATCCTCGCGGTCGGCAAGGCGATTGTCGCGCGCCTCTTCGCGCGCGGCGGTGCGCGCATCGTTCGCCGCGTCGATCGCCGCCTTGGCGCGGAGCTGGTCAGCGGCGTTCTTGTTCTTGTAGACCTGCTCGAACAGCGCCGGCGGCGACAGTGCCGACAGGCCCATCTCGGTCAGCGAGCCCTTGTCGATGAACTGGCTGCGCTCTTCTCCGGTGGCGTCGGTTTTCAGGCGCACGTTGAAGCCGGTAATGTTGCCTTCCTTGTCCTTGACCGCTTCGTGCGACAGCGGGGTCACGCCATCGTCGTAGTCCTGGTAAAGCTTGAAAAAGTGCTTGGCAGCGGTGTCGACGTCGCCCACCTGCATGGCCTTGTAGGCTTTGCCCCAGGTCTCCATGCGCTGCTGGTTTTCCTTGTCCTTGGCCCACTTGCCCCAGGCCTCGGCCTTCTCGATGTCACCCTGCGCCACCAGTTCTTCCTGCATCTTCGGCACCAGCGTCTTGCTCATGAAATCCATGATCGTCGGGGTGCTCTTGCGTGCGTGCGCCATCGCCTCGTCGCGGGTATCGAACCCCATGTTGCCGACGCTGAAGCGCTTGGCCGGCGCGGGCAGGCCGGCGGCGGGGCCGACTGGAGGCGCGGGCGGCTCCATCGAGGCGGTCGTGACGGCCTTGACGTCCATTGCATTCGGCGCGGCGGCGGGTGCCGGCGCGGCAGGTTGCGCTGGCTGATCCGGGGCCGGCGCTGGCGCTGCTGGCGCACTGGGTTCTGCCGTCTGCGGTGCCGTGTTCAGCGCGGTCGGCGCGGTGGCCGGCGTGCCGGGCTGCGACGGCTCATTCTCGCGCACCGAGTCGGCAACCGCCTTTTCCTGCATGGCTTTCGCCTCAGCGATGCCCTGCGCGCGAATGTCCTCCAGCCGCTTTTCCTTGATGGCGGCATTGATCGTCTTGCCGATCTGGATGCCGTTGTTAAAACCTTGCGACAGCCCGCCAGCGAATCCGCCCCAGTTCATAGCCTACTCCTTATCAAAAAATCTTCTTGAGTGCCTTGCCCAGAATGCCGCCCTGAGCTGCCAGTTTCGCTGCGGTGGTCCAGGTCTCCTTGCGGAACAGGTCGGCAGGAGAACTTCCCATCGCCGCCAGCCGCATTTCGTCGCCCATGCCGTCGAGCTTTTCGTTGCCCTTGGTCTGGTAGTATTCCGAGTCCTTGTACAGCGCGCGCCCGGTCAGGGCGTCCTGGTTGGTGTGCAGCCCCTTCTTGCGCGCCCAGTTGTGGTGGGCGGCGATGCCGACGGCCACCGCCACCGGCCAGGCCGCCGCCAGACCACTGCCGGCCGAACCACTGGCCGCAGCACCGGTGCCACCCGCTGCCGTCCCGCCCGCCGCAGCGCCACCGGATGTCGCCCCGCCGGCTGCCGCACCAGAACCGCCGCCACCGAACGACTGCATCATCGACATCATCGAGCCGGGATTCATGCCGCCCAGGCCGTTCTCGGCCGGATGCGGCTGGGACTGCGCCTGCTGCATGCGCGCCTGCTGCTGGGCGATGAATTCCTGCTGGCGGCGCTGCTCTTCTTCCTGCTCGCGCTGCAGGCGCTCCTGCTCAAGTCTCGCCTTTTGCTCGGGCGTCATTGGCGCATCGTAGACAGAATTCATGAGATTTCCCGGTTGAAGTGCGCGATGCTCGGCGCCACTGCTGCGTTGATGATGTCCAGCCGGCGCTGCACCTCGACATGGTGCTCGGGGTGGTAGCGTTTCAGGTACTTGGCCGCGCCGTTCTCCCAGTAGGCCGAGCACGTCATGCAGTCGGGCGCGCCGTCCAGCATCTCGTAAAAGCGCAGGATCGGCGCATCCTGCTCGCGCAGGTAGTCCATCACCTGCTGGGTGCTCCAGTCCTCGATCGGGAACAGGTACTCGATGCCCAGGTCGACCGCGCCGGAGCGCACTGGCGCCTTGAGCTGGTCGGCCTGCTTCTGTCCCCGGATGACCAGCGTGATGCCATCAAGCACCATGCGTTCGTGCATCGGGACAATGTAGGTGCGCGCGCAACACGAATAGCGGTCCTGGATCAACTGGCCGCCGCCGTTGGCGACCACCCCGATGGTCGTGCTGTCGGCCGGCACGATGTCCGACGGCAGGCCGAACCCGGCCACCACGCCCGGCTGGTTGCCGGCGATCTCGACGAACTGCGGGACGATGGCGCGCACGCCGCGCATGATCGCCTCGGTTTCGGGGAATGGGTCTCCGGTGTTGCACCAGTAGACAGTCAGTTTGGACCAGTGCGGGCGCAGCAGGTACAGGCAGGCCAGCGAATCCCGGCCGCCCGATACCTGCAGGGCGATGCGCTCATGGCGCGCGATGGCGTCGTCGATCGCGTTCATCACCATGCCGCAATCGCCGCGCCGCCGAGCGTGCCCAGCATCGAGCCGAAGCCGGCCGACGCTTGCCCGCTGGCCTGCTGCTGTATGCCCCAGGCGTTGAGCTGGTTGCCGTACAGGTTGTTGAGCAGGTTGCCGCCGGCGGTGTTGCCCTGGATTGCACCGCCATAGCCGGTGTTCATGATGCCGGTGTTGGCAATAAAGCTGTTGTTGCCGGCGCCGTTCGCACCCACAGCGGCATTGCCTGCCGTGATGCCCAGGCCCAGCCCGGTGTATCCGCCACCCTGATTGCCGATGCCCAGCGAAGCCGCGGTGTTGCCGATGCCTGCTGCCGCCAGCCCCATGTTCTTGGCCTGCATGGCAGTCGCATCGCCAGCCTGGCGCGCGGTGTGCGCAGCGCCGGTGGCCTGCATGCCCAGTTGGCTGGCCTGTGTGCCGTTGCCGAGTACCTGCTGGCCAAGCTGGGTGGCCTGGCCGCGCATTTGCTGCGCCTGCCCGCGCACGTTGTCTCGGGTGGCGTTCTGCGCGCCGGCGGCGGCCAGCGCGGTGGTCAGCCCTGCAGACCGGTCGATCGCGGCGTAGCGCCCGGAGCGCGGGTCAATGCCCATGCTGGCCATCTGGCGCTGCTGGACCTGCTGCTGTTGGGCGGCATTGCCGACGACATCGGCCTTGGCCTTGGCCGCTTCCGAGTCGAGCCTGGCATCGCTGTCCCAGGACATCGCATCGCTGACCACCTTGTCCTGCACCGGGCGGAACAGGGTCTTGTAGCGGTCGCGCTCCTCGCCGCCGAAAGCGTTGTGCTCGGCGGCCTGGCGCATGAACTCGGCTTCGTAGCGCTGGCCGGCAGCCGACGCATCGGCGCCGTACTTGTCCAGCGAGGCCATCGTGTCGCGCCCGAGCTGGCGGTCCTGGTTGGCCCAGCCGTCGTATTTTTGGCGGTAGTCGGCCTGGACCTTGCGGTCTTCCTGCGCCCAGGCGTCAGCCTGCTGCTGGGTTGCCAGCCCGGACTCGACCACGCGCTTGACCAGCGCATCGGTGTCTTGCTGGCGGCCCTCGCTGTCCTTGTACTGCTCCTTGGAGAAGTCGAGCCACTGGCGGCCCAGTTCGACGTTCTGCGCGGCGGCCTGGCCGATCGCCGGGTCCGGCGCTGGTGGTGGACTGCTGCTCTTTTTTCCCATGTCACATCCTTAAATGAAACGGCACCGGCTTTTTGTGAGGCCCAGTGAAATCATCGCCACGCCCGGCCCGCCGGCTTCCGGGTGATACCCCTCCCGCACGAAGCCCAGGTGCTCGTCGAAGGCCAGCGCCTGCGCATTGGTCTCGTCGACCATTCCGGTCAGCCGCAGCAGGCCGGCTTGCGTGAAGGCGAACGCGAATGTGGCCAGCAGCAACTCCTTGCTCATCCAGCGCCGGGTGCCATCGCTGGCAATGTGAATGTGCGCGTCGACGTCGGACCAGTTATCGAAGACGACCACAGCTACCAGCTCGCCGCCCCGCTCCAGGCCAATCGCGCGCGCATCCGGGCGGAATGCCTCGATGCCGATGCGTTCACGCGCCCACGGCAGCAGTCGTTCCTCCTCGCCATAGACCAATCTTGCCGTCATCGTTCGAAACGCTGGTTAGAAATCACCACCATGATACAGAAAACGCACCAGCGCCGATACCAAAATAGGCTCACCGCCACGTGATCTTCGCGCCGACCAGGTTGAGTATGGCAGCGATCGAGCGCAGGTCTTCCACCAGCGCGTTGAACTCTGCCGCCGTAGGCGCGGCTGTAACGGGCGCGGCCGTGAACGTCACCTTCCCGAAATTAGCCAGGTCGGCATGGACAATTGCACGCTGGCCGGCGGCGCCGCGCGAACGGTCTCCGATGAGCGACTGCAATTTCTCCATCTGGGCAGGGGTAAGCAACGGGGTTGGCCCGCGCGAGCCGGGGCTGGATGGGTAAGCCATTAGACACTCCTCAGTTCTTGGGCAGTTCGGGCCATGACGACCTCCTGAATATCAATGTTGCCGGTCACTTCGACTTCCCACTGGCGGCACAGGCGCCCGCCGGGCAGTCGGACGATTTTGCCGCCACGCGAGACGGATGCGACCAGATCGCCGTCGGCGTAGATGTTGACACTGACCTGCGGGCCGGGCGGCGCCGGCACCAGAATATCTCCGTTGACCGGGTATTCGCCGAGCATCGAGCCGTTGATGTCGCCAAAGATCGACGGGGCAGCGAACAGCGCCGCATTGATCGTCTGCACCGCGGCATTGGCCGCCTCGGCTGCCGAGATGGCGGCCAGATCCTCGCGGTCGTCCACCTCGAACATCAGTGCCCCGAAGCTGGTTGGCGCTGGCAGCATGAACGGCTTGGAGCGCCAGGTCTGGATGTCGTTGGTCGACTGCTTCGAGTCCCATTCGAAGATCGTTGTTCCCATGACCATGTAGAGCGCGCCGCTGGTCACTTCGTAGAAGAAGGCATCCGACTTGTGCTGGCTGCGGATCAGGAACGGCGCCTCGCCGGACAGGTCCAGGATCAGCGAGCCCTTCACCAGCAAGCCGTCGGTCTCGATGTAGTCGTAGGAGCCGAAGAAGCGCCCATAGAACTGGCCGCAGACCATCGAGGACGGGCCGAGCTTGAGCCACTGGTCGCGCGTGAGCAGGCTGCCGGTGACGACGCGTGCGGCGCCGCCCTGCACCACCACCAGGCCGTCGTGGGACGGGTAGGCGACGGCATAGCCCAGGTCGACCATGCCCTGCGGGTTCAGGCATGGCATGTTGAGCTCCAGCCGCTCCATCACCATCGACTCCGGCGCGGTGCCGGCGGCCAGGTACGGGTTGCCCTTGGTGCCCACCACCAGCGTGGTGCCATAGACGGCCAGCGCCACGATGTCGTAGTCGGTGGTGAGGACGTATTTCTGGGGCCAGGCGTGCGGGCGGTACGGCTCGCAAAAGTACAGGTCTTTACCCACAAACCCGGCCATCATCCCGTTGGGCATCGACACTAGACCGGTCAGGCCATCGGGCGGGGCATTCCAGTCGAGCGATGGCAGCGGTTCCGAGAAATCGTTCAGCGCCAGGCTGTCGACATAGTTGGCCGTACTCGCCGCGCGCTCATGAATGAAATACAGGTTGGTGCCGCCGGACGTGCCGGTCTGGGAGCGGTAGATCCTTTGCTTGGTGATGGCGCGCCCCGACGGCGGCGCCGTGAAGCCCGACAGTGTGACGCTGTTTCCGGGCGAGACTAGCAGGTCGGCCGTGACCGGAGAGGGTTCCGACTCCTCCTCGAAGCTCGTCACCCAGGTGTAGACGTAGAGCACCGTGCTGGTGACGCTGCCGGTGGTGCCGGTGCGCGCCGCGGTCAGGGCAGTGCTGGGCGCCTGAACGGCCAGGTCATAGACGGCGCCGGCCACGCGCATCTTCGGCTTGCCGTCGCCGGTGTAGTACAGCCGGTCCTGCGCCACCGGGCCGGGCACGGCGTGTACCACCGTCGGCCAGTGCAGCCAGTCGGTTAGGTGGCGGTAGATCGTCTTGACCGCCCCTTCGGTCGCGCCATTCAGGATGTGGACCGGGAACGGCTTGCGGAACGGCGACAGTTTGCCGTCTTCCAGGCGGGTGGACTGCGCGATCTGCGCGCCCGTATCAGGCAGCAGCCTTGGTGTGACCCGCGGCGCCTCACCTGTAAATCCTGCCAGCTTGATGACGGGCATGTGCGCTCCTTCAGGTCTTCAAAATAAAATTGCAAACCAGCGTCGGCTGCACGTTGTTGTGCGCCTGGCCGGAACCGGTGTTCTGCGTCGAGATGCCGGTCGTCGTGGCGCTCAGGGATATGCCGGTGCCGGCCCCGTAGATGCCGATGCTGGTCACGGCGGCGGCGATGCTGATGCCGGTCGTCTTCGTATTGGTCGTGCGCGAGTCCGTGATTTCGGCTACACCGTTACCTGCGATCATGCCGGAACCACCATTGCCGGTGACGTTCGTGTCGCTGACGGTATGGTTGTGGCCGGGGTCCGAAACACCGTGTGCGTGGCCAGGATCGTAGACACTGTGCGCGTGAGTCGGATCGTTGACCGTGTGGTTGTGACCGGGATCGGTGACGGCGTGGCTGTGCGCTGGCAGTTGTGCCGTGGTCAGCGCGTGCGTCTCGGCGCCCAGTGCTGCGCCCAGCGTCGCCCCGGTCAGGCGGCTGGCAGCGGTGCCGCCCATGTTATCCACGCCGGCGGCGGTGCGCCCGCGCATGTCCGGCAGTTTCGGGTTGCCCGAACCATCCTGACCAAATGGGAACCCCTCGGCGATGTAGAGCGCGCGCAACGCATCCAAGCCAGAGTTCGAGAACAGCGTGCGGCCGTCGGCGAACGTCCAGCCGATCGGAGAAGAGGTGCGGGACCACGGGATCGGGCCAAAGCCCGTTGGGATCAGGGCGGTCAGCGCCACGGCCAGGTTCGAGGCGGTTTCGTCCCGCAGCGCGCCGATGGCCGTCTCGATGTCGGTTTCGGTCTGGTCGGCCAACGCCTCCACGGCGGCCAGCGCATCCGCCTGGAGCTGGGTGACGACGCCAGCGGTCATGCGGATCTCGGCGCGGTCGCCGGTATCCCACGCCAGTGCGGAGGTTCCCTCCTGCGCGCGCACCGCGGTTAGGAGGTTCGAACTGCAGTTCGTGACCCTCACGATCTCAATGTGCCCTTCGGCATCCGAAAGCGTCATCGGGAAGAACTCGCCGGCAGCGAGAGGTGGGAAATTGCCGGATTCGCCTGCTACCAGCACGATGGTGGTCCCATCGGCAGCCAGCGGCGCGGCGAGGTGCGCGCTGGCGTTGTTGGCCATTCTAATCGACATGCCAAAATCTCCTTGTCAGTGTTCACGGGAATGCAGGGCAAAGCCCGTGATGACAGAGGTTCTGGCTTGATCAGGTAGGCGGTGGTGGACATGGCCGGATTCTACCGTAGACGGGTCATTTCAGGTACGTGATGGTGATCGAACCGCCCGACGGCACGACGATCGAATAGCTGGACCCTGGCGTGACCGGGATGTCCGAAAAGGACACGGGCGTTTGCGCGACATTGCCGGTGCTGCCGGGGAAGGTCTTGCCGAAGCCGGTTGCCGACGCGCCGGTCTTGATCGGCGTGTTCGTGGTGTAGGAGGTATCCGTGAAGGCGTAGCACTGCTGGAAATAGTCGTAGGTCGGGTCGTTCGGGGTCGACTGCTGCGCATCGCAGTAGTCGGCTGGCTTGGCGCCTGGCAGTCCCGTGCTGGTGCCCAGCGATTCCGTGTCAAACCCGCCGGCGCGCTTGTGCTTGTACAGGGTGGTCGTCCGGCTGTACTGCGTCACGGTCGTGGAACTGGCATTGGTGCCGCGCGCGCCATAGCCGGATGCCGTGGCAAGCACGTACACGGCCGCAGGAGCCGGCCACGTTGTGTTGGCGGTGAACGTCTCTGTGACCAGTTTGCGCGATCCCAGCGCGGCCAGCATCATGAGGCTCATCGGATCACCTTGCCGTAGAGCGTTGCGCCGGCGTCGCGGGTCCACAGCAGGATGAAGTCGATGCCGGCCGCTTGCAGCGCGATGCCGTGATTGGCGTTCCAGTCCGACGTGACGGTGAACTTGCCGTCGGTCTTGATCCAGTTGACAGCCGGGCCGGCGATGGCCGCCGCGCCCAGGTTGACGCCCTCGACCAGCATCTCGCCGCGCACGCCGGCGGGCGGCCAGTTCGTGATGTTCAGCGCCTGCGGACCGGTGCCTGGTGCAAAGCGGTGGTGCGGCCCTTCGGTGTAGTCCAGGATGGTGCCACCGGCATCGTCCTTGAAGGCATAGCCGGTGTCCTTAAGCACCGCGCGAGCCAGCGCCGTGTCGGCCATCGTGATGGTGCTGGTGGTCGACACTGGCCCGGTGAAGTCGGCGCCGGCGCGGTCGGCTTTCGCATCGATGCCGCCGGCGGTCAGGCGCAGGTCGATCTTGTCGCCAGCGGAAAACGTCACTGCGATCGTTCCCTCCTGTGCGCGCGACATGGTGAGAATGTCGCCGTTGCGCGCCGTGACCCTGACGATCTCGAATACCGGGTTGGGTCCGACCATCTTGACCATCGTGGCCATGAAGTGGTCGCCGTTGGCCAGGATAGGGAACTTTACCCCTTCACCCGATGCGACCGAGACGGTGGTGGACGATGCCGAGATTGCCCCGGCCAGCAATGATGAAGCGTTGTTTGCATAGCGAGCAACCATCTTAGAGATCCTTTACGCGCAACTTGAATTCGGTTTCCTTGATCCGGCCGCCGGCCGTCGACGTGACCACGGTGATGGTGTAGGTCTTGCCGTCCGCGCCGCCCGACAGCCACACTTTCACCACCGCCTTGCTGGCGCTGACCGACACGCTTTCAACGATCAGGTCGAACTCACCTGTTCCGGTGACTGCCGTGGCGCTGGTGATCGTGTCGCCCTCGGATAGCCACTGCTCGAAGTCGATGTCGTAGTCGAGCTGGTCGGCTGGCTGCTTGCTGAAGGTTTGAGGCATTAGCGATCCCTTTCCGGTGCAACGTGAACGATCCGCATTTCCGGCGGGACGGCGATGGCACGCTCCTGAAACTGGCGGATGACCTTGGGCGCGCTGGCCACCATCAGGATGCGCGACGGATGCGCGGCGGCGAACGTCTGCGGGACCAGCTTCGGCCAGGGGATTCCTGCCGAGCCGGACAGGCGCAATTTTGCCACGCCACTGCCGAGTTGGGCGATGGAATTTGCGGAGGCATCCACGGCGCCCAGCACCATGCGCGCGGCGCCGGTGGCAATCGCTGCGATGGTGCCGATGCCCGAGCCGGTCATGCTCATGCGTGCGGCACCGCCCAGGAACGGGATCACGACACCTTCGCCGATGGCGGCCAGGTGCGCACGCGCGGACTGTGCGATGCCGTGCATGATCAGTTTGGCCTTGCCGTGCGCGGCCAGCGCCATCGCCGCGGCGCCGCTGCCAATGATCGCCACCACTCCGCCGCCGGAAGCTGCCGCCTGCATGGCGGCCACGCCACCCGAGTGCATGACCAGGTGCCCGGCAGCCGATGCGCTCATGGCCTGCTGCGCGGCACCGAACCCGAAGTGCGTTTCGTTGCCATTCATCGGGGTGACGTTGAGCGGGTAGCGCATGATCAGTCCTGCGAGGCAGTCAGCGCGTTGATGTCGAAGACGAACACGTCGCCGGTCTTGAGCGTGCGCGCGGTCTGTAATGGGGCATGGATGCGCATCGTGCCGCCGGTGCTCTCGTAGAACACCGACCAGTGGGTCACGGTCAGGTCCAGCTCACCGTTGTAGGACGGGTAGGTGATCTGGTTGCTGTTCTTCGACTCGCCGTCGACCGCCGCGCTCCAGCCGCTGCCGATCGCGCCGCCCTGCTCGGCGTGCCGGCGCAGGTAGCCCGGCCACTGGTCCAGCGTCACCTCGTTGGTGCCAGCGCCGCCCGGATCGCCCGTGTGCAGCGCAATCCAGGTCTGGGTCGGCAGGGGCAACGGAATGCCGCGCAGTACCGCGTTGATGACGTCTTGTTTCGTTTGATCCGATGCTGCTGCCATGGTGAGTCCTTAGAAATAGTTGGGTTTCGTTCGTGTCCGGGCGCGTTGCTGGCCTGAGCTGCCGCTGTGTTGCAGGCTCACCAGTTTGGCTTCGAACGACGACGCACAAACCGCCGCTAGTTCTCTATCGGTGTATGGCTTGTCCCTCATGACCAGGATGCGCGCGAGGGCGCCCTGCGCGATGGTTTCCCGGTACTGGTCGGCCAGGAAGTCGGGCACCTCATCGCAGTCCTGCGACGGCTTGAGCCACATGCTGATGCGCACGTTTCCCGCTTTTCCGGGAATCAGGCGCATGGTGTTCAGGTCGATCTGGGTCAGGTAGCGCGGCTCACCCTCGACTTCGCCGACGCGCCAGCCCGGTACGTGCTCATCGAGCCACGCCGTGGTCTTGGGCTCGACCTTCTGGCCATCGAAGAACACGCTCTCGATGTCCATCAGCACGGCGCCATACGGGGCGATGATCGCCTCGGCGTCCTGCGCCGACACTTCGAACTCGTCTTCGTGGCGCCACAGGCGTGTTCTCTCGCAGAACTCGATGGCCGCCTGCCGGATGCCGAAGAACGCCGTGGGTTCGGCCAGGCCGGGCGCGTACGGGTTCATGCTCTTGAGGAATTCGCTCAGGTCTTTCATACGCTGTTCCCGGTAGCGGAGTTGACTTGCGCGGCCTGCGACGGCGCGCCGATGGCATCGGTGAATGCCTGGTAGTGGATGGTCGCCACAGCACCGTTGGCCACCTCGTCGTCCTTGGTGTGGCAGCGATACAGCGCCCAGTTGATGATGGCGTTGGTGAATTCTGGGCGGATGTCGAGCGTGTCGGCCGCATTCGCCACCTGCGGCGGGGCTTTGGACACCAGCACCTCCACCTTCGCGCCAGAGACGGCTGGCGGGTAGACGTAGAACGTGGTCGGGCTGCGCTCGTCGATCATGTAGTGCCGGGTTTCGCGCGCCTTGGCGCTGTGCCAGTCCGGGTCCGAGGCGTTCAGCGCCTGCTGGTCGACGATGCTGATGACGCGCCCGCCGGTGCCCGTGGCCTTGATGTTGCGCACCACGTTCAGAAGCTGCGCCGCACCTTCCGAGCACTGCTGAAAGGTGCCGCCCACCAGTTCCATGACTTCGGTGACAGCGCGCGCGGCAGGCCGGCGCAGCACGATCTCAGCCGCGGCGTCGTTGAACCAGCCAATGCGCTCCTCTTCCGTCCAGCGCGTGCGGTCCTCGTCGTTCATCAGCCGGTCCAGGCGAACCAGCAGATCCTCGACGGGGATGCCCGAGCTCGCAGCGGCATTCGATGCGCTGCTGATGATGATGGTCATTGCTCGACTCCTTTGGACAGGCGCCCGGCCGGCGGCGAGTGGTAGCGGGTCTTTTCCTTTTCATGGGCCAGCACGCAGTGGTTCGGGCCTTGGCGCAGGATGCGCTCGAACACCCAGTCGATCACCGCTTTCCAGAATTTGTAGGGGTTGCGATGCCCGAGCCGCCCGCACCGCGCTGACAGGGTTTCGTCCGGCCAGGTCTCGCTGCTGAACGGGTTCGACAGCACGTTCAGGAGCTGGTCGACCGCCACAAAGATCAGGTACAGCGCGCGAAGAATTGGCTTCACGATTCCTCCTACAGTTTGGATGCTGCAATGAACATGGCGTCGATCTCGGCTTCTGTCTTGCCCAGCGCCGGCACCACAGTGGTGAGCAACGGGTCGTCCCGCCGCACGGTATTGCTGTATTCGAACTTGGCGAGCGCCTTGGCGCGCACCACCGGATCGTTGATGGCGTTCAGCACCGCATTCACCTGGTCGAGCAATCCAGCGTCGATCAGGATGGCGCGGGCCTGCCACCGCTGGAGTGGCGTCGCGCACTACGCCGCTGTCCATGATCTTATGCGTCATGCGTTTCTCATCCCATAGACGCGCACGGTGCCTGCATTGATATTCCCAGTACCTGGCGCCAACCTGAAGCCGGACAAAGCACCGCCACCAGCCGAATAAAGCCCCTCGGCGATGTGAGACTGGATGCCCGAACTGGTACTGAAGCTGCCGCGTACCCCGATGGTTCGCGCATTACCTGCGCTAGTGTCGTTGACGTTGCGAATATCCAGGGTCAAACTTGCTCGATTGGACGCCCCTGCCGTCATCGAGTTGGTCACGGACAAATACGTGCTGGCAAAAGAGGAAGATGTTGCTGCGTGCGCATTTGCTCCGATGAAGCTGTTGCCAGTCGTCTCCACAACGCCATTTTTTGCGAACCAGAATTGGAGCGATGCTGCAGCAGAAACGGAAAGCCCCTGTATCTCTACGATATAGCGGTCGCAGGAGCTCGTAAAAATGCTCGGGAAGTCGATCGCCGCCACCGGCGTGCTGACGGTCGCACTGCCCAGCAGCACCAGGGCCGGCGAAGGCAGATCCGACATCATCGCCACCGTCCCGTCCTTATCCGGGAAGGTGTAGGTGCGTGCCGCGGTGGCCGCGCTGACCAGTTGCGAGACGATGGTGCCGGCCGCGTTCTTCAGGTTGATGGCGAAGCCGGTCAGGCCGGCAAAGCCGCCGCTGGCGTCCTTGGCCGATGCGTTCTGCTTGCTGGTGCCCAGGTCGCTGATCTGGCGCTGCAGTTTGCCGATCGCGGCAAGGACAGTGTCCGTCGCCGCCGCTACCGCGCCGCTCGCGGTCGACAGCCCCGTCAGGGCCGTCGCCAGCACGCGCTCGGCGGTGAAGTAGAGGCGACCGCCTTCAGGCACGTTCGTCGTGTTGATCACCACATCAGCAGATTCGTCCGGCCCAATGCCATTGACCGTTCCGACACTGCCCTGCAGCAGCCCGGTGGCGCGCAGCTTCCCATCTTCGTCGAGCGCCAGCCCTTCACCGATAACGACAGCGCCTGGCGTGGTGGTGGTTGCCTTCGGCGGGTTCGTCGCCAGTTCCGCAAGCGCGGCTTGCATAGTGGTGCTGCTGATCGTCGGGGTCGGCAGAAAGCCGATCATCGACGCTCCACTGGGCGAGCGCAGCGATGCCAGCCCGTCGTCCGGGTTCTCGATGCGGTGGAACTCCTGCCCCTTGAGGATGCCGCCCATGTAGACCTGCGCCTGGTAGGCGCCGTCCGACACGTACGCGGCGTACCGCCCCAGATTGTCGGTGCTCAGTGGGTTGGCGAGCGGCGTGCCATCCTCGTCGGCGAACAGGGCCGCCAGCACGCCGGTCTTGTGGTCGACGATCCTCACGTCAGCACCTGCGATGCGCGTGCCGCTTTCGTTCTGGACGACGCCTTCGATGCGCTCGACGTACGCCCCTGGTGGGAGCGATGAGCCATCTTCGATGTCGATAAAGATTGGCATAGTCGGCCCTTAGCGCTGAATTGCTGGCCCGAGCCAGATGATGATGTTGACGGTCTTGCCGGTCCATGCCGGGGTGGCCGCGTCAGCCGCGACACGCAGCACCAGGCGTCCGTTGAGCCCGTTCTGCTTCATGCAGCGCCCGGTCGTGTCAACGATCTTGCTGCCGCCGGCGGTGCGCCCCAAGGTGGTGATGTTGTTCTGCCACATGCGCCCGTCGATATTCACGATGGTGGCATTGTCGACGGTGACGCCAAGATCGAATGCGACGGTCGGCGTGGCGTTCGTGTCGACCTGGCCGTCGATGGTCAGCGCCCAATGCAGGATCTGCCACGCCTGGATGGAGCCATTCGGGAACAGTTCGACCAGATCGCCCAGCGTGGGCGTGCCCGTGAACGTGTACTCTGCATAGACGACAGAATAGAGGTTGGCCTGCCGGGTCAGGTCAAAGTGCGAGGTCTTACCATTGTTGGTGTTGATCAGGAGCGCCATTTTTTCGCCTCAAGGCAGGAAAATTCACGGACCAGGATCGAGCGCTCAACAATGCAGCTTGGCACCGTCGAGCATGGCATCCCGGTCGTGGTCAGCGGGCCGCTCACTTCGTACAGCCCCAGGCGCGGGATGATGTCGATGTAGCGGCCTGCCGCGTTTCGCGGGTGGCTGGTGGCGCCTTCGACGTGGAACCAGAGTTCTCCGTTGAACGTGGCTTTGAAGTAGCCCCGACCACCATCGCGGATGCGCCGATCGTCCAGGTAAAAATCCAGCACGATCTCGTTGTAGCTGGTGCCGGACAGAATGCGTCCGGGCGTGCCACTTCGGAAATGAACGCGGCGCGTGTCGGCGTCGCTCCACTTCATGTAGGAGCTGATCGAATCCGGGTCGTTGCTGGCCATGCCCATGCCCTCGACCATCGTGTGAAGTTCCGGGTACAGCATCGTCCCATCGAGGTTGAAATACAGAGGCGACGACGCTGTATTGAGCTGGCCAGGGCTGAACACGTTGTCGCCCTGCGTGTCGCCAGCCTGGGCGAGCGAGAAAATCGACCCGGTGAACTGCTTGATCCCGGCAGTGAGCTTGTCGGCCCAGCCGTTGCTGTTGGGATGGTTCAAGCGAAACGCCAGGTACATGCGGTAATGCGTCTGGAACTTGAGCGGCTGGCCGTAGGCGAGCGCGCGCGGGCGGTTGATCGTGACCAGGTGCGAAGGCAGGATCGTGAATTTCCAGGAGCACATATCCGCATCGGGGATGGCGCTGGTGATCACGCCAGATGCGCCCATGCCGGCCTTGTCATTCACGCGAGACAGGATGCTGCTCACATCCGCAGCGCCAGATCGAATATCGGCGCCCGTGGTCAGTTGACCGTTGCCGTACAACATGGCGAAGGGGAACTGCGACAGGTCACGCTGGCGCCCGGACAGGAAGTGATCGGACGTTTCCCTGGGGTAGCCAGGATTGATCGGCGCGATCTCGTCAGCCGGGTCGAACAGCACCACACGATACTGCTTCTTCTGCACACCATCGACCGAAAGGACGACCTCATACTGGCCGTTGGGCGCGCGGAACTCGTAGTAGCCGCTCGCATCAGAGGTAAATGGATTGTCCAGCGGGGTCGCACCGTCGGCGTAGTAGAGCGACGCCAGGGTGGTCGTGCCGGCCAGGTTGACCCGCACCACGGCGCCGGCTACCGGGCGACTCTTCCTGCTGACGATGGTGTGATCGTGGCGATCCATGCTGCTCCTTCAGGCGATTTATTCGGCCAACTTCTTGCGCAGGTTCTCGACGCTGACGTTGTGGTGCGGCTTGACGCCAAATTTGGCGACATGCTGCTCGACCAGAGCGGCGCGCTCATCCTTTCCGTCGACCTTGCCGTCGCCGTTGACGTCAGCCTGCAGGCCGTCCAGCACTTCGTCGATCAGGTCTTCACGGGTCGGGCCTTCGAGCTCATTCCACTCCTGCACGTCCAGGCCGGATGCCTTGTGGGCGCGCGCGACGATCTCGCCGAGCTGGTAGGTCTTGCCGTGGATGGTGAAGTTGGCCGGGTGGCTGTCGCTGCCGAGCAGGATGTCCTGCTGCGCCGGCGACAGGTCAGGCAGTTGTACATCGCCGACGGCAACGGAGCCATCGGGGTAGTTCTTGACGTAGGCCTTGGTCTCGACTGGCGCGGCAACTGGCTTCTCGCCACCCTTGTAAATGCGGTATCCCTCGGGGATCGACAGGAAACGGGCGACGTGCTCGTCGTCCTGTACATCGGCGACGTGCGCGCCGTCAGCCAGCGGGGCGAAGTGGTAGTCGATCTTGCCGAGTTCGACATGGGTGCCGCCCTCGCGCTTCAGTTTGCATTCGATGTCCATGCTGCTCTCCCTGATTTTATGGTGGTGATGCGAAAACAGGGGCAGCTAAGCCCCTGTCTTGTCCGGCCTTGCTTAGAACTGCAGGCGGTGGTCGGCGGCGTGCATCGTGAGGCGCAGGCGAATACGGCCAGCCTGTGCAGTTGCCGGCGCCGCCGTCACCTTGACGCCGATCGAGCGGTCAACTTCGGACGGCAAAATGGTGAACGCTTGCAGTTTGGCTGGGCGCACACCCGAAGTGCCGGTGCGAGCGCCCTGGTCGGCGAAAAACAGTTGGTTCCCGCACGCACGCGCGCTGACGGTATCGCCTGGCGTGCCGGTCAGCAGACCGGCGTCGAGGGTAATCAGCGGGGTACCGTTCGAGTCCAGATCATCGACGATCAGAATGGCGTCGGTGATGGTGTGGTTCGCCGGCAGGATGCCGATATCGAACTGGTCATTCAGCAGCAACTGGCCAGCGGTGACGTCGATGAAGTAGTCGTTGACCACAGGCTGACCGGCTGCAGGCGAGGTGGCGGTCACGTACTGGCCGGTGATGAACTTGGAAGCGTAAGTTGCCATGTAAAGCTCCTGAGATTGTGTGTGTGAAGTCGTGCCCAGATGGACTGGCCCAGATGTCACTCCGGGCCGTCACGATCAGGCTGCGTTCGGATCTTTCGCAGCGGTGTCGATCGAGATCACACCGAAGTCCTTGTTGTTGAAACGGGCCTTCTTGATGCCGGCGATGAAGCCCGACGCGATCTGCGGGTTGTTGCCGAAGTCGTCGACTTCCTCTTCCCAGGTGTAGCGCATGCCACCGCCCGAGTTGCCGTAGGCGACCACGCCAGCCTGGCGGCCCAGGAACAGGGCGCGCGCGGCGTTCACGTTCGAGCTGGCGCCGTAGTCGCTGAAGCGGATGACCGAGCGGTGCGCATGCAGCACGGTGTTGCCCAGCAGGCCAAGCTGACCCTTGAAGATCGGGTTGTTGCGACCTTCGCTGGCAGCGGCTGCCTTCTGGAAGTCCACCCAGCCAGCGGTGTCGGCGGTGCGCAGATCGAATGCCTGGTCTTCCGACATCAGCAGCACATACTGATCTTCGGCGCCGTTGCTAACCGGGACCATGTTGGCGGTTTCCGGGTTACGGGCTTGCATCATTTTGCCCTTATTCTGGGCACGCTCGACAACCAAACGGGTCATCTTGTCGGCGGCGGTCAGGGTCGCCTTGCTGGTCGCCGGGCCGGCGTACAAAATGTGATCGGCGTCCGGTGCCTGCAGGGCGTTACCGGCGAAGCCAGCGAAGGAGGTGTCTTCGATGAAGTCCTCGTTGATGCCGCGCGCGCCCGACAGGTAGATGAAGAAGAATTCGTCGACCAGCTTGGCGAAGTAGTCGGACAGGCGGCCCTTACCGATCTTGCGCACGTCGTGGACGATGCGCTTGCGGCTCATCTTGCCGCCCAGATCGATACCGTGACGCACCTGGTCGATGACCACTTCGTCGGTGAAGAACTTGATGCCTTCGGTCTTGCCCTTCAGCTTGGCGTCGCCGTAGGTCGGCTTGCCACGGAGCTGGACGCACAGGTCGAACGACACGCGATCGCCGGCGTCGGACTCCAGGTCGTTCTTCTTCTGGATGATGTGGTTGTCCGAGTCGCCGATGAAACGGCCCTCGAAGTAGGATTTGCGCGCGTGGTCGATCGCCAGGTTGGTCGACCACTTCTTTTGGGTCTTGACGTCGGAAGTACCGAATACGGTGCCGCTCATGGTGGAGTGCCTTTCAAAAGAGTTGATGGTTCAACGCTTTTCGGCACGTCCTGCGCGGAAAAACTGGTACGATTATCCGACGGATGGTTAGAAAATGCAACCGTTTAGGGCATGTCAGGCCACCACCGATTATATTTTTGAATGTTTTCCCTGCGTCGAAGTATTTGCAGATTTGCCTCGCAATGTAAGCCGGACACAATTGGAGACTTGAGCGGGACGATGTGATCCACCGACCATACAGCCGCCCCCTCGGCGCGATTGCGCCGGATAACCTCTGCGTAGAGTGTCTCCATGGCCTCTTGATTGGCCCACTTCGGAATTACAGCACCATTCCCCGTGCGGAATTGGGCAGCACCCCTTGCTTTGTGGCGAGCATCTTTTCGATCAACGATCTGTGGATTTTCTTGCCGATATTGCCTGTTGTCAGCAGAGGCTCGCAGGGAGGTCCGCTCAATGTGCTGACATGTGACGCACACCTTGTTTAGTGTGTACCGTTCGCATAGATGCCCATGCTTACAAGGTTTGCCGGTGAAGTATTTTTTGAGGCCGTGAGCAAGCGCCTCTCTGCGAGAGATGAGATGCAATTCCATATAACTGTCCCAAGTTATCGCCCCAAGTAGTAGTGGGGAAATCCGTGGGACAACGGACTTTCGGGTTGCATGCCCTATCCCCAAAGGAATTATACAACTAATCCTTGCCTGTGATCCCGTGTGCGGCTGCAAATTGCACAACCTTACTCCTATCTTGCACTCGGCTGATAGGAACCGACTTGTCCGCCCTGACGGCAAGGCGCGCAATCTGACCCGATTTCGCCTCCAACGTGACAATGACGTCGCCGATCGAGATAGATTCACCGGGTTTGATGTCGATTTTGAACAAGTCGGCCTCTCAGGTAGTGGGTTATTCAGCCAGGTACGCTTCGCGATCGGCGTCGGACAGCTTGGCCAGCGCCGCCTCGTAGGCACCGGGATTGGTGTCCATCAGGCGGTCCAGGCTGGCAAAGCGACCTTCGCCGGGGTTGTTCGCCGCAGCGGCCGGCAGGCGCGAGATGTCCGGCGGCAGGTCCGGTTTCGGCGCGCCCTTCTTGGCGGCGGGCGCCGGCGCCGGATCTTTCTTGGCTGGCGTCTTGGCGATGCCGGCTTCGACCAGGTTGGCATGGGCCTTGGACAGCACCTGCGCATCGGTCAGGTTCGGCTCGGCCTTGGCCACGTCGCGCACTTCCATGTCCAGCGCGCGGTACAGGCGCGGGTTGGCGGTGTAGCCGTTCTTCTCGGCGAAGTTGTTGGCATAGGCCACCCATTCGTTCTGGCGGCGCTGCAATTCCATCTCGGTGGCCAGTTGCGCGCGCTCGACCTGGCGCTCGATGGTGCGTTCCTGCTTGACCAGTTCGTCCTTCTGCGCCTCGTACTCGTCGAAGGTCAGGTCGCCGTCGTCGTAGTGCTTGCGCAGGTCGGCCTTTTGGGTGCCGATCGCGGCCAGTTTCGCTTCCGCATCGGCCGGCGCCTCGACAACTAGGACGGGAGCGCTCGGCGCTGGGCGCGGTTCATCGGCGGCAACTGGCTGCTGTGCATCGGCAGGCGCAGCCGGGTCTGCTGCGGCAGCGGCGGCTGCATCCACGTCAGCGGCAGGATCAGCGCCGCTATCCTGGCCGCCTTCAGGCGCTGCCGGTTGCTGGTCATCGTCTTCATCGTCGTCCTTGCTGGTGGAGGCTGCGGCTGCCTTGGCTGCGTCTTCGAGTTCGCCCTGCGTGGCGTTCGGGTTTTCATCGTCCGGCTCGGCCAGCGCAGCGCGCTCCTCGGGGGTCAGGCCAGCCAGCACTTCGTCTGCGGTATTGTGCACTTCGCTCATGTCATGCTCCAGGTTGTGGTTGTTGTTCCATCGGCGGCATCGGCTCGGGTGCCGGGGCCGGTGGCTGTTGAGCCGCTTGCGGCGGCAATCCTTGTGCGGCCAGACCGGCCGGGACTGGCTTCCCACCCGTCCAGCCGCCCTGCATCAGCAGATTGTCGCCCACCTTGGCGATCGTCGGCTGGGTGATGACCAGCGTCGCTGCTTCCATCGCGGCCTTGGCGCCGGCCATGTTGGCGTTGACGGTATCGGCCTTGATCTTGTCGGTGGCGGCGCGCAGGTTGTCGGCCTTGGCTTCCTTTTCGGCGATCTCGGCCTCGGCGGCGCGCGCCTGCATCTGCTGCTGGGCGGCCTGCGCCTGCATGGCCTGCTGCTCTTCTGCGGTCAGTTCGGTCGCTTCCGGGTCGCGCATGCCGTTCATCTGGCGCACGCGCTTGGAAATCTCCTCGCCGTTCGGCAGGTCCATCTGCTCGACGATCAGGTCCAGCATCAGCATGCCCACTTGCGGCGGCATCTTGGACACCATCTCCGTGAGCTGGTCGACGGCAGCCTGGCGCATGGTCGCGCGCCAGTCGGACTCGGACACCACGAAATCGGCCTTGGAACGGCTGATGTCGTTCTCGGGCAGCCCGTCGTTCATGGTGATGAATTCCGGCGTGCCGCGCTGGTTGGTGATGCGGAACTGCTTCTGGTCGGTGACGAACTGCTCGATGTTGCACAGCGTGATCTCGCCATGGAGCTGGACGGCGAAGCGCAGGTTGTCGAACAGTTTATTGGTGGCCAGCGATCCCTGCTCCTGGCGCGCCAGAATGGCCTTGCCCGACGTGGCATTGGTGCTCTTGCCCATCTGCTCGTCGGTGACGCCGCCAACCTGCTGGATCATCATGATGTTGCGGCTCATGAGGTCCAGGTGTGCCGGTGCCAGTTCGCGGTCGACGTCCATCCGCACCTTGTTGCCGGACAGCGCGCCGTTGGCGAACACCATCAGGGCATCCGGCTTTGCCGCCTCTTCGGCCAAGTCGTCCGGCGTCCAGCCGTCAGCCAGTGCGCCGGTCTCCATGGCGATCTTGTTGGACGACAGGATGTGCAGTGCCTTCGATGCGCGCTTGTTGATGTCGTCCTGGATGTCGCGCAGGCCGCGGATGATCCCGTAGGGCAGCCCATCTCGCCCGCGGCGGTAGCCCCACACCGGGATGAACTTCAGGCGATTGTGCTTGAACGGGCTGGGGCCGTCGTACAGCGGATGCGTGGTGGTCATGAACATGACGCGTGCGCGCATGACGACCTTCTTGTGCAGTTGACCGTTGCCAGACTGGACAGCCTCGACGTGGCGCGGGTCGCGCTTATCGAAAATGTCGCCCTTGAAGGAGCCGCCCTTGATCTTCTCGACTTCTTCCGGCTCCCGATACCACGCCTCGATCAACCGCACGCGCCGGCGCTTGTGGATGTAGATCGGATTGGTGCCACCGAAGATTTCTCGGCTCGCTTCCGCGCCGTCCATGGCCTCGTCGCCATCTTCCATCGATGCCGATCCGAAGGTGGCGATCTCGTTGGCCGAGTTCTCCAGCAGGGATTTGCAGTGCGGGAACATGGCAATCGCAATGTCCAGGTCGACCCACTTGGAGCGGAACTGGTAGCGCATGTCGGACGTGTCCATCTCGGTGGCGGCGCTGTCCCACAGCATATTGCGCCAGCTCTCGTACCGATCGCCGGTCGGCTCGTCCTCTTCATCGTCCGGTACGCTGGTCTCGATCCAGCCCAGGCCGACCTTCACGGCATCCTCGAAGGCGCGCGAGCGGTTGAATGGGGTGCGCCAGACGTCGCTGATGTACTTCAGGTATTTGGTCTTGGCCTCGGCCGGCTTTGCATCTTCGGCACCGCGCGGCAGGATCTTGAAATCGGTGCGCCCGCGCTTCTCCGAGCCGATCACCCAGTTCACGGTCTGTGCGATGACGTTGTAGACGATCGGCGCCTGGCCGCGGTCCTTGAGCACCTGCGCATCTTCTTCCGTCCATTGCAGGTGGTCGTAGTAGTCCTCGTCCTTGGCCATCTCGGCGCGGTTGGCCGACTGGACTTCGAGCTCATAGCGGTACTTCGCCACCAGCATGGCGTGGCGATCACGGATGGCCGGCTCATCCATCGGGTGCGCGGGCTTTTCTACCGCGGCACGCTCGCTTGCTGGCAGGCGGTCGAGCGGGGAATCCTTCCTCGTCTTGGTCAGGCTTTCGTCTTGCAGGTCAAAGGACATGGCTTCCCCGGTCGGTGATGGTTAAACTTGCTGCTGCGGCACGTAATCGACGATCTCCAGCGAGCGCTTGCGCCCATCGGCAGCCACGGTCGCATCGGCCACGACAACGGCGTCCACCGGGTTGGGCGGCATGTTCAGCAGGTCGTTCAGGCTGTCTTCGATCAGCAGCGCGATCTTGTGCGCGGTCTGCATGCTGTCGCTGCCGGTCAGGCCAGCCAAAGCGCCGGCGACCTGCGCACAGTAACGGGCGTCATCATACTTGTAGGCAGCGGATAATGCTACAACGCATGGCTTGAATGCTCGCGGGTTCAGGGCATTGATGATCACCAGGGCCGGCTCATGGGTTTCCTGATCCTCATTCCACAGCCAGGTGCCGATGACGGCGAGGTCGCCGCTGGTGCGACTGAACTGCTGGCGGGATAGGTCGATGGCGGGTTGTCGTTCGGTCATGCGGTTCTCCAGTTAGATTTGCTTCTCTTCCACGGCCCGGCGCCTGCGATGTTGTCGACCTGGCCCCACTGCCTGAAGGCGTCGGCATAGTTGGAGTAACGGTCATGCAGCG
>JAQSWP010000236.1 GCA_029266575.1 Alphaproteobacteria bacterium | reverse complement strand
CGCCGTTTTGCGGCGCGGGCTGGTATTGCTGGCGGCGCTGTCGTTCGTGCTCTCGGGCATGGCCAGCGTCCATACCGCGCATGCGATCGCCGGCGGGCATGACATGCCGGCGGCAAAGACCAGCGGCGATGTCTCCAGCCACTGCGACAGCCACGAGCAGCAGGCGCCGGAGGCGAAACAGGATAAGCAATTTTCCTGCTGCGCCTTCGCCTGCACGCCGTTGCTGGTGCTGACCTTGCCGGCCGCCTTCGCCGCCGCCGCCGCGCATGGCGACGTCATTCCGCTACCGCCAGCGCAAGCGGTTCTGGATCGCCAGGTCGCGGGACTTTTCCGACCGCCTCGAAGCCTCGCCTGACCGCCGGCTGCGGCCGGTTCCAGTCATGCGTTGCGGGTTTCATCGCCCGCGGATTCTCCATTCGAGGTGTTCCATGTTCCGTTCACTTGCCCTGGCGAGCCTGCTCGCCACCCTTTCGATTCCTCACGCTTTCGCCGCACCCGACCAGGGCGCCAGGGAATTCGGCCAGGCCGTTCCCGCCGCGCAGGCCAAGCGCACCATCACCATCACCATGAAGGACAACGAGTACGAGCCGAAATCGGTGACGGTGAAGGCCGGCGAGGTCGTCCGCTTCATTGTGGTCAACAAGGGCGATCTGTTGCACGAATTTGCCGTCGGTCGCCCGCAGGACCATGCCGAACATCAGAAGATGATGGCCATGATGCTCGACCACGGCATGATCACGCCGACGTCGATCGACCACAAGAAGATGAAAATGGATCATGGCGGTCAAACCCATCGGCACGGACCCGAAACCGGCTCGGTGCTGGTCGAGCCCGGCAAGCGCGCCGAGCTGACGTGGAAATTCCCGCAGGCCATGACCCTGCAATTCGCCTGCACCATTCCCGGCCATTACGAGGCCGGCATGGTCGGCAAATTCAACTACCAGTGAGCGGAGGCGCAGCATGAACCGCGAACTGCATCGCCGCGACGCGCTGAAGCTGATCGGCGCCGGCGCCGCCGGCATCTACGCCGTCTATCCTGGCCGCCGCGCCTTCGCCGCCGATTCGACCTACGAGCTGGTGGTCGAACAGGGCCGCATCGTCATCGACGGCATTTCCTCCAACGCCAAGACCATGGGCGGCTCGGTGCCGGCGCCGACCTTGCGCTGGCGCGAGGGCGAGGAGGTGGTGATTCACGCCACCAACCGCCTGCGCGAGCCGACCTCGATCCACTGGCATGGGCTGCTGCTGGCCGGCGTCATGGATGGCGCGCCGGGTTTCAACGGCTTCGTCGCCATCGCGCCGGGCCAGACCTACACCTACCGTTTCCGCCTGCGCCAGTCCGGCACCTACTGGTACCACTCGCATTCGGCAATGCAGGAGCAGATGGGCATGTACGGCGCCATAGTGATCGCGCCGAAGGAAGGCGACTCCGCCGCCGACCGCGACTATGTCGTGGTGCTGTCCGATCACACGCGCGAGGACCCGCGCCGGGTCTTCGCCAATCTGAAGGCCGATGCCGGCCACTACAATCGCGGCAAGCGCACCGTGATGGACTTCTTCCGCGACGCCAGTCGCGACGGCTTCAACCAGACCATGAAGGATCGCGCCGAATGGGGCGAGATGCGCATGGACCCGACCGACCTGGCCGACGTCACGGGCTACCAGTTCCTGGTCAACGGCAAGGGACCGCAGGACAACTGGACCGGCCTGTTCACGCCCGGCGAACGGGTGCGGCTGCGCATCATCAACGCCTCGGCCATGAGCTTCTTCGACGTGCGCATCCCCGGCCTGCCGATGACCATCCTGTCTGCCGACGGCCAGAACGTGCAGCCGGTGCGGGTCGAGGAGTTCCGCTTCGGCATCGGCGAGACCTACGACGTGATGGTGCTGCCGCGCGAAGACAAGGCGTACACGCTGTTCGCCGAACCGATCGACCGCTCAGGCTATGCCCGCGCCACGCTGGCGCCGCGCCAGGGCATGCAGGGCGAGATCCCGAAGCTGCGCCCGCGCACCATCCTGACCATGGAAGACATGGGCTTGGCGCATGGCGGCATGGATCATTCGGGCCATGGTGCGGCCGCCTCCGGCGGGGGTGCGATGGATCACAGCAAAATGGGCCATGGCGCGCCGGCCGCCGCACCCGCCGATACCGGCAAGATGGATCATTCGAAGATGGATCATTCGAAGCCCGGTGCGGCGCCGATGCCGGGCATGGACCATTCGAAGATGGGTCACGCCATGCCGGGCAAGCCCGCCGCCGCGCCGCCCGATCGCGCCATCGGCTGGGGCGATGCCGGCACGCTGCCGGGCGAGAAGGCGCTCGCCTATGCCGATCTGCGCTCGGCCAGGAAGACCACCGACCTGCGCGCGCCGACGCAGGAGATCGAGGTGCAGCTGAACGGCATCATGGAAAGATACATGTGGAACATCAATGGCCGGCCGTTCGGCCAAGACGAGGCGATCCGTGTGAGATACGGCGAGCGCGTGCGCATAAAATACGTCAACACCACCATGATGGCGCACCCCATGCACCTGCACGGCATGTTCGTCGAGCTGGAGAACGGCCAGACCGAGCGCATGCCGAAGAAGCATGTGGTTATCGTGCCGCCGGGCAAGGAAGTGTCGGTGATCCTCACCGCCGACGAGCCGGGCGAATGGCCGTTCCACTGCCACCTGCTCTATCACATGGAAGCCGGCATGATGACCCGTTTCATCGTTGGCCCGAAGGACGAGCGAAAGGCGGCAGCACAATGAGCCGCTTTGCTCTACTTGCGGGGGCCGCCCTGGCGCTGCCGCTAATCGCCTCGCCCGCTTCGGCGCAATCGCCCGATCACGGCCACGCGCATCTGTTGTGGATGGTGCAGGCCGAAGAGTTCGAGTTCCGGGCCAGCAAACATGGCGAAAGCTTCGTCTGGGACGTGCATGCCTGGATCGGCAGCGACGAGGGCAAATTCCTGTTCAAGGCCGAGGGCGAGCTGCCGGTCGAAGGCGCGCTTGAGAAAGCGGAGTTCCAAGGCCTGTGGTCGTGGCGCATTTCCGACTTCTTCGATGCCCAGGCCGGGCTGCGCTACGACTATCGCCCCGGCCCCCAGCGCGGCTTCGCGGTGCTGGGCGTGCAGGGCATGGCGCCCTACTTCATCGAAGTCGGCGCCGCCGCCTTCGTCAGCCACAAGGGTGAGGTCTCGGCGCGGCTGGAGGCGGAGTACGATCTCTACATCACGCAAAGCGTCGTGCTGCAACCTTCCGCCGAGATCAACCTCTCGGCGCAGAACGTGCGTGCGCGCGGCGTCGGCGCAGGCATCAGCGATTTCGAGCTGGGGCTGCGCCTGCGCTTCGAGGTCGAACGCGAGTTCGCGCCCTATATCGGCGTCAACTGGGAGCGCAAGCTGTTCCGTACCGCCCGCTATACCCGCGACGAGGGCGAGCCGGCCGGCGCGCTGTCGCTGGTGGCGGGCGTGCGCTTCAGGTTCTAGAGTGCGCCTGCGCGCCGGCCTTACGGCATTACCCGCACCTCGACCGAGCGGATGAACCAGCGGAAGATCGACTTGCTGTGGATCTCCACATCGTTGGCGCCGGACTTGTCGAAGTTGCGCGTGCCGATGCAGACCACCACCGATTGTCCCGCCGGCACCGGTCCGCTGCTGCGTAGCTGGGCGAAGTAGTGGTCGCCCAGCACCAGGTTGTTCTGGACGGTATAGGTGTCGTCGGCGGTGTCCTTGACGAAACGCGACATCTCGGCCAGCGAGATGTTGGGCGTGTTGGGATGCAGCACGTCGAGGCTGAGATAGTTGATCTGGCTGGTCTTCGATCCCGACCAGCCCCAGCGGTCCTCGGTGCGCAGTTCGTGCCGGCACTCGACGTTCTGCGCGTCGATCAGCACTTCGAGCACGCCGGTGGCCGGCGGCACGAAGCCGAAGGCGATCTGCGTGTCAACTTGCCCCGAGGCGTAATCGAAATCGTCCACGTCGTCTGGCGTATCCATCGTCACCTCGTGTCCCACCAGCCCGGCGCGGGGATCGAGATGGTGCAGCCGGTCGACCACGAAATGATCGTTATGCACCGGCACGAATTTGAAGTTGAAGCCGAAGAAGGCCGGCTGGAACAGGAACCAGCGATGCGGATCGTTGGGATCGGGCTCGATGTCGCCCAGTACGCCCCAGTCCAGCGGCACGGCATGAAGTTTCGACAGCGCCTGCCATTTCTTCAGGTTGCCGCGCAGATGGAAGCCCGGCGTCGCCTTTGATTCGGGCAGCAGCGCACCAAGCGCCTCATGATATTTTGCCGCGATGGCCGCAAGCTTCGCCTTGTCCACGCCAAGCCGGCGCAAGCCGGTTTCCGTCTTGCGCGCGCGCGTTTGGCGCAGCGCACGAACCTGCTGCCCAAGCCCCTCCGGCGGTTGCAGGCTCGCGACAAGTGCGGCGCGTTCGGCTTGAAGAAATTCGCGCAGCGCATGGACGTTGGCGGCCCCCAAAGTGTCGCGCAAGGATTTCGCCGCCATCTCCCGTGCTCGCGCGGCCTTCGCGTTCTGCGCTGCGGCCGCCTCCTGCGCCTGGGTTCGGCGCTGATCGAGCATCTTGTCGGCAAGCTGGCGGTCGGCGGCGGAGAATTCGGTCGGAAAGACAATTCGGCTGTTGGTCAGAACCGGCATGTTCGCCTCCTTGAAAGAGGGCCTCATCGTTCGCTCGCGCAAAGCTTCCGCTTTTGCCATTGCAGCATAGGGGCTTTCCCGGCTGCTCAACCGCTATGCACCGGTATGACCTGAAGTGGAACGGATGCGCGCACAGCCGGAACGCCGGTCCCTGCCCACCGTTTGCGGTATGGGGATAGGAGGTTTTAAATGAATGCATTGCAGGAAAAGAGCGTGTCCCTCTGGCAGGCGCGGCACGAGCTTGCGC
>JAQSWP010000032.1 GCA_029266575.1 Alphaproteobacteria bacterium | reverse complement strand
TTCTTCGGATTGTCCATGAATCGTTCCTTTTTGCCGCCGCCGGCGCGATATCGCGCTGGCCTGCAAGGAGTAACGACCGGCCGGTGCGTGTGGTTTCGCAGTGGAATGGCGCGGCGATAAAGACGTTTCGCGCCGCCGGCGAATGGGGCACTTTGCGCCCGCCATGGCCGAGACCTATTCCCGCCGCCTGATCGCCGACCCTGCTTCCGACCGCGAAGCGGCGCCCGCCGCCGTGCCACTGGAACTGCGCGACGGCTTCGCCTGGGGCGGGCTGTACCGGTTCTTCACGGCCAGCGACGGGGTCAGGCTGCGCCATGCCTACTGGGCTGCGCCGGATCATGCCAGCCGCAAAGGGCGGGTCGTGGTGCTGGGCGGACGCGGCGAATTCACCGACAAATATGCCGGCGAGATGGTGGGCGAATTGCTGGCGCGTGGCTTCGACGTGCATGGGCTTGACTGGCGCGGCCAGGGCCTGTCGCAGCGGCTGCTGCCGGACGCGGAAAAGGGCCATGTCGAGGATTTCGCCGACTACGCCCGCGACCTGCGCGATTATCTCGACCAGGTGGTGACGCGCCTGCCGGGCGTGCCGACCTTCCTGCTCGGCCATTCGATGGGCGGCCACACCATCCTGCGCTATCTGGCGGAACATCCCGAGCAGAGCGTGGCGCAGGCGGCGATCCTGTGCGCGCCGATGACAGGCCTGCGCAATGCGCTGCTGATCAGGGCGGCGCTGCTGACGGCGCGCAAGGGCTCGCCCCGGGCGCATGACTACGCGCTGGGCGCCGGGCCTTTCGCGGAGATCCGCCGCTTCTTCTCCGACAACCTCGTGACCTCCGATGCGCGCCGCTACGCCTTCACCGAATGGTGGTTCCAGGCCGATCCGCGCCTGAAGCTGGGCGGCGTCACCTATCAATGGCTGCATGCCGCTTTCGACTCGATCGCCGTGCTGCAGTCGCCGGGCATGATCGAACGCATCGGCGTCCCGGTGCTGCTGCTTTCCGCCGGCAACGACAAGCTGGTCGATGATGCCAGCCATCCGCCGGTCGCGCGGCGTCTGCGCCACGGGCGGCTGGCATTCTACGAGGAAGCGCAGCACGAGATCATGATGGAGACGGACGAAATCCGCGCCCGGTTCTGGGTGGATTTCGATGCGTTCGTGGCAGAATTACAGCCGGGCTGAGGCTTGCTCCCGCCGCCAAACGGGCGGACAATCGCGGCAAGAAAAGTACGGAGGAGACCATGTCCTTCACGGCGCTGACGCCGGACCAGCTGGCAGCGAAAATTCCCCATGGCGCCAAGATATGCGTGCCGCCGGATTATGCCGGCGTGGCGATGGAATTGACGCGCGCCATGGTGCGGGCTGGGACGCGCGATCTGCATCTGGTCTGCGTGCCGGTGTCGGGGCTGCAGGCCGAATTGCTGATCGGCTCGGGCGCGATCAAGACGCTGGAGACCTCGGCGATCACGCTTGGCGAATACGGCACGGCGCATCGCTTCGTGCAGGGGTTGAAGGGCAAACAGTTCCGGATGCTGGACGCGACGTGCCCCGCCGTGCATGCGGCGATCCAGGCGGCGGGCAAGGGGGTGCCGTTTGCGCCGTTGCGCGGCATGCTGGGCACCGATCTCTTGGAGCGGCGCGCGGACTGGAAAGTGATCGACAATCCGTTCAGCGCCGAGGAGGACCCGATCGTGCTGCTGCCGGCGCTCCGCTGCGACATCGCGATGTTCCATGCGCCGTATGCGGACAGGAACGGCAATGTGTTCATCGGCCGGCGGCGCGAGTTGGTGGCGATGGCGCATGCGTCGGAGACGGCGTTCGTCACCGTCGAAGAAGTGCGCGACGTTGATCTGCTGGCCTCGGAGGAAACGGCGGCGGGATGCCTGGCGGCCGCTTACGTCGGTGGCGTCGCGGAGGCGCCGCGCGGGGCGTGGCCGCTGCATCTGTGGGATCTTTACGGCTACGACGAGGGCCATCTGAAGACCTATTCCGAGATGGCGCGTTCGACTGAGGGCTTCGAGCGCTATCTCGACCAGTTCGTGCGCATCCGCCGCGCGGCGGAGTAACGCCATGGCCGATACGAGAGAATGCAGCCGGCAAGAGCTGCTGATCTTCACCATTGCCCGTCTGCTCAAGGGCTGCCGCATCGTGGCGACGGGCGCGTCGTCGCCGATACCGGGCGGCGGCGCCTTGCTGGCGCGGGCGCAGTCGAACGACGCCATGCGGCTGATCGTGCTGGGCAGCACCAAACACAATTTCCTTTGCGATGGCGGCGTCGAGCTGTTCGACATCGCGGCGCAGGGGCGGCTGGATGCGTTCTTCCTGGGCGGCGGGCAGATCGACGGCCATGCCAACATCAACCTGGTCGGCGCGGGCGGCAAGTATCCGCAGACCGAGGTGCGCTGGCCGGGGTCGTTCGGGTCCGCCTACCTCTACTACCTGGTGCCACGGGTGATCCTGTTCCGCGAGGAGCACACGCGGCGGGTGATGGTGCCGCAGGTCGAGTTCGTCTCGGCGGCCGGGCCGAAGAACGACGGCACCTACCGGCCGGGCGGGCCGATCGGGATGCTGACCAATCTGTGCTGGTTCTCCTTCGACAAGAAGAGCCTGCGTTTCAAACTGGAGAGCGTGCATCCGGGGCGCACGGTGGAAGAGGTGCGCGACAATACCGGCTTCGACTTCGACTGCCCGGTAAACGTGCCGCAGACGGCGATGCCGGATGCGGCGACGCTGGCGCTGGTCCGCAGCCGCATCGCTGGCGAATTGGCGGACGCCTATCCCCGCTTCGTGACGCAGGTGTTCGGGCAGGCGGCCTGACGCCTCCGCTGAACCTTTGGCCGTTTTCCCAGCAAAATGCGCTGCAAATGCGGACGCGATTGACTCGCAATTGAGAGTCCGGTAGGACTTGCGCTTGATAATTGTTCGCAAAGTCAACTGAGGAAAACATGATTGTCTCCCGCCGTCATCTGCTCGCCGCCGCTGCGCTGACTGCCATCGCCGGCGCTGCCGCCTTCACGCCTGCCTCCGCGCAGAGCCAGGAACTGAACGTCTATTCCTCGCGCCATTACGATATCGACAAGCAGCTCTACGAGGGCTTCACCGCCAAGACCGGCATCAAGGTCAAGGTGATCTCGGCCGCGGCCGAGCAGCTGGTCGAGCGCATCAAGCGCGAGGGCGCGTCTAGTCCGGGCGACGTCATGATCACGGTCGATATCGGCAATCTGTGGCGGGCCCAGAGCGAAGGCCTGTTCCAGCCGGTCAAGTCGGCGGAACTCGAGAAGGTGATCCCGGCCAATTTGCGCGATCCCAACGGCGAATGGTTCGGCCTGTCGATGCGCGCGCGCGTCTTCGTCTACGACAAGACCAAGATCGACGCCAAGGCGATCCAGAACTATGCCGATCTCGCCGCGCCGGCGTTGAAGGGCAAGGTGCTGATCCGCTCCTCGACCAACGTCTACAACCAGTCGCTGACGGCGGCGATGATCGCGGCTATCGGGCCGGCCAAGACGGAAGAATGGGTCAAGGGCCTGGTCGCCAACATGGCGCGTGCGCCCAAGGGCGGCGATACCGATCAGATCAAGGCCGTCGCCGCCGGCGAAGGCGCGGTGTCGGTCAACAACACCTATTACTTCGCCCGCCTGCTGGCCTCTACCAAGCCCGAGGACAAGGAAGTGGTGAAGAACCTCGCCATCGTATTCCCCGACCAGAAGGGCCGCGGCACGCATGTCAACATCTCCGGCATCGGCGTGCTGAAGGGCGCGCCGAACAAGGACGCGGCGGTGAAGTTCATCGAGTATCTGGTCAGCCCCGAGGCGCAGAAGATCTTCGCCGAGGGCAACTACGAATATCCGGTGCGCGCCGGCGTCAAGCCGCATCCGGTGATAGCGTCGTGGGGCGAGTTCAAGACCGACCAGGTGTCGCTGGCTTCGGTCGGCAAGAACACGCCGGAAGCGTTGAAGGTCATGGACCGGGCGGGGTGGAAGTGAGCTAAGCTTCCGCTCTCTGCGGAGCAGGCAAAACGGCGGCAGGAGCGATCCTGCCGCCGTTTTTGTTTGCGCTGAACGCTTCTTAAAATCCTCATGCTGAGCCCGTCGAAGCATGAGCAACGGGGCAGGCGTTTCCTGTGATCCTCATCCTTCGACGGGCTCAGGATGAGGTCGGTAGTGTGGGTGCGCGGAGGTTGCCGCGCTGACGCGCGACACTTTCTTCAGGAAGACGATGGATCCCCGCTCGGGGGCGGGATGACAAAAGAGAAGTCAGCCCCGCTGCTTGCGGAACGCATTCTTGCTCACGACCATGTCGCCGCGGAAGGCGAGGATATCGCAGCCGGCGGTCGTGATCTCTTTGCCGTCGGGGCCGGTGGCGATGAAGTCCCATTCGAAGGTGCCGATGTCGCCGCAGACCTGGACCTTGAGATTCTCGAAGCGGCCGTCGGGGAAGCGATCGAAGAAGATCCTGGCGCCGCGGCGGATCTCGTCGCGGCCGAAGAAGGAGCGGCCCAGATGGTCGGGGCCGACCGAGGCGTGATAGGAGCCGTCTTCGGTGAAGAAGCTCGCGATCAGGTCGGGATCGCGGCTGTTCCAGGCGGCGCCGAACTCGGTGGCGCGGGCGAGGGTCATCGTCTTGCCGATCACGGTGTCCATGGCAGCCTCCCTGTTGCGAAGCGCCATTCTTTACCCGCCCGGACGCGCGGGCAAGAGCGGGCGCGTTATGTCTGCGGAAACGGCTCGACATGGGCCTCGCCGCAGCGGCCGTAATAGACGGCGCGTTTTCCGGCAAGGGAGACGAGATAGAAGACGCAGCCGGCCTGGGCGATGCGTCGGCAGAATTCCCGATACGTGATGGCGCCGGCTTGCGAGGCGCGCACGGCGGCATCGACAGCCCCGGCGCAGAACGTCGCGGCGATCGGCGTGTCGAGGCGGTGGCAGGGCACGGTGTGCGAGGCGCCGTTAGGCAGATAATAGGTTTTCTCGGCGCGGGCCAGGTCGGCGTGGTAGCGCTCGACATTGGCGGCCGCGAGGCGGGCCAGCACTTGCGGAAAGATCATGGTGCTGGCGTCGGAAGCCTGCGTGCAATCGCGCAAGATCGCGGTGGTGGCGGGGTCCATGATGCAATCCTTCAGTCGATGGGCGATTGTTTCAGATCGTGAGCCCGCGCCAGCTGGCGCAACATCGCCGCCAGCGCGGCGCGATCCTTCTCAGACAGGGCGGCGAAGAAACGGGCATCGTTCTCATCGGCCAGCGCGGCGAGTTGCGGCACCAGAGCGCGGCCGGCCTGGGTCAGGCGCAGGCGGTGGGCGCGGCGGTCGTCGTCGTCGGCTTCGCGTGCCAGCAGGGATTTTTTCTGCAGCCGGTCGGCGAGTTTGGAGATGGCGCCGCGGGTGAGGCCGAGCGTGTCGGCCAGCGCCGAAGGCTGTTGCGTGTCGTGGTCGAACAGGGCGCGCAGCAGCACCCATTCCGCCACCGTGACGCCTTTCGCCTCGACTTGGCGGGCGAAGCGCTGCGAGACGTGGTTCGACACCAGCCGCAGCCAGTAGCCGAGATGCGCGTCGAGCGGGGCGGCGGTTTCCGTCATGGGTGGCAAAATAAGGGATATAGTTTCCTAGTCAACTATAAAAGTTCGATGGTATCGGCGGAAGCTGACGCGGGGCAAAAAAAAGGGGCCGCACCGAAGTGCGGCCCTGAGTTTAGGGAGGAAACGCCCAAGACGGGCAACGGCAAACAAAGAGGTCACCGGAGTGACGTTTGCCGTCAGGAGAGATAATGGTGCGATCGCGAAGGGAATGCAAGTGTCATGTTTGTGCATTACTTCGCAACAGCTTAGATGATTTTTTGCACACCCTTGATGCACAATTATGCCGCAATGCACCATGGCATATTAGCCGTGATTTTCCTCTGGAATCAGAGGGTTGCGGCAGAAGCAGGTCGAATGTGGAAATGCAGGGCTTCCCACAAGCGGATCGCTTTTGACCAACGCATGTCATTGCGCTCAACCGGCCGCACAGCCGCCAAGCAAGTAATTGAAAACTGGCAGCTAGCTTGCCGCCGCGCCGATCAAAGCCGGCGACAGGGCATTGGTGTTGGCGGCGGCCTGCGACAGCAGGCGTTGCTGCTTCAGGGTCGAGAGCGCATTGACCATCGAAAGGTAGAGAGCCGCGGCGTAGGGCAGCGACTGCACCACCATCAGCACCGACCACATCCGCGCTTCGGCATCGTCTGGGCCGTTGACCACCCAGATGGCGATCGCGGCAGCCCATAGCGCTAGCAGCAGGACTGTCTCTTCCGCCGCCATGGTGAGGCCCGCGATCAGGGCCGGGCGGTTTTCCATCTTGGGCGTGCGGATGAAGGGCAGCTTCGAAGTGAAGATGCCGTAGAGCATGGCGCGGCCGACGGTGAAGATCAGCGCCAGGCCGGCGACCGAGGCGCCGATCCTCTGGCTGATCGTGCAAGGCACGCGCTTGGCGTAGAGGACATAGGAGTGCACGACCTTGAAGACGAACAGGCCGAGCGTCGGCACCAGGAACAGCGCCAGCGGCAGGTCGAAATATTTCGGGAAGATCAGCACACCCAGCGCCCAGAACACGGACGCGATGGTGAAGATCAGGTTGACGGCATCGGCGAACCACGGGGCCCAGCCGGCGACGAAGTGAAAGCGCTGGCGCCAGCTAAGCGGTGAGCCGGGCGATAGCATCTGGCGCCAATGGCCTTTCAGGATCTGCACCGCACCGTAGGCCCAGCGGAAGCGCTGCTTCTTGTAGCCGGAGAAGGTGTCGGGCGTGAGCCCTTTTCCGAAGGCGTGGTTGATATAGACCGATTTGTAGCCGCCCTCCATCAGGCGCAGGCCCATCTCGGAATCCTCGCAGATGCACCACTGCGCCCAGATGCCGACATCGTCGATCGCTAGCTTGCGGATCACGGTCATGGTGCCGTGCTGGATGATGGCGTCGTATTCGTTCCTGTGGCACATGCCGATGTTGAAGAAGCCGGCATATTCCCAGTTCAGCATTTCCTTGAACGGCTCGCCCACCCAGTCGCGATGATCCTGCGGCGCCTGCACGAAGCCCACTTTGGCGTCGTCGAAATAGGGAACGATGGATTTCAGCCAGTTGGGTTCGACCGTGTAGTCGCTGTCGCAGACGCCGACGAATTCGGCGTCGGGCGCCGTCTGGCGCAGGGCGAAATTCAGCGCCCCGGCCTTGAAGCCTTCGACGTGGTCGAGATGGAAGAAGCGGAAGCGCGGCCCCAACTCCTGGCAATAGGCTTCGACCGGGCGCCAGGTGGCGGCATCGCGGGTGTTGTTGTCGATCACCAGCACTTCGAAATTCGGATAGTCGAGCCTGGCCAGCGCATCGAGGGAGATCTTCACCATATGCGGCGGCTCGTTGCAGATCGGCAGGTGCAGCGAGACTTTCGGCCAATGCGCGCGCTGCTCGAGTTTGGCCGGCAGGAAGACGCGCCGCCACGCCTTCATCCACACGACTTCGGTCATCTCCAGCGCCTGCATCAGCACCAGCAGCAGGGTGCCGGCCAGGCACAGGAACAGCAGGCTCCAGGCGATCGCCATGCCGGCAGACTGGTAGGTGGTGAAGCCCGCGAACAGGGTCCAGGCGACCAAAGCGGCGCAGCCTTGGATAAGGGCGGCGAAGAACAGTTCGCCGGCGAAGGAGAGATTGCGCCAGCGGTGGAAGAACAGCAGCAGCGGCACGATGGCGAGCGCAAGCGAGGCGCCGGCGATCAGCCGCCAGTGCGGCAGCGTCTCGATCGGCCCCGTCATGCTCCATTTCGGCTGGCGTTCGCTGTCGAACATACCCCAATAGGCGCCGGCCTTGCCTTCGATGCCGTGCTTCCACGGCTGGTCGAAAGCTTCCATGACGAAATATTCGATGTTGTTGGCGCGGGCCAGCGCGAAGAACTCGCGCAGGAATTTGGCCTGGTTGGCCCGCGAGGCCACGGCATCGCGGCGCAGACGCCCGTCTGACGGCCAGCCGATCTCGGTGACGATGATGCGCTTGGTCGAGTAGCGGTCGCGCAGCTCGCTGTATTTTTCGGCGAAGAATTTCAGCGAGGCATCGACCGACATGCCTTCCCAGTAGGGCAGCACGTGGATGGCGATGTAATCGACCGCCTGCACCAGTTCGGGATTGTCGGCCCAGACATGCCACGGCTCGGCAGTGGAGACCGGCACGTTGACGTTGCGCTTGACCTGGCGGATGTAGGAAACGAGCTGCGGCACGCGCAGATCGCCGCGCAGGATGGATTCGTTGCCGACCAGAACCCGCTCGACCGTGCCGGGGTTGTTGCGCACCATGCGGATCAGATTGGCGACCTCGCGTTCGGAACGCTGCACGCGGTTATCGACCCAGCCGCCGGCCACGACCTTGAGATTGTACTTCACCGCCAGCTCGGGAATCTTGTCGAGCCCATCCAGCGCCGAGTAGGTGCGTACCTTCTCGGCCAGCGGCGCCACCGCCGCCAGGTCGCGGTCGATGTCCTGCAGGCTGGGGTGGATGTCGCGCTGCGGATCCTGATTGCGCTGGTAAGGCGAGAAGGCGACGCCGTTGATCTTGCCGTCGATCGATACGACCCGGTTATCGATCTTGTTCAATGACCAGAATCCCGCCAGAGCGGCGGCGACGACCAGGATCAGGCACAGCAGCGCGGTCGGGCGGAACATTGACGCAGGTCTTTTCGAGAAACGGAGCGGGCGCGATTGCGGCCGCGCGGACTGATCTGCGCTCGGATTTTGTCGCTGCCATGGCAAAAACGGGTCGCGCTTTGGGAGGGTTCCGCGCCGGAACGACGCAGGGCGGGACGGCCGCCGTTGACCGGTGGCGTTTCTTGCTTGGCAACGTAAAGCCGGGCGCGGCTCAGGCGAGGCGCGCTGACCCCCATCGTGCAACTGACGGTTTCCTCGGTCGGCCGGCCTCGGCTGCCGATCGCCAGTCGGGCGGCAGTATGCCGCGCGGCCCGCCGGCTTCAAGAGGGAAACGGCGGATTTTCAAGCGGGCCGCAGGGTTGGCAGTACGGTGTTGCGGCCGTACTACGGGCGGTACGTTGGGCCGGCGCGATGCCCGTTTGCTGGGCGCTTCAATCCCCGGTCGCCCCGGCGGTCAGGCCGGCGATGAAGTGGCGCTGCAGCAGGATGAAGACCAGCACGGGCGGCAGGGCGGCGATGATCGAGGCGGCGGCGATTAGGTTCCAGGACGACAGGAACATGCCGCGCAGCGATTGCAGGCCGGCGGTGACGGGACGCACCTGGTCGGAATGCACCAGCACCAGCGACCAGAAATAATCGTTCCAGACGAAGGTGAAGATCAGCGCCGCCAGGCCGGCGATGGCGGGACGCACCAGCGGCACGGCGATGGCCCAGAAGATGCGCAATTCACCCCAGCCGTCGATGCGGGCGGCGTCGAACAGCGCATCGGGCAGCTGGCGGAAGAAATTGCGCATGAACAGCGTGGCGAAGCCCGTCTGGAAGGCGATGTGGAACAGGATGAGGGCAAAGCGCGTGTCGTAGATGGCAAAGACGTTCACCATCATTTCCCGCACCGGGATCATCAGCACCTGGAACGGCACCAAATTGCCGGCCACGAACATCACCAGCAGCACCACATTGCCGCGAAATTCCAGCCGCGCTAGGGCGAAGCCGGCCATGCACGACAGCGCCAGCGTCCCCGCCAGGGCGGGCACGGTGATAGCCAGGCTGTTGAAGAGGAATTGCAGCAGGTGCGTGTCGCGCAGCACGGCGAGATAGTTGCCGAGGCCTTGCGGATCGACGGGCCAGGCCCAGACATTGCCGCGGCTGATATCCTCGATCGAGCGCAGCGAGGTCAGCGCAATGCCTAGGAGCGGCAGCAGCCACACCAGCAGCGCCAGCGGCAGGATGACGTAGTAGATGGCGCGCGCCGCCGCTGGCTGCAGCTGGATGGGGGCGGGAAAACTCATGCCGCTTCCCGCCGTAGCATGCGCCAAAGAAAGAAGCCGACGCCCGCCGCCATCAACGCGAACAGCACGGAGGCGATGGCGGCGCCATAGCCGTAGCGCGAGGCGTGGAAAGTCTGCTCGTACATGTAATGCGCCAGCACAGTCGAGCTGTCGTAGGGCCCGCCGGCGGTCATGATCACCACCATGTCGAAGCCGCGCAGGGCGGAGACGACAGAGATCAGCGCCACGATGAAGTTCACCGGCGCCAGCTGCGGCAGCACGATCTGCCACAGCAGGCGCAGGCCTCGGGCGCCATCGATGCGGGCGGCGTCGATCAGTTCGGGCTGCAGGCTCATCAGCCCGGTCAGGTAGAGGATGGCGCAGTAGGCGGTCTGCGGCCACAGGGCGGCGGCGATGACGGCGAAGATAGCGCCGTCTTCGCTGTCGAGCGGCGCCAGCTCGGCGCCGAGCGGCGCCAGCAACGCGTTGAGCAGGCCGAACTCGGCGTTGAAGAACCAGCCGAACACCATGCCGACCACGACGGCGCTGATGACGAAGGGCAGGAAGAACAGCGCGCGCAGGATGCGGATGCCGGGAATGGCTTGATTGACAAGGACAGCGATGCCGAGTCCCAGAACCGGCGCCAAGGCATTCAGCCCCAGCCATAAAAGATTGTTGGCCAGCGCCGTGTAGAACACGTGATCGCTGAAGAGTTCGGCGTAATTGCCGAAGCCGATCCAGGTTTTCGCTCCCAGCCCGTTCCAGCTCTGCAGCGAGAGCACGAAGCTTGCGGCGATGGGATAGATCACGAACACCGCGAACAGCAAAACCCCGGGCGCCAGCAGCAGCGCCGCCGCGCGTTTGCCGCCGCCCCGCAAGATCAGGGCCCGTAGATGCGCAGGCGGGCGCGCTCGATGTTCTGCAGCACCGTCTCCAGCCGCTCGGGATGCAGCATGAATTCCTGGAAGCCTTTCATGGCGATGGTGGCCAGGTCCTCGCTGGTGTCGCGGTCGAAGAATTGCGACAGATGCTGCGCGCGCCGCAGCAATGTCGCGCCGGCGCGCAGGAACGGATCTTCGGCGATGGCGGCGTTGCGATTGACCGGGATCAGCAGCAGTTTGCGGTTCAGCGCTTCCTGCACCTCGGCGCGCATGGCGAAGGCCAGGAAGCGGCGGGCATCGTCCTTGTTCTGCGCCCGCGCCGGGATATGCAGGGAATTCATCGGCGCGTCTTCGGCCAGCGGGATGGCGGCATCGATGAGAGGGAACGGCGCGAAATCCATGCGCTCGCGCATGTCGGCGGGAAAATTCGGCACGATGTAGTTGCCGATCAGCATCATTGCCGCCTTGCCCTGGTAAAGCCAGGCCTGGCTCTGCTGCCAGCCCTGCGAGGCGTGGTTGGGCATGAAGCAGTCGCGTTCGATCAACTCGCGCCAGCGGCCGAACACGGCGCGGATGCGGGCATCGGTGTAGGGCACGCGGCCCTCCATCACCTGCATGTGGAAGCCATAGCCGTTGCTGCGCAAGTTGAGATAGTCGAACCAGGCGGCGGTCGGCCACAGATCGCGGCTGCCGATGGCGAAGGGCGCGATGCCGGCGGCTTTCAGCTTCTCGCAGGCGGAAAGCAGCGCCGGCCAGTCGTCGAGCCGCGCCACGCCCGCCGCCTGCAGCAGGTCGCGGCGGAAGAACAGGCCGACGTGATAGTAGGAGTAGGGCACGCCATAGCGCCGGCCGCCGACGCTGACCAGATCGAGCGCGCCCGGCGGCAGCTCGGCGATGCGCTGCGGGGTGAACAGGTCGCTGATGTCCTCGAGCAGGCCGGGCTCGACGAATTCGCGCATGCGCCGGCCGACGAACCACAGCACCACGTCGGGCGCGCCGCCGGTCAGCCAGTTGCGCAGCGCGCGCTTGTAGCTTTCGTGATCGTAGAGATTGTACTGGACCTCGATTTCGGGATGCTCGGCACGGAAGCGCTGCACCAGCTCGGTCCAGGCGGCGCGCGGAGCCGGATCGGAGGCGTTGGAATTGATCACCAGGACGCGGCCGGCGGCTTTTTCCGCAGGCGCGAAGGCGACAAGCAGGGCCGCGACTGCGATAGCCGCAACCGTTCGCAACACCCCATCCGGTTTCATGGCCGAACCCCCGGGCGCTTTCTTTCGGTGTCGCCGGCACTTTTGCCAGCGAATGCTGTTTGTATATTATGCGCGGCTCGCCCGGATGCTGCGAGGGGGAAGTGGCAAAGGACATCGGCCCATCGGTTCTGGCGCCAACGCCACTGAGCGCGATTGCGCGGTCTTCGCGCGAACGCGACGAATTGCTGTCGCTGGCCGAGCATTCCGCCGGCATCGGCGTCTGGGACATAGACCTGGCAACCGGCACCGCACGGGGCACCGAACAGTTCTTCCGCATCATGGGCTTGCAGCCCAAATCCGACCCGATCTCGATGGAGCGGATCCGCGCCGTACGCCATCCGGAGGATCGCGCCAAGGTCGTGCACGGCTTCCGCCAGGCGCTGGAGAGCGGCGCCGATTCCTACGAAGTCGAATACCGCGTCATCCATCCCGACGGCGCCGTGCGCTGGATCTTCGGCCGCGGCCGCATCATGCGCGACGAGCACGGGGCGGCCACCCGCTATAGCGGCGTCGATATCGACATCACCGAACGCAAGAAGGCGGAAGCGGCCCTGGCCGACCTCAACCGCCAGCTCGAGGAGCGGGTGCGCGAGCGCACGGCCCAGCTCGAAGCCGAGGCCACCCGCCGCACCCAGGCCGAGACCCTGCTGCTGCAGGCGCAGAAAATGGAAGCCGTGGGCCAGCTCACCGGCGGCATCGCGCATGATTTCAACAATCTGCTGACGGTGATCATCGGCAATCTGGAGAACATGCGCCGGCGGCTGGCGCGCAGCGCGCCCGACACGGCGGAGCTGGGCCGGCTGGCGGACCAGGCGCTGGCCGGCGCCCAGCGCGCCACCTGGCTGACCCAGCATCTGCTGGCCTTCGCCCGCCGCCAGCCGCTGGAGCCGCGCACGCTTAACGCCAATGCGCTGGTGGCGGGCATGTCGGATCTGCTCAGGCGCACCTTGGGCGAAGGTGTCGTGGTGCAGACGCGGCTGGGGGAAAACCTGTGGCTGAGCTTCGTCGATGCCAACCAGCTCGAAGTGGCCATTTTGAATCTTGCGGTCAATGCGCGCCATGCCATGGCGGAGGGCGGGCGGCTGAGCATCGAAACGCGCAATCTGGCCTATGGCGCGCAAGCCGCCGAGACATGGCCAGCCGAGCTGGTGCCGGGCGACTACGTGGTGGTGAGCGTCGCCGATAACGGGCACGGCATGAGCCAGCAGGTGCTGGAGCGCGCCTTCGAGCCGTTCTTCACCACGAAGGGCATCGGCCAGGGCACGGGTCTGGGGTTGAGCCAGGTCTACGGCTTTGCCAAGCAGTCCGGCGGCGGCATCGAAATCGAAAGCCGGGAGGGCAACGGCACCACGGTGAAACTTTATCTGCCGCGTCAAACGCAGCCAGTGACGCAGGACAGTGCGGCGGCGCCGGCGGCGAAGCCCGTGCGGCCGGGCAATGCCGAGACGGTGCTGGTGGTGGAGGACGAGTTCCTGCTGCGGCTGAACGCGGTCGAGACCCTGTCGGAACTTGGCTACCAGGTCGTCGAAGCGGCCGATGCGGCCCAGGCGCTCGATCTTCTGGCGCGCGAGCCGCGCATCGCCTTGATGTTCTCCGATATCGGCCTGCCCGGCGGCATGAACGGCTGCCAGCTCGCCACCGCCGCGCGCCAGCGCCTGCCGCAGCTGAAGGTCCTGCTGACCAGCGGCTATGCCGAGCAGGCGCTGCTCAAGGACGGGCAATGGGACGCCACGATCCCGCTGCTGAACAAGCCCTACGATTTCCAAGCGCTGGCGTCGCGGGTGCGCGAGGTGCTGGATTTGTAGAGGTGCTGGTTACTTCTGGCGAGCGGTGCGGCGGAAGGGTTTGGCGCTTTCGGCGAGACCGGATTTTGTTCCGCGGCTGGTTTCCTGCCGCAGCAGTCCGGGAGCGGCGGCAAACAGGGCCGCGCGCACCATATAAGTCGAGCGATCGACGCCGCTGCGCTTCGCTGCCTGGTCGATGGCGTCAAGTTCGCTCTGGTCGAGGGCGATGTTGACCCGGGTGGTCTGCTTGCGCGGGGCAATCAGGGGAATTGCCGCAACGACGTAGCCGGGTTCGATCCAGTCGAGCTTCGCCTTCTCTATCTGCTTCAGGGTGCGCGGCTCTGGCAATGGGTTGCCGCCGGCGCGCACGGCCTCGGCATAGAGCGCCAGCGCCTCGCTCGCCTGTTCGACCGCGTCCTCGAAGCCGTCGCCTACACTGACGCAGCCCGGCAAATCGGGAAACACCACCCCGAAACCGGCGCGGTCCTCGTTGATGAAGGCGAGATAGGCTTTCACGGGCGTAGTCCTCATCGTTATGTGGGCGGCCATTTGAAATTGGCCTGCCGCCAGATCGAGCGCAGCGTGCCGACCGGAAGCTCGCGCCGCCCTTCGGGCACGATAACGAGGCGTCCGTCGGAATGGCGGAACACCATGTGACTGCCGCTCTGACGCTGCAGGACGAAACCCGCCTGTTCCAGCAGCCGGCGCACGTCCCGCGACCCCAATGATTTCGGCATAGGCTTTCAGTGCAATAGTGTGTATATATATACACACTATTGGTTCTATTCCAAGGCTGTACAACGTCATTTCCTGTGAAATATATTAATTGAATTGTTTCAACAGAAATACGATATTCAGACCATGACGAACCGTAAGCCGCAACCCCAGCCCGCTTCCGAAGGCGCCGTGCTGACCAAGGCGATGCTCAAGGCGGCGGCCAATCTCGATCTGCCCGGCAAGACGCTGGCGGCGGTGATCGGCGTTTCGGAAGCGACGGTGTCGCGCATGCGGGCCGGCGACTATGCGCTGGAGCCGGGGCAGAAGGCGTTCGAGCTGGCGGTGCTGTTCGTCAGGCTCTACCGCTCGCTCGATGCCATCGTCGGCGGCGAGGATGCGATCGCCGGCGCGTGGCTGCGCAACCGCAATGCTGCGCTGGATGCCGAGCCTGTCGAACTGATCAAGTCGATCGCCGGCCTGACCAACGTCATCGCCTATCTTGATGCCCGCCGCGCCATCGTTTAGGCCGCGTCCGCTTGCCGGCACCGCCTGGCGCCTGGTCGAAGCGCAGCATCGGGTTTCCACCCTGAAGCTGGTCGATACGGTGGAGGAGCAAACCCTTCTGGAGCGGCTGATCGACGACAGCAAGCCGGTCATACCTCTGGAGTGCCGGCATCTGGAATACCTGCTGGCAACGCCATTCCGCTATGGCGCGCCCTATCCCAGAGGCTCGCGCTTCCGCCGCGCCGGCCTGAGCGAGGGCGTGTTCTATGCCGCGGAAGCGGTGCGGACAGCGGTGGCCGAAACGGTGTTCGCGCGCCTGCTGTTCTTCGCCGAATCGCCAGCCACGCCCTGGCCGCGCAACGCCGCCGAGCACACGGCGTTTTCGGTCTCCTACCGCAGCGACAAGGCGATCGATCTGACGGCGGGCATGCTGGCGCGCCAGCGGGCGGCCTGGACGCATCCCACCGATTACGCGCCCTGCCAAAATCTGGCCGGCCAGGCGCGGGATGCCGGCATCGACCTGATCCGCTACGAATCGGCGCGCGATCCGGGGCGCGGGGCCAATCTGGCGCTGCTGCGCTGCCGCGTCTTCGCCAGGCCAAAGCCGGTCGAGCGCCAGAGCTGGTGGATCAGGCTCAGCGCCTCGGGCGCGCAGATGGTGCGCGAATTTCCCCGCCTCGGCATTGATTTCGACCGCCAAACCTTTGCCGCCGATCCGCGTATCGCGCGATTGAACTGGGAGCGGGGTTAGCCGCTATCCTCGTTTCCGATGGCAATTTCGGCCATTGCCGCGCCATGGTACAAACCGCCATGAACGAACACGCCGCACCCGCCGCCGCCGCTTCATTCCAGCCGCTCGATCCGGCGTTCATCGCCGATCCCTATCCGTTCTATCACCGCCTGCGCGAGGCGGCGCCGGTGATGCGCTCGCCGCTCGGGTTCTGGCTGGTGACGGCTTACGACGATGCCGCTTTGGTGCTGCGCGATCGCCGCTTCGGCAAGGATTTCGTCGGCAACATGCAGCGGCGCTACGGGCCCAAGGCGATGGAGGAGCCGGCGGTGTCGTCGCTGGCCCGCACCATGCTGGTGCTCGATCCGCCCGATCACACCCGCCTGCGCGGGCTGGTGGTCAAGGCCTTCACCGCGCGGCGCATCGCCGACATGCGTCCGCGCATCGCCAGGCTGGTGGACGAGCAGCTCGACCGCGTGGCCGGCAAGGGCGCCATGGATGTGATGGCCGACCTGGCGCACCGGCTGCCGGTGATCGTCATTTGCGATCTGCTGGGCATTCCCGAAGACCATCGCGGGCCGTTCCTCGCCGGCAGCAACGTCAACAGCCGCATCCTCGATCCGGTGCCGATGAGCCGCGCGGAGATGGACCAGGCCAACGCCAACACCAAGATGGCGGGCCTCTATTTCGAACAGCTGTGCGAGCTGCGCCGCAAGGAGCCGCAGGACGATCTCACCACCGAGATGGTGCGGGCGGAGGAGGCGGGCGATCGGCTGACCGGCGAGGAGCTGCGCGCCAATATCGGCCTGCTGTTCGGCGCCGGGCACGAAACCACCACCAACCTGATCGGCAACGGCTTGCTGGCGCTGCATCGCAATCCCGAGCAGTGGCAGCGCATCAAGCGCGAGCCGGCGCTGATCCCGGGCATGATCGAGGAATTGCTGCGCTACGATTCTTCCGTGCAGCTCACCGCCCGGGTCGCGCATGAAGACGTCGAGCTGGGCGGCGCGACCATACCGGCCACCGACAACGTCATCGTGCTCTTGGGCGCGGCCAACCGCGATCCGGCGCATTATACCGATCCCGACAAACTCGACGTGGCGCGCCAGAACGTGCGGCCGCTCTCCTTCGGCGGCGGCATCCATCACTGCCTGGGCGCGCAGCTCGCCCGGCTGGAAGCGGAGCTGGTGTTCGCGCGCCTGATCGAGCGCATGCCGACGCTGGAACTGCCGGAGAAGGACAAGCCGGAGTGGAAGCGCAACTTCACCCTGCGCGGGCTGACGCGGCTGCCGGCGGTGTGGCATTAGAGCAAATCAGGGACTGACGGAATCGCTTGCGATTCCGTCAGTCCCTGTGAATTTGCTCTAAACATTAAGGAATAGAGCGGATTCACATGGTTCGATGGAAGCGAAAGCGCTTCCATCGAACCATGATCCGCTCTAACGCGCGAAGAATAGTCCAGACATCGCAAGCCCGACCAGCACGATGCCGGCGCGCAGCAGCATCGGTCGGGTAATGCGTCGTGCCGCCCAGGCGCCGCAATAGCCGCCGAGCGCGGCAGCCACGGCCATGATCAGGCCTTCACGCCACTCGACGATGCCGGCGATGGCGAAGGTCGCGGCCGAGATCACCGACAGTGCAGCCGAGAGCAGGTTCTTCAGCCCATTCATGGCAGAAAGATTGACGTAGCCGATCAGGCCGAAGCAGGCCAACAGCAGAATGCCCAAACCACCGTTGAAATAGCCGCCGTAGAGTGCGACCGCAAAGATCGCGGCGAAGGAAACGAAACGGCCGGCAACGCCGACGCCCCGGCGCTGCAAGGCCGACATCAACCACGGTCCAAAGGCAAACAGTGCGGTGGCGATCAGAAGCAGCCAGGGAACGACGCCATCGAAAATGGCCGCAGGCGTAACGAGCAGCAGCAGCGATCCGGCGGTGCCGCCCACGAGCGAGATCGCGACGGTTTCGCCGACACGCAGCGAGCCTTCCGCCCGGATGTCGCGGCGGAAGGCCCAGGCGCCACCGACATAGCCCGGCAAGGCGGCCACGGTCGCGGTGGCGTTGGCGGCGATCGGTGGAATTCCCAGCTGCACCAATACCGGAAACGTGATGAACGTGCCGCCGCCGGCGATGGCGTTGAGCGCGCCGGCGGCGAATCCGGCGGCGAGAATGAGCAGCGTGGCGGACATGACGCTCTCTAACACGCCCCTCGTCGGAGAGCCCGGCAGGATTTCACGTTGCAACGCTTTCCCTTTAGGCTGTTCGCGATGCGCGTTCTCGGATAAGCCTTGGAGCATGCGGCGTCGCGGGGAAGCGTGCCGTTTTGCGTAACCGTTCCTGGGGGAGTCAACCTGTGTTCAAATCCATTCTGGCCGTCAGCGAAGGCGGCTCCGATGCGGCGATGGCGTATGGCCTCGCCGGCGAGATCGGCGCGCTGTTCGGCGGCGCGGTCGAGGCCGTGCATTATCCTGCCGCGCCCAACACCATGGCCGACGGCATGGTGGGCGGCATGTCGGGAGCGGTGGTGGCGTGGGACGATCAGCTGCAGTCCAAGCGCGCGGCTGCATCGAAGGCGGCGTTCGACGCGGCCTCCAACCGGGCGCTGGCCGGCGGCGGCACGGCGCGCTTCGCCAGCCTCGAGCGCCACGACATGGACGATCTGCTGATCCGCCTGCGCACCTCCGACGTGGCGGTGATCGGCCGTCCCGGCGTCGATCAGGACAATGCCTCGCCCGCCACCGCCGCGATCGCGCTGCACGAGCCGGCCTGTCCGGTGATCGTGGCGCCGCCGTCGGGCACCTTGGGCGGCCTGAACGAAATCGTGGTGGCGTGGAACGCCAGCCAGCAGGCGGCCAACGCGGCGCGGCTGGCGCTGCCTCTGCTGCAGAAGGCGAAGACAGGCGGCGATCGATCCCGGCGCGGTTTCGGCGCGGGCCCGCGGCAAGGCGCTGCTGGGCTTCACGCATGAGCGCGGCGCCTCGATGCTGGTGATGGGTGCCTACGGCTCCAACCAGATGCTGGAATTCCTCGGCCTGGGCGGCGCCACCGGCAAGGTGATCAGCGCCTGCCGCGTGCCGGTGTTCGTGTCGCATTAGAGGCAACTCTAAAGTCCTCATCCTGAGCCCGTCGAAGGATGGGCTCGGGAGAGGTTGCCTGCTTCTCCTCATCCTTCGACGGGCTCAGGATGAGGATTATTGACGGCGGACGAGAACCAGCATCTAAGCCGGCCACACCGGTTTGCGCTTGTTGAGAAACGCATCGACGCCTTCGTCGAAATGCGCCGTCGCGGCGAG
>JAQSWP010000235.1 GCA_029266575.1 Alphaproteobacteria bacterium | reverse complement strand
CGGCCTCGACCAGCCGCTGCACGAGCGCTATTTCGCCTGGCTGACCCAGGCGCTGCAGGGCGATTTCGGCTTCTCGCGCATGTTCGCGCGGCCGGTGCTCGACGTGCTGCTGCCGCGGCTGGGCAACACCGTGGTGCTGATGGGGCTGGCGTTCACCCTGTCGGTGGCCATTGCCTTGCCGCTCGGCATCGAGGCGGCGCGCAAGCCTTACGGGGCGTTCGACAACTCGGTCAATCTCTTCTGCTTCGCCGGCATTTCCGTGCCGACCTTCTGGCTGGCGCTTCTGCTGATCATCCTGTTCGCCGTCATCCTGGGCTGGTTCCCCGCCAGCGGCGCGGGCGAAGGCGGGTTTGGCGACCGGCTGCGCCACCTGATCCTGCCGGTGCTGACGCTGACCGTCGCCAATATCGGCCACTACACCCGCTACGTGCGCGCGGCGATGATCGAGACCATGCGGCAGGATTTCGTGCGCACCGCGCGCGCCAAGGGGGTGTCGGAAGAAGGCGTGGTGTGGCGCCATGCGCTGCGCAATTCGCTGTCGCCGATCCTGACGATTCTCGCCCTCTCCTTCGGCAGCCTGTTCTCCGGCGCGCTGATCACCGAGATCATGTTCGCCTGGCCCGGCATGGGGAAGACCATGTTCGATGCCATCCAGGCCAACGACTACAATCTGGCGCTGGTCGGCCTGCTGTTCGCCACCTTGACGACCTTGCTGGGCAGTCTGCTGGCCGACCTCGCCTATGCCTGGGCCGATCCGCGCGTGCGGCTGGATGCGCGCGCATGAACCGGGCGGGTGATTTCTGGCGCCGCTTCCGCCGCCATGGCTTTGCCGTCGCCAGCCTGTCGCTGTTGCTGCTGCTGGCGCTGCTCGCCTTGATCGCACCGCTGATCGCGGGCTTGCGCGGCATAGATCCCAACGATGCCGATCTGCTGAGCCGGCTGGAGCCGCCCTCGTGGCGGCACTGGCTGGGCACCGACGATCTGGGCCGCGATCTGTTGCTGCGCCTGCTGCATGGCGGGCGGGTGTCGCTGCTGGTCGGGCTGGCGGCGGCCATCATCGCCGCCGTCGCCGGCTCGATCATCGGCGTGGTGGCGGGCTATGTCGGCGGCCGGCTGGATGCGCTGCTGATGCGGCTGACCGACACGGTGATCGCCCTGCCGGTGCTGCCGCTGCTGATCATGCTGAGCGCCGTCGATCTTTCCAAGCTCGGCATCCCGGTCGAGATCGCGCGCTCGCCCTCGATCTCTCTGTACCAGATCGTGGTCATCGTCAGCCTGTTCGGCTGGACCACGGTGGCGCGGCTGGTGCGCGGCATGACCTTGTCGCTGAAGACCCGCGACTACGTGCGCGCCGCCCGCGCGCTGGGCGCCGGCCCGATCCGCATCATGTTCCGCCACATATTGCCCAACGCGCTGTCGCCGGTGGTGGTCGCCACCACCATGTCGGTCGGCAGCATCATCCTGTTCGAATCGGTGCTGAGCTTTCTCGGTCTGGGCGTGCAGGCGCCGCTGGCCTCGTGGGGCAACATGCTGACCAATGCGCAGGAGCTGATCTGGTCCAGCCCGATGCTGGCGATCTGGCCCGGCCTGCTGATCTTCCTCACCGTCGTCGCCTTCAATTTCGTCGGCGACGGCCTGCAGGACGCGCTCGATCCCAGGGCGCTCGACCGGCGCAGCGAATAAAAGGAAATAGTGACGCCTCACCCCACACCGTCATCCCCGCGCAAGCGGGGATCTCAGGCGGGCGAGCCTGTGCCATCGACGGCAGAGTTCTCATGGCAGAGAGATCCCCGCTTTCGCGGGGATGACGGACTGGTTTTATTCCGCCGCCTGCTTGCGCTGCACGTCCTTCGACAGCTCCTGCTCGACAAGGGTCGCCCAATAGGAAGCGCCCAGCGGCAGGATCTCGTCGTTGAAGTCGTAGCCCGGGTTATGGATCATGCACGAGCCCGGCCGGTCGCCGTTGCCGATCCAGATATAGCAGCCGGGCCTGGCCTGCAGCATGAAGGCGAAATCCTCCGAGCCCATGGCCGGGGTCGGGTTGCGGTTGACCTTGGCCAGGCCGGCGACCGTGGAAGCCGCGCGCGCGGCGATCTCGGTCTCCTGCTCCGAATTCACCGTCGCCGGATAGCGCCGCTCGTAGCGCCAGCCGATGGTGGCGCCGAAGCCCTGCGCGACGGCGCGGCTGATCTCCTCGATCTGCCGCTCGACGCGATCCTGCACTTCCTTCTTGAAGGTGCGCACCGTGCCGCGCAGCACGGCGGTCTGCGGGATGACGTTCCAGGCATCGCCGGAATGGAACTGCGTGGTCGAAACCACCGCCGTATCCATCGGATCGGTGTAGCGGCTGACGATGGCCTGCAGCGCCACCACGATCTGCGAGCCGATCATCACCGGATCGACGCCCTGATGCGGCATGGCGCCATGCGCGCCGACGCCGTTAACCGTGACTTCGAAAATATCGTAGGCAGCCATCATCGGGCCGGGGCGGACGGCGAAATGGCCGACCGGAATGCCCGGGATGTTGTGCATGCCATAGACCTGCTCGGCGGGGAATTTGTCGAACAGGCCTTCCTCGACCATGACCCGGCCGCCGCCTTCGTTCTCTTCCGCCGGCTGGAAGATGAAATAGACAGTGCCGTCGAAATTCTTGGTCTCGGCGAGATACTTGGCGGCGCCCAGCAACATCGTGGTGTGGCCGTCATGGCCGCAGGCATGCATCTTGCCGGGGATGGTCGAGGCGTGGCTGAACTTGTTGGTCTCGTGCACGTCGAGCGCATCCATGTCGGCGCGCAGGCCGATGGCGCGCCGCCCGTTGCCCGCTTTCAGCACGCCCACCACGCCGGTCTGCGCCAGGCCGCGATGCACCTCGATGCCGAAGGACTCCAGCCGCTTGGCGACCACGTCGGCGGTGCGATGCTCCTCGAACGCGGTTTCGGGATGCTGGTGGATGTCGTGCCGCCAGGCTTCCATGTCCTTATGGAATTCGGCGATGCGGTTGAGAATGGGCATCAATTTCTCCCGGATGTCAGGTGTTTAGCGAAGCTTAGCGGCTGGGCGGGGAAGATCAAGGTTCGGCGGAATCAGGTGCCAATTGCGCCATTCCAGCCTCAATTGCGGCGCTGTCCGGCAGCGCCGCCTGTGCCCCGGTGGCGCGACAGGACAGGCTGCCCGCAACGCAGCCGCGGCGGATGGCCTGTGCGAACGGCAGGCCGCGATCCAGCGCCGCCGCCAGCACGCCGACGAAGGCATCGCCGGCGCCGGTGGTATCCGCGACGTCCACTTTCAGCGCCGGCGTGCGCCACAGCCGGTCGCCATCGCAACTCTGCGCGCCCTGCTCCCCCAGGGTGACGACGACGCTGACGGTCAACGCTTCCGACAGCGCCCTCGCATCGCCAGCGGACAGGCGCAAGGTTTGCGCCAGCGCCGCAGCCTCGATCTCGTTGACGACCAGCACGTCGGCGGCGCACAGCGCTTCGCTGGCCAGCGGCAAGGCCGGGGCCAGATTGAGAACGACCCGGCACCGAGCCGCCTTGGCCTTGAAAATGGCGCGCTCAGTCTCGGCTTGCGCAAGCTCGCGCTGCAGCACCAGCGTGGTGTCGCCCGACAGGCGGCCATCGAGCCAGTCGGCCGAGGCCGCGAGATTGGCGCCGGCCGCGACCATGATCTGGTTGTCGCCTTCGGGGCTGATGCCGACGGAAGCGGCGCCTGTCGGCAGGTCGAGATGGCGGATGCCGGTCAGACCGACGCCGGCATCGCGCACCCCTTCGAGCGCCAGCACCGCCAGATGGTCGCTGCCGACCGCGCCGACCAGCTGCACGGCGGCTCCGTCGCGCGCCGCCGCCATCGCCTGGTTGGCGCCCTTGCCGCCGGGCATGATGCTGTAGCGCTCGCCCAGAACGGTTTCGCCGCGCCGGGGCAGGACCGGCACGGCGAACAGGTGATCGACGATGATCGAGCCGAAGACGACGATCATGCCACTCTAATGACTCATCAGCACCGGCGCCGTCATCGACGACAGGATCTTCCTGGTGACGCCGCCGATCACCAACTCGCGCAGCCGCGAATGGCCGTAGGCTCCCATCACCAGCAGGTCGATATTGAGATCGGCCATGCGCGAGAGCAGCACCTCGGCCGGATCGTCCTCGCGGGCGACGGTGTGCGAGGCGGTGACCTTGACGCCGTGGCGCGCCAGGAACAGGGCGATGTCGGCGCCGGGATCCTCGCCATGGCCGCGCGCGCCGGCGCGCGGATTGACGGCCAGCACCGTCACCTGTTTCGCCGCCTGCAGGAACGGCAGCGCATCGTTGACCGCGCGCGTGGCCTCGCGGCCGGCATTCCACCCCACCATGGCGTGGCCGCCCAGCAGCGGCCCGCGCACGCCGATATGCGGCAGCACCAGCACCGGCCCGCCGGCGCGCAATGCCAGCGTTTCCGGCAGATCGGGGATGATGTCGGGATCGGCGAGCTTGTTGTCGTACTGGCCGACGATCGTCAGGTCGGCATAGCGCGCGTTCATGGCGGCGAGATCGTAGACGTCGCCCTGCGCCTCGCGCCACTCGCCGCTGATGCCGGCGCGATTGCAGATCGCCTCGAACGCGGTCTTGCCCTTGGCCGCCATGTCCTTGCCGCGCTTTTCCTGCAAGGTGATGAGGTCGGGGCTGATGCCGGCTTCGAGATAGGCCGGCAGCACCACGTTGGAGCGCAGGAACAGGCCGACCAGATGCGCGCCCGTGTTGCGCGCCAGCTCCGCCGCCGTCTCGATGCGCTTGTCGCTGGTGGGCGCGGTGTCGCAACTGACCAGAATCGTCTTGTAGGCCATTTTCGCCTCCACGGGATCGGACGCCGACAATCCGCCTATATTACCGCAGACGGAAGGACTTAAACACCAGCCCTATGGGCCACCGCGCTGCTCCAC
>JAQSWP010000234.1 GCA_029266575.1 Alphaproteobacteria bacterium | reverse complement strand
TCGATGATGTAGACCTTGTAGCGCGCCGAAGCCGGCTTGAAGCGCACACCCTCGATCAGTTCGCGGATATCGGCGATACCGGTGCGGCTGGCGGCATCCATCTCGATGACGTCCATGTGCCGGTCTTCGGCGATGGCGACGCAATTCTCGCACACGCCGCAGGGATCGACCGTCTCGGTGCCCTTGCCGTCCGGGCCGATGCAATTGAGCGCGCGGGCGATGATGCGGGCGGTGGTCGTCTTGCCCACCCCGCGCACGCCCGTCAGCATGAAGGCATGCGCCAGCCGGCCGGTTTCGATGGCATTGCGCAAGGTGCGCACCATCGCTTCCTGGCCGATCAGGGTCTGGAAGCTGGTCGGGCGGTATTTGCGGGCAAGAACGCGGTAGGGCAGGGCTTCTGGCGCGTCGGTCATGGCGTTGCGCGGGCCCTTTCCTGCAAAAGATCACCCTGGAAAACGCAAGGGTTGCGGCGGGTGGGAGACCGGCGGCGACCCGCCGAAAATCTCGTTACGGCTGCTTCCTTCCGGACCTGACCGGGTTGGCGAGCACGACGCCCGCACCGATCTCCCAAGCCCAATATCGGGCGGCAGGGCTTGCGAGACAAGCGGCAAATACGCGGGATTAAGCAGCCGGAAAACAAAGGAAAATTCGATTTAGCCACGGTGTTGGGATAAATTGGCGGCGATGGCGATCACCACTGCCGCTTCCGACGCCCTGGTCCGGCGCTGGCCGCTTGCCGTCCTGTTCGCGGCCGTAGCCCTGCTGGTGGCAGCGTGCCTGGTCGCGACCGGCGGCCATCCCACTTACCTGCTCGACGATGCCTGGATTCATCTGCAATTCTCCGAGCAGATCGTAGCCGGGCATTTCGGCCTGGTGACCGGCGAGCAGGCCAGCCCCTCTTCTTCCATCCTCTATCCGCTGCTGCTGATCCCGCTCGCCGCCACGATGTTGCACCAATGGCTGCCGGCGGTTTGGAACCTTGTGGCGCTGATTGCGGTGCTGCTGCTGTGGCAGCGGCTGTTCGGCCGCTTCGTGCTGACGGGCATCGACGGGCGGCAGCGGGACATTCTCAGCGGCAGTCTTGCTCTGGTCGCGACCATTCTCAGCAGTACGCTGTTTCTGGCGCTGAGCGGCATGGAGCATACGTTGCAGATCGCCGCCACGCTGGCTGTTGCCGTTGGCCTGCTGGAACTGCTGGTCGAGGGCAAGGCACGCTGGTGGCTGCTGGCCGGGCTGATCGCTGGCCCGCTGCTGCGGTTGGAGAATTTCAGCGTCACCTTGCCCGCGGTGGTCTGCCTGTTGTGCTACGGGCATTGGCGCATCGCGTTGGCCGCACTGGCCGGTAGCATTGGCGGTGTGGTCGCACATGGCCTGCTGTCACTGGCGCATGATTTGCCCTTCCTGGGCGCGCCGGTGCTGCTGAAAGGCTGGCTGGACGATCTGGCGCAAACGCCGCTCGCCAGCCTGCGCCTGCAAGCGGAAGTTCTGGCGCGCTCGTTGCGCAGCGGCCGGCCCGATACCGGCGCGCTGGTGGTGACGGCGCTGCTGGCAGTGGGCGCGGTGTGGCGCTGGCGGGGCGGCGATCGCGTCTCCGCGTGGCTGGCCGTCATCGCCATCGCCAGCCTGATGGCGCAGTTTCTGGTCGGCGGCTTTCGCGCCGGCCGCTACGAAATCTATTCGCAATGCCTTGGTCTGGCGGCGCTGGCTTATGTCGCGCGCCAGCCGCTGCAGCAGGCGGCGCGCACCCTCGGCACTGCGCTCTCCATCGTCGCGCTGGTTGGTTTGCTGGTGGCTTTGTTCCCCGCCAATCTGGTGTGGACCGCGACCGCGCCCTGGGCGGCGCAGGATATCTGGCGCCAGCACTGGCAGATGCGGCGCTTCCTGATCGAGCAGGTCAAGGCGCCGGCGGCGGTCAACGACGTCGGGCTGACCGCCTATCGCAATCCCTATCCGGTGCTCGACCTGGTCGGGCTGGGCTCGGAGGAAATCCGCCGCGCTCGCGTCGCCGGTCGTGCCGACCGCGCCTTCTACGCCAGCGTCCTTGAGAAGCATCGCATCGAGGCGGTGCTGATCTACAATGCCTGGTTCGCCGATCTGCTGCCGGCCGGGTTCGAGCGTGTCGCGGAATTCCATCTCGGCCGCGCCCCGGCCATTGCAGGCGCGCCGCTGGTCACGGTTTACGCCGCCTCGCCGCAAATCGCCGCCCGATTGCGGCAGGCGGCCAGCGCTTTCGCGCCCTCCATGCCGCCCGGCAGCGTGCTGATCGTCGTGCCGCAGCGCTAGTTCGTTGCACCCTCTGCGTGGCTGTGCCACCGTCAGCCCGGTCGCAAAACGAGCGTTTACCTTAATGTCCCGCCCCAATTTTTACGCCGCCACCGGCATCGATCGCGCCACCTTGAAGCGCGAGGACGAGGCCTTCATCCAGGACCTGATCTCCGACAGCCGCACCCGTTTCGTGCCGGTGCTGCAGGAGCGCAACCTGATCCAGTCGGGTCGCGAGCCCAAGGCGGTGTTCGTCTCCGGCATGATGGCGCGCGCGCTGACGGGATCGGGCGCCGAGCTGATCTTCCTCGGCATCGTCGAGGAGCAGGCGCATTTCGCCATCGATGTCGGCGGGCTCGACCTGCCGCTGGAGCAGATGGGCGAATTCGTCGATCTGCGCCAGGTCGGCCCGCTGCTGTTCCATCGCGACGGCTCGCTGCTGGCCTATGCGCGCGGTATGACCTACTGGCACCGGCGGCACAAATTCTGCGGCGTTTGCGGCACGCCGACCAAGGTGGTGAAAGCCGGGCACGAGCGGCAATGCACCAACCCCGAGTGCAAGGCGCAGCATTTCCCACGCACCGATCCCGCCGTCATCATGCTGGTGACGCACGGCGATCAGGCGCTGCTGGGCCGTGGCCGGCATTTCCCGGCCGGCATGCATTCCACCTTAGCGGGCTTCGTCGAACCGGGCGAAAGCCTGGAAGACGCCGTGGCGCGCGAAGTGTTCGAAGAGGTCGCCGTGCGGGTGAAGGACGTGCGGTATCATTCCTCGCAGCCCTGGCCGTTCCCGGCCTCGATCATGCTGGGCTATCGTGCCGAAGCGCAGAGCACCGAATACGAGGTCAATCCCGACGAGCTGGAAAGCGCGCGCTGGTTCACCCGCGCCGAGCTGAAGGACGCGCAAGCCTCGCGCGGCACTACCGGCTTCTTCCTGCCGCGCAAAGATTCCATCGCCCGCCGCCTCATTGAGGACTGGCTGGACCAGGATTAGGACCATACCGATGAGTCAGTTGTTTACGCCTTTCACCCTGCGCGGCCTCACTCTGGACAACCGCGTCATGGTCTCGCCCATGTGCCAGTACCAGGCCGAAGACGGTTGCGCCACCGACTGGCACGATCTGCATCTGGGCCAGTTCGCCATGGGCGGCAACGGGCTGGTGATGGTGGAAGCCACCGCCGTGACGCGCACCGGCCGCATCACGCATAAATGTCTCGGCCTCTACAGCGACGCCAACGAGCGCGCCCTGCGCCGCAGCGTCGACATCTGTCGCCGCTATGGCACGGGCAAGCTCGGAATCCAGCTCGGCCATGCCGGACGCAAGGCGTCGGTGCAGCCGCCGGCCGATGGCGGCGCACCCTTGAGCGCGGCGGAAGATCCGTGGACCACCTATTCTGCCTCCGCTTTGCCCTTCGCGCCCAACTATCACGTGCCGGTAGCGCTTGATAAAGACGGCATCGCGCGCATCAAACAAGGCTTCGTCGATGCGGTGCGCCGCGCCGAACGCATCGGCTTCGACCTGGTCGAACTGCACATGGCGCATGGCTATCTGATCCATCAGTTCCTGTCGCCGATCAGCAACCAGCGCAGCGACGAGTACGGTGGCAGCTTGGCCAACCGCCTGCGCCTGGCGCTGGAAATCTTCGCCGCTTGCCGCACGGTGTGGCCCAGTGACAAGCCGATGGGCGTGCGGGTGTCGGCGACGGATTATGTCGAAGGCGGCTGGACGGTTGACGACACCGTCATCCTGGCCAAGGAATTGAAGAAGCTCGGGTGCGATTTCATCGACGTCAGCTCTGGTGGTCTCGATCCGCGGCAGAAACTGTCTTTGGGACCGGGTTATCAGGTTCCCAATGCCGAGAAGATCAGGCGCGAGGCGGGTATTGCCACCATCGCCGTCGGCATGATCGTCGATCCGCACCAAGCCGAGCGCATCGTCTCGACCGGCCAGGCCGACATGGTGGCGCTCGCCCGCGCCATGATGCTGAACCCGCGCTGGGCTTGGGAGGCGGCGCAACAACTGCACGCCGACGCCCCGCTGCCGCCCAACTACGCCCGCGCCCATCCGAAGAACTGGCCGCAGGCCTTCGAGAAGAAGGCGGCGGAGTAGACGTCCATCCATTATTGTCATTCCGAGCGCAGCGAGGAATCTTTTGACCTGTCAAACGGCATGCACTCGCACGGCGGTAAAGAGATGTCTCGCTCTGCTCGACATGACAGTTTAAAGGTGGAAGCGCGGAAGTGAGCGACCGATACGCCGTTTACATTCTCACCAATCGCACGAGCAAAGTGCTTTACGTCGGCGTGACCGGAAACCTCGAGCAGCGGGTCTGGCAACACCGCACGAAGGTAACAAGGGATTTACCGGGAAGTATCAAGTCAGCAAACTGGTTTATGTCGAGTACTTTGGCGACATAACCATGGCCATAGCCCGCGAAAAGCAGATCAAGGGCTGGAGTCGGTCAAAAAAGCTTGCGCTGATGAACCAGGAAAATCCGAAGTGGAATGATCCAACCGAGGATTGGTATTCCCCGCCAGACGGACCGGCTCCGACTATTCCAAGCTAAGAGCTAACCTTGCCGTGATCCTTCCACCCCTCGCGGCGGAACGGATGGGCGGGGAACACGCCCAGCACCTTCACCTCGCGCGAGAAGAAGCCCAGTTCCTCGAACG
>JAQSWP010000233.1 GCA_029266575.1 Alphaproteobacteria bacterium | reverse complement strand
TGTGTCCAACCACACCAATCGCTACGAGAAGGAAACGCGCATCGCCACGTCGGATGGTTGGAACGATGGCTCGACGCCACCCGACGACGACGATCTGCCGCCCTTGCGCACCACGCTGATCAAGGATGCCTCGCGCACCATCATCGCCCGCAACACCTCGCCCGATATTTCCTTCGACCGCTCGATCAATCCCTATCGCGGCTGCGAGCATGGCTGCGTCTATTGCTTCGCCCGGCCAACGCATGCCTGGCTCGGCTTTTCGCCCGGGCTGGATTTCGAAACCCGCATCCTGTTCAAACCGGACGCCGCCAAATTGCTGCGCAAGGAATTGAGCGATCCGAAATACCAGTGCCGCATGATCGCCATGGGCACCAACACCGATCCCTACCAGCCGGTCGAGCGGCAGATGCAGATCACGCGCTCGATCGTCCGCACGCTGGCCGATTTCCGCCATCCCCTGGGCATGGTGACCAAGAACCACCTCATCACGCGCGACATCGACATCCTAAAAGAGATGGCGCAGGACCATCTGGTCGAATGCTTCCTCTCCATCACCACGCTGGATGCCGAGCTTGCCCGCACCATGGAGCCGCGCGCCTCCACGCCGCGCCGCCGGCTCGACGCAATCGAGGCGCTGGCCAAGGCGGGCATTCCGGTCGGCGTGATGACGGCGCCGATGATCCCGGCATTGAACGATCACGAGATGGAATCGATTCTGGAAGAAGCGCACAAGCGCGGCGCCCGGCGCGCCGGCTATGTGATGCTGCGCCTGCCGCTCGAGATCAAGGATCTGTTCCGCGAATGGCTCGAGGCGCATGTGCCCGATCGCGCCGCCCGCGTCATGAGCCTGGTGCGCCAGATGCGCGGCGGCAAGGACTACGATGCCGAATGGGGCCAGCGTATGACCGGCGAAGGACCGGTGGCGCAATTGCTGGGCCAGCGCTTCGACCGCGCCTGCCGCCAGCTCGGCCTCAACGTCGAGCGCTTTCACGTCGACACCAAAAAATTCAAGGTGCCGGCTGAAGCCATCGCCGAACGCAATGGTGGCCAACTCTCGCTACTGTGACTTCGCCAATCGCCGCGCCGCCTCGCGCGCGCTCATGCCTTCTTCCAGCCCCACCTGCTCCGCCGCCGCGTTGACCCGCGACAGATAGCCGTGGTTCCACATGTCCAGCGCATCGCCGATGCGGCCGGTGGTGTGGGCGATGGCGGCGGCGGCAACGTCTTTCGCCTGCAGCATCGCCAGTGCCACCACGCCGGCCTCGTCCTTGCCGATGCCAGCATCGTTAAACAGCACCGCGCGCAGCGGAAATTTCAGCGCGTATTCGCCCGCACTCTGTCCGCCATGCGAGCCGGTCAGCACGATGGCGCCCGCATGCGCGGCCGCTATCGAGGCAATGCTGTCCATGCCCCAGATGGCGATGCTGCCTGCTCTCTCCAGTTCGCCGACAAACATTTCGCGCCTCTACAGAATGAAGGTGGCGGATGGCCAGCGCCGCCGCCACGGCTTGGTGTCGATGCGCTGGCGATAGGCGTCGTAGTGCTTGCGCCCCGAAGCGGTCGGCCGGAACACCAAATTCATCAGATCGTCCAACCCCTGCGGCGCCACCAGCTCGATCTTCTCGTTTACCGTCAGACGCGCGCCGACCGCTGTGCAGGTCTCCAGCCAAAATGTCATGGCATGCGCGGTATCGCGATAGGGCGGATCGCCATTGAAATAGTGCATGCGCGCCTGATTGCGCACCTGCCAGTCGACATCGGGCAGCATAGCCTGCAACCGCGCCTCCAGCGCCTGCTCGCGCTCTTTCGTCCGGTCGCCAGGATCGAAGAATAGCGCGTCGGTATCGGAGGCAAAGGCTTCGCGCTGCCCTGTCAGCGCATCCCAGACGCGATTGCGCACGAAGCCGCCGGCGATGCACCAGTCCGGCAGCGCCAGCGTGCGCACCGCGCGCAATTGCGCCATGGCGGCTTCATCGGCCAGCAAGATATCCACGACTTTAGCTGCTTGCGCGGCGTGGTTCATCGCAACAGGATGGGCTGCGGCCAACCGGGAAAGCAAGAATTCGTCGCAATGCCCACTTTCAGGATCGAGCGCCAATGCCAGGGCGTCATAGCCGGCATCGACGAAGCCGGGCGCGGTCCATTGGCCGGGCCGGTGACGGCCGCGGCGGTCATCGTGCGCGATCTCGCTCTGCCGCGAAAGCTTGCGCGCATGATCGACGATTCCAAGAAGCTGACGGTGGAGGAGCGCGAGGATATTTTCGCCCGCCTGCACGATTGCGCCGCGGTTAGCATCTCGATCGGCATGGCCACGGTCGATGAAATCGACCGCATCAACATATTGCAGGCGACATTCCTTGCCATGCAGCGCGCGCTTGCCGGCCTGGGGTGCGTGCCCGATATCGCGCTGGTCGACGGCAACCAGCCGCCCAAACAGCTCGGCTGCGCGGTGCGCACGGTGATCGGCGGCGATGCGCTGTCGCTGTCGATTGCCGCCGCCTCGATCGTCGCCAAGGTGACGCGCGATCGGCTGATGCGCGAGCTGGCGCCGTCCTGCCCGCATTACGGCTGGGAGCGCAATGTCGGCTATGGCACGCCCGAGCACCGCGCCGCCATCGACCAGTACGGGCCCAGCCAGCACCACCGCATGAGCTTCATGCCGATGCCGCTGTTTGCCGTCTCCGCCGAATATAGGGATAGAGTCGTTCACGATTCGGACTCACCAGATATTGTGGATAACATTAGTAACTAATTGATTCCACAGAAGATTCTTGACGCAGTCGGGCGTTAGGACTCACTCTGTGCGCCTCGAACGACCGTGGCCTGGGGATAGGGGACATGGGATCGCGAGGCGGGACGACCTCCCGCTTTTTCCTTTTCTGGGGCGGGCAATGGGGTCGGAGCAAATCATTCTCGGCGAGTGCGTGGCGGAGCTCTCCAAGCTTGCGTCCGAGAGCGTCGACATGATCTTCGCCGACCCGCCCTACAATCTGCAGCTGGGCGGCGATCTGCTGCGGCCCGACAATTCCAAGGTCGATGCCGTCGACGACGACTGGGACCGCTTCGACGATTTCGCCGCCTACGACCGCTTCACCCGCGCCTGGCTGACCGAGGCGCGGCGCGTGCTGAAGCCTTGCGGCACGCTGTGGGTGATCGGCTCCTACCACAACGTCTATCGCATCGGCACGGCGCTGCAGGATCTGGGCTTCTGGATGCTGAACGACGTCATCTGGCGCAAATCCAACCCGATGCCGAATTTTCGCGGCAAGCGCTTCACCAACGCGCACGAAACGCTGATCTGGTGCGCGCGCGAGCGCAAGCAGAAGAAATACACCTTCAACTACGACGCCATGAAGGCGTTGAACGATGGAATCCAGATGCGTTCGGACTGGGTGCTGCCGATCTGCTCGGGCGGGGAACGCCTGAAGGTCGACGGCAAGAAGGCCCATCCGACGCAGAAGCCCGAAGCCCTGCTGTGGCGTGTGATTCTCTCCTCCACCAACCGCGGCGATGTGGTGCTCGATCCCTTTTTGGGATCGGGCACCACGGGTGCCGTGGCCAAGAGGCTGGGACGGCGCTTTATCGGCATCGAACGCGAAAAGGAATACGCCGCGATGGCGCAGCACCGCATCGACCAGGTCGAGATCCTGCTCGACGAGGACGTCGAACCGACCCCGTCCAAGCGCGCCGAACCGCGCATTCCCTTCGGCGTGGTCGTGGAGAGCGGCCTGCTGGTGCCGGGCTCGATCCTGTCCGACGATGCCCGCCGCTTCCAGGCACGGGTCAGGGCCGACGGCACTTTGGTGTCGAGCGGCCGCTTCGGCCAGCACCGCGGCTCGATCCATCAGGTGGGAGCTGCTGTGCAGGGCGCGCCGGCCTGCAATGGCTGGACCTTCTGGCATTTCGATGCCGAGGGGCAGCTGCTGCCCATCGACACGTTGCGCCAGCAGATCCGGGCAAGAATGAATTAGCCGAAAACCAGTAGTATAGTTTTGAATGGAAATATAACAGTCCTCTAAAAGGACTTGATAGTTTTCTTATACTTTTGTTGAATTTAACAATCCAAACAGATGTTTCCTAACCCGTTTGTGACTAAGATCACAGCGTTCCGCACGCCATTGACGGTATTCAGATAGCCGTCGCTTCGCGGAAAAGGAGACAACCCATGCGCGCTTACTCGAGCCATCTACATGGCGTGGCGTTCGCGTTCCCGCTTTTACTTGCTCTCGCCGGCGGCCAAGCCTGGGCGGCGGGCGAGCAAGTGGGCTCAATCACCAGTGTGCAGCCTGCTGCCGTCATCGTCGCGCCCGGGGCCGAACCGGCGGTGGTCGACTTGAGCAGCGGCGTGGCGATGGCCGATATCGTGCGCACGGACATCAATGGTTTCGTCAAAATCCAGTTCAAGGACGGCTCGGAACTGACCGTCAATCCGGGCAGCAACGTGACGATCGACGAATACGTTTACGACGACAAAACGAACGCCGGAAAGCTGGTGATGTCGGTCGGCGTGGGCGTGGCGCGCTTCGTCAGCGGCAACATGAAAAAGGAAAACATCCGGATCAAGACGCCGACCGCGACCATGGGTCTGCGCGGCACCGACATCGTCATTCGCACCGATGGCATTGGTTCGGAGATCGAGGTCCTCTCGGGTGGCATCACGCTGACGCCTTGCGACCAGAAGGACTCGGTATATCTCGCCGATGAAGGCGAGATACTGAGCGTCGACTTTTCCTGCGCTGTTTCGACCGGGCCTTCGGGCGTTGCCGCTACAGGCGCGGCAGGCGGCACCGCATCTGCCGCAGCGGCTCCAGGCGATCCGGGCGCTGCGCCAGGCGGCGAAACCGGCGGCGGGCCTGGCAACGGCAATGGCAACGAGGGTAATGCCGGCAATGGCGGCGGCAACACCGGCGGCTCAGGCCCCGGCACAGGCAACGGCGATAGCGGCACGGGCAATGGTGGCGGTGCCGGGGGTGGCGGTGCTGGCGGCGCCGGTGGCGGGGCTGGCGGCGCCGGTGGTGGCGGCGGC
>JAQSWP010000031.1 GCA_029266575.1 Alphaproteobacteria bacterium | reverse complement strand
GCACGGCCAGCGTCTGGCCCTGCACGTCTGCCACGCCACCGAGCGATTGCAGGCCGGTCCGGTAATTGAGCTGCTGCGCCACAACCGCCGGATCAGGCTTGGCCGGCGCCATCCCTTGACCCAGAACCGTGCCGGCGCAAAAGCTCAGACAAAGAGCAACCACCCAGACGCGAAACTGCATCGTAAAACTCCCCCATGAGTTCTCGTACGATACAGCAGCCTTATGTCAGTAGACAATCAAAACCAATTTGAAAAACCGCACAACCCGGACATCAACATGTCAAATCGTTCAAGGAAATCGTTTCGCTTTCATAAAGCGCAATTTCCGTCGTACTGGCCGCCAGCACCCGGACCGCTTTGACGAAGGCACGTGCATCGATGTCGGCGAAATGCCTGGCTACGGCCGCCCGGTCGCGCCAGCGTTCGACGAACACCAGCCTGAGCGGGTTTTCCACGTCGACATAGACTGCATGGTGCAGGCAACCATCCTCGCTGCGCGAACGGCGCACATGCGCCAGGCTGAGGGCCGTGATTTCCTCGAAGGTTTCGGGCCGGGCGAGAATGCTGCCGGTGATCAGGATCACTCGGCTGCCGCCTTGGCCGGGGCGCGGCGCGGCAGTTCGGCATGGAAAGCGATCGCCACCCGGTTCCACGAACTCATCAATCCGATGGTGAATACCAGATCGGTCATCTCGCGGCCGTCGAAGGCCTGACGCGCGCGGCTGTAGAGATCATCGGAGACGCCGTCGCGCGTATTAGGCACCAGCGCCTCTGCCACCTCCAGCGCCAGCTGCTCGCGTTCGCTATAGAGGCTGCGCGCCTCGCGCCAGCCGGCCAGCACGTCGAGCTTGCGCTGGTCGACGCCTTCCTTGCGCAACGCGGTCGAATGCATATCGAGGCAATAGGCGCAGCCATTGATCTGCGATACCCGCAGATAGACCAACTCGACCAGCGCCTTTCCCAGCGGACCGGCCGCCAGATACTCGCCCAGGCTGCGCTGGATTTTCACGGCTTCCGGGGACGTTTCGTAAAACTTGTCGCGCATGGTTCTTCCTCCAGTTCGTTGCCATCAGCTTGACCCAGCGCGGAGGCGGCGGCCATGCCGATTGCGAAGCCCTGTGTGGAAAATTTTGCGCAACATCTGGCGGCTTATGCCGGGGTTTACGCTATTCTCCCTGCATGGCCGCAACCGACGCAAAAATCCATCGCCTCGAAGACGCCCGCTTCCTGACCGGCGCCGGTCGCTATACCGCCGATCTGCCGGGCAAGGATGCGCTGCATGCCTATGTACTGCGCTCGCCCATGGCGCATGCCGCGATCAGTGGCGTTGATATCGCCGCCGCGAAGGAAATGGATGGAGTGATGGCTGTCTTCACCGGCGCCGATACGGCGCAACTGGGGCCGCTGGCCTGTCCGGTGGAAATGACGGGCCGCGACGGCAAACGCTATATCGAGCCCTTCCGGCCGGCGCTGGCATTGAAGGAAGTCAAATATGTCGGCGAGCCGGTGGCGCTTGTCGTGGCGCAGACCCTGGCGCAGGCCCGCGACGCGGCCGAAACCATCATGGTCGACTACCAGGAAAAACCGGTGGTCGCCGATGTGCGGCGCGCCGCCGAAACCGGCGCCCCTGCGGTATGGCCCGACGCGCCCGACAATCGATCGATGGTCTGGGAGAAAGGTGATCGGACAGCCATGGAAGCGGCTTTCGCCAAGGCCGCGCATGTCGTCCGCCTGCAGAGCCACAACAACCGGCTGGTCGCGGCAGCGCTGGAGAACCGGGCGGCAATCGCCGAACACGATGCGGCAAGCGGCATCACCACGCTGACGACGCCATCGCAAGGCGCGCATCTGCTGCGCGATCTGCTGTGCGACAAGGTCTTCAGGGAGCCGCGCGAGAAACTGCGCGTGGTGACGCCCGATGTCGGCGGCGGTTTCGGGCCGAAGTTCTATCTCTATGCCGAGCATGCGCTGTTGGTGTTTGCTGCGCGACAGACGGGGCGCAAGGTGTTCTGGTCGGCCGATCGCGGCGAAACATTTATCAGCGAGGCGCACGCGCGCGATCAGTTCACCACCGGCGAACTGGCTTTGGACCAGAACGGCAAATTCATCGGCCTGCGCCTGCACGGGCTGGCCAATCTCGGCGCCTATATCTCAACCTTTTCGCCCTCGATTCCCACCACCGGCATGGCCAAGGTGGCATCCGGGCTCTATGCCATTCCCGCCATTCACATGGAAATGCATTGCCTGTTCACCAACACGGTGCCGGTCGATGCCTATCGCGGCGCCGGCAAGCCGGAAACATTCTTCATGCTGGAGCGGCTGGTCGATCTGGCGGCCGACAAGATGGGACTTGATCCGGCGGAATTGCGGCGGCGCAATCTGGTGCAGCCGCAAGCCATGCCGTACCGGACGGCGCTGGGCTTCACCTATGACAGCGGCGATTACCCGCGGCTGCTGGAAGAGGCCTTGCAGCGCGCCGGCCATGGCGGCTTCGCCGCGCGGCGAAAGCAGAGCGAGAGTACCGGCAAGCGGCGCGGCTTCGGCCTCTCCTGCTATCTGCACGGCACTGGCGGCGTGGCGGACGAGAACAGCAAGGTGGAGCTCGAAAGCGACGGCACGGTGAGCGTCTATACCGGCACGCAATCCAGTGGCCAGGGCCATGAGACGGTCTACGCCCAAGGCGTGGCCAAGCTGCTCGACATGCCGCTGGCGAACATTCGGGTGATCCAGGGCGATACCGCACGCGTGCGGACGGGCGGCGGCACCGGCGGCTCGTCCTCGACCATCATCAGCGCCACCACCATCCATCAGGCGAGCGAGAAACTGATCGAGAGACTGAAACTGATCGGCGCCCATCTGTTGGAGGCGTCGCCGGCCGATATCGTGCTGGAGCGCGGCAATCTCGCCATCGCTGGCACCGACCGGCGCCTGTCGCTCAAGGAAGTGGCGATCAGGGTGGAACAGAATGCCGTGCCGGAGGCGCTGCGGGGGCCACTAGCGGGCGAAGCGAAATTCGCCGACCAAATCCTGTCATTTCCCTCCGGTGTCATTGCCTGCGAGGTCGAAGTCGACCCGCAGACCGGCGATACGCGCATCGAACGGCTGGTCACCATGCAGGATGTCGGCACCGTCGTTAACCAGGCGCTGGTCGATGGCCAGATGCATGGCGGCATCGCCCAAGGCATCGGACAGGCGATGGTTGAGAACTGCGTTTACGATGCCGACAGCGGCCAGCTTCTGACCGGCTCGTTCATGGACTACGGCATTCCCCATTTCCGCGATCTGCCGGCGATGGATTCGGCGACATTCTCCACCGCTTCGCCCAACAACCGGCTGGGCATCAAGGGCGTGGGGGAACTGGGGCCGAACGGCGCACCGCCAGCCATCATCAATGCCATCGTCGATGCCTTGTCGGGAGAAGGCGTGCGGCACATCGAGATGCCGGCGACGGCGGCACGGGTGTGGCAGGCGATTGAAGACGCCAGGCGCTAATCAGCGTCCTGCGAAGTAATCCGCCAAGGCCGGCGGCATATCCTCGACATCGATTTCGAACAGCTCCAGCAGGACGTCGTCGGGCGCGGCGCACATTATGTAGCGCCAGTTGCCGAAGTCGCGCACCTCGCGGCGGAACTCCATGCCCTTGGCTTTCATACGGCCTACCAGCCCTTTCAAATCGCGGCACTGGATGCCGACGTGATGCAGCGCGCCGCCGGGCGAACGCCGTGGCTGCTGTTCGTAAAGATGCAGTCTGCCGGCGCCAACGCGCATGAAGATGTTGCGGGCGCCCCCGAAATCGCCGTCATAGGCGATTTCGCCCCCCAGCATGTCGCGCCACCAGCGAACCGAAGCGTCCAGATCGCTGGCAAAAAGATGCACATGATGCAGGTCCGCTCGCATGGATTCCTCCGTCTTTGCCGGCCACGGAACATGCTACACTGGCGGCCGTTCCTTCGGCGTGGAGGATTCGCGGTATGGCTTTCGCCCGTCTTGTCGCTGCAGTTCTCGCCGGTCTGTTGCTGCCGCTTGCGCCGGTGGCGGCGGAAGAAGTCGATTTGCAATTGCTGCTGGCGATCGATGTCTCCGGCAGCGTCGACAATGACGAGGCCAAGCTGCAGCGCCAGGGCTATATCGACGCCTTCGCCGACGAGCGCATTCTGCGCGCCATCCGCAGCGGGCCCAAAGGCCGCATCGCGGTGGCCTACTACGAATGGTCGGACAGTGTCTATCAGAACCTGGTGGTGGACTGGACCATCATCGCCGACCGCGCCTCGGCCGAAGAATTCACGGCGAAGCTGAAGCGGGCCGGCATTTCCATTGCCACGCGCACATCGATCTCGGGCGCAATGCAGTATGGCATGGCGATGTTCGCCAGAAGCCCGCACGCCTCGAGCCGCAAAGTAATCGACGTTTCGGGCGACGGGCCGAACAACGATGGGGCTTTCGTAGAAGAGACGCGCGATCGTCTGGTGGCGGCGAAGATCACGATTAACGGATTGCCGATCCTCAATGACCGGCCCAACCGCATGGGCTTTCCCTCCATGCCCGATCTGGATCTCTACTATCAGGATTGTGTCATCGGTGGTCGCGGCGCCTTCATGGTGGCGGCGCGCGATTTCGAAAACTTTTCCGATGCGGTGAAGCAGAAACTGTTTCTCGAAGTGGCCGGTCTGGGCGAACGCGGTTTCGCCCGCGTCGCTGTCGCCGAAAGATTTACCCTACCCGTCGTTTGGGGCCGCCCGCCAACCGGCAGAATCCAGCCGGCGCATTTCAAGGGCGATTGCCGGTACGGCGAGCGGCAAAGCAACGATTTCTGGCGTTTTCGTCAAACGTTTCCAGATTGAATATTTAAGTCATTAAGACAATTAGAGATTGTCTCTCTTCTTATCCGTCCGAATAATGTTTGAGCGCTTCACGTTCTGGTGAAGTCGTCAGGGAGCAATTTGAGTACCTGTCAACATTCAACTAGGAAAGGAGCGCAACCCGTCGCCGCGATCTTCTTGCCGTTTTGATGCAAATTCTTGCTGTATCAAAGCATTAAGAGGGATCGTTTAGTGCAATATTGCAACGCTACTGCCTTAGTTTAAGCGATTGTTGAAGAATGATACCGTGCTCATTGACGCAATTATCTTAAAGCTCTAGCGTATTCAGTGTTCGCATGTCGCGTTTGTGACGGAGCGGCTGACTTATGGGGGAGCAGCCCAAAATGAATCAAAGATCCATTACCGTCGTCCTGGCCGACGACCATCGAATGGTGCGCGAGGCGCTGGTGCCCTTCGTGCGCCGCATCGGCGAGCGCGTCATCGTGCTGGAAGCCGGCTCGCTCGACGAGGTGATCGAACTGATCTCCCGCCCCGAGCAGGACATCGATCTGGTCATTCTCGACCTCTATATGCCCGGCATGAACGGGCCTGGAGGATTGCGCCGGGTGCGCGAGGTCCGGCCGCAGACGCCAGTGGCGGTTCTCTCGGGCTCCGTCCATTCCCAGGACATAGAAGGCGCGCTGGATGCCGGCGCGGCGGGCTATCTGCCCAAGACCATGGTCGGCGCCGCTTTCGTTAATGCGCTGTCGCTGGTGCTGAATGGCGAGCGGTTCGTGCCGTCGGAATTCTATCTCGGCCTGCGCGACCGCGGACCGCATATGGCGGCGGGAGAAGGCGAAGCGGGCGGTGACCGGGCGCCGGTGGGGCTGACGTCCCGCCAGTGGGCGGTGCTGCGCGAACTGGTGGCCGGGCGATCGAACAAGGAAATCGCCAAGATCCTCGGCATCGAGGAAATCACGGTCAAGGTTCATCTGCAGGCCGTGTTCAAGCGGCTGCAGGTTTCCAACCGCACGCAGGCTGCCACTTACGCCATGCAGCGCGGCTGGTTCAACAACCGTACCGCGCAGCGCGGCGACATCGCCCCCAGCTAGACATGGGACGCCGCGGAGCCGACCGGACGGCCGCAACTCCCGCACTGCCCCTCCGCCTCCTCGCTACTACCGGCTCGGCCGATCACAGGTCTTTGCTTGAAGGCGACAGCCTGTTCATGGCCGCCTTTGCGGCATCGCCCGACGGGCTGGCGGTGCTCGATGCCAATGGCCGCCTGCTGCAGATCAACGCCGCGGCACAGGCGATGCTGCCCACTGCCGTCCGCGGCCGGAACTTCACCGCCGCCGTCATGCCGGAAGCCCGGCTAGCGCTGGAAACGGCGCTGGCCCGAGGCCTTTCGGGAACACTGGCCAGCGTGGATTGCCAGGCAAGCGATAAAGGCCCCTGCCTCGAACTGACAGTCACCGGCTTTCAGGACTCGCATGCCCGGTACCTGCTTATTACCACCCGCAACGTCGAAGCGCAGCGCCGGCTGGAGGAGCAGGCGCGGCTCGCCAGCGGACAACAGGCGCTGACGCATCTGACGGGGGGCCTGGCGCATGATTTGAACAACATCCTGACGGTGATTATTGGTAACGGCGAACTGCTGGGCGAGCGGCTTGCTAGCGACGATGCAAGCCGGACTTTGGCCGAAATCTCCCTATCGGCAGCGCGCGCCGGCGCCGATCTGACCCGCTTGTTGCTGGCTTCAGCGCGACCGCAGGCGCTGCACGCTACGGAATTCTGCGCAGCGCAATTGATTGGCGAACTGCGCGGACTGATCGAGCGCAGCCTGAGCGCCGAGATCACATTAAAGATTCAAACCGATTCGGACGGCTGGAGCGTGCGCGCCGATCGCGCGCAATTGGCCAGCGTTATCCTGAACCTGACTTTGAACGCCGGCCACGCCATGGCAAAGGGCGGGCAACTGACGATCGACGTGCGCAACGTCAGCTCGCAAGCGGGCGAGCAGGCCGATCGCATTCTGGTTGCCGTCACCGATACCGGCAGCGGCATTCCCGCGGCCCTTCTGGAACGCGTGTTCGAGCCGTTCTTTACGACCAAACCGTCCGGCACCGGCCTGGGCCTGCCAATGGCGCAGGAGTTCGCCCGCCAGGCGGGCGGCGAACTGGCGATCAAATCCGCTCTTGGCGCGGGAACGACTGTCAGCCTTCATTTGCCGCGTGCGCAAACCCAGCTTGGCCTTCCCCATCTCGATCCGCCGATTGCGGATCAGAAAGCTCGGCCCGGGGAAACCGTGTTTGTAATGGAGCGCGATGCGGCGGTGCAGGGGCTTATCGTCAGCCAGTTGCAGATGCTGGGCTATGCCACGCAAGTTGCTTCCGGTTTAGAGCAAGCAGTCCTGTTGTTGGCCGATGCGGAACGAGTTGATCTTCTTGTCAGCGACCAGTCGCTTTGGAACGCGGAGAGTCCCGAACTGGCGCGCAGGCTCCGCAAGCTGCAGCCGCAAATGCCTATCCTATTCGTGTCGGGCGAGACTAGCGATCCGAATGGGATTGGGATGCGCGGCAAAGTACCTGGCAGATCGTTGGCGAAGCCGTTTACGCGGCTTGAACTGGCGCGCCGCGTACGCAGCGCTATAGACGATACAATCTGATTTCTGTCTGGCTTAACTGTCGGCTGCCTTCGCGGCACGGCCCACGTGTCTTGGGGCCGTCACGCGACGCTCTAATTGCACTTGTAATGCGCAAAGCGGTGATTTTCTTGTGGCCGCACAACGGGTTGGGTGGATTGGTTTCTCTAGCGATCCTATCCGACCGAACTGGTTTTCTGCCAACCGGTTACGTTGCAGGCTGGAAGTACTAACTCAACAGCAGGCTGAAACTACCTGTCTGTACTGTTTGTTGCCTCAGAGAAAACGGGAAGACTCCATACCGTTCCGGCGTGTGAGTCGGACTGGGGGATTGGGGATTCAATAAAATCAGAGCCGTAGCCATACGGGCTCACCCGACTCTCATTCATTGGGCAATGGATTCCAGACCAAGGAGAACTACAGCCATGCGTTCCACGTTCAATCGTCTGATTAAGGACGAATCTGGCGCCACCATGATCGAGTACGGCCTTATCGCCGCGCTCATCTCGGTCGCCGCCATTACTGCTCTGACTGCCATGGGTACGTCGGTTGAAGGCATTTTCAACTTCGTGTCCGGCAAGCTGCAGGCTGCCATGCCTGCCGCAGAAGGCGGCGAAGGCGGTGAAGGCGGCGTAGAGTAAGCCAGTGCAATGCGGGACGGCGTTCGCGCCGTCCCGCTTTTTCTTCACCCTGTTCGGCATGCGAGATCGTCATGGGCTTCCATGAATTGACCATTCTTGCGCTCGTCGCCGCCCTCGCCTGGGCGGCTGTTTCGGACGCGTTCTGGTTTCGCATTCCAAACGCGGTGCCAATCCTGATTGTGGCGCTGTACCCGTTTCATCTTCTGACAAATGGCGCGGCGCTGGAGACAGTACACTGGTCCCTGCTTATCGCGGGCGGCATGTTCATTCTCGGATTTATCATGTTCGCGCGCGGCGCGATGGGTGGCGGCGACGTGAAGCTGTTGAGCGCGCTTTCGCTCTGGGCCGGCCCGCAATACTTCCCGTCGCTCCTATTGGTCATCGGGATCGCCGGTGGCGTTCTTGCGATGGTGATCCTGCTAACTGCCCGCAACCCATACTTGGCGCTGGCGACGCTGCACATGCGTGCGGCTCTCGGCCTGCCCACCGCTCCGACTTCCAAAAAGGGCGGACGAACCATTCCTTATGGCATTGCGATCGCGCTTGGAGGCTTGCTCCTTTGCCGGGCGCTCGTCTCTTCGGCGAGCGGCTAAACGTGTAGGCGGAGGTACTTGCCATGCGCATTGGACGAGTTGCACTGGTCGGGGTGGCTCTGCTTCTTGCCGGCGCCACGGCTTACATGGCGAAGACGTGGATCGAGACCGAACGTTCCTCGATTCGCAAGGCCAACGCGCCGAAGCAGACCGCCAACCAGCGCGTCCTGGTGGCGAAAACGCGTCTGACAACGGGCCAATTCATCGCTCCCGATAATGTCAAATGGGTACCCTGGCCGTCGGAGAGCGTTTCAACCGGCTTCATCGTCGAAGGCAAGCGCAAGCTTGAAGACGTGCTTGGATCCGTCGTTCGGCTGCCGATCGGGGTGGGCGAGCCGATGAATGACAATCGGATCGTGGCTCCCAATGGCCGCGGCTTCATGGCCGCGGTTCTCGAACCGGGCATGCGAGCCGTTTCGGTTTCCGTGACCTTGACCTCCGGCATTTCCGGTTTCGTTTTTCCCGGCGATCGCGTCGATATCGTTCTCACCCACACCTATCAGCAAGGCGAGGGCCGCGAGAAGAAGGCGGGTGAAACGATCCTGACCGACGTCCGCGTGCTTGCCATAGACCAGAAGACCGAAAACAAGCCTGGCGAAACGCAAATTGCCAAATCCGTCACCTTCGAGGTTACGCCCAAGCAAAGCGAAATTCTCGCCGTGGCGGCCGATCTGGGCCGACTGTCGCTGAGCCTGCGCAGTCTGGCGCGCGAAGACCAGGAAGATCCGATGGATGTCGCCGCCGCTTCCGGCGACAAGGGGACGCCGCGCACCAGCTTCACGTTGGATAGCGATGCGAGCTCGCTGCTGTCCGGCGCCGGCAACGCGAAAAAGACGATCACCGTCCTGCGCGGCAAAGTCGAGGCAGCCAAATGATGCGCCCCCTCTACAAAATCGCGCTGGCTGCAGCGGGCGTCTGCCTGGTGGGGCTGGGCTTTGCCGTGGTGAATATCCCGGCGCCTGCCGTCCAGCAAACGAGGGCGATATGGATCGGCCCCGCGCCGGACACCGACCGGGCGGTCAATGCTCTGCCGGAAGAGGCAGCGCCACGCTCGGCCGACCCCGCCAAGGCGCAGATGGCGTCGCCTGCAACGGGCGTTCCGTCGTCCATCTCCGCAAATGCTGCTGCCGACGTCGCAAAGCCGGAATTCCCTTTGCCGCCTCCGATCAAGCCTGCGAAACCGGCCGATGCGTCCAAATTGGCGCAGCCTGAATCCGGGAATGTCGGAAAGCCGGTGGAAAAAGCTTCTGCCATCGTGATCGAAGAGGCGCAACCGCGCTTCGATCTGGCGCAGCTCATCGTCCCACCTGTGCTGCCGAATAAAATCGTGCCGCCGGCGCCGATCCTGCCGCGCGTTCAGGCCAATCCGCCGGCATCGACCGCGCAGGCCACGCCGGTGGCACCTGCTCCGGGCGCAGCGGTGGGCATTAATGCCGCCGTGACGCCGGCCGCCGCGGCTTCGGTGGTCACGGGCACCAGCGGTCGCGACGTGGTGATCGAAATCAATCGTGGCGCGCTGGTGAAACTGCAGGCCCCGGCCGATACGGTTTTCATCGCCAATCCGGACATCGCCGACATTCAGGTCAAGTCGCCCCGCCTGCTCTATCTTTACGGCAAGCGCGCGGGCGAAACCGTCCTTTACGCCGTCGATGGCGACGACAACGTGCTGCTCAACACACGGGTGAAGGTCACGCATAATCTCGCGGCCTTCCGCTCCGCCATTCGATCGGCCGCTCCCAGCGCCGGTGTCGACGTGGCGACCGTCGGCGACGCGCTGGTCATTTCGGGCGACGTCGGTTCGGCCGTGCAGGCCGAGAATGTCCGGCGTCTGGCCGCACGGTTCGCGCCCGGCGACGGCGCGGTCGTCAATCAGATGCGGGTCACGGCGCCGAACCAGATCAATCTGCGGGTCAGGATCGCCGAAGTTTCGCGCGAAACGCTCAAAGAGCTCGGTATCAACTGGGCCGCGGTTTTCCAGACGGGCGGCTTCGCTTTTGGTCTGGTCACCGGCCAGCCCTTGCTTTCGGTCGGCCAGCTGCTCGCCGGCACCAGCAACACGAACAAGTTTCTGGGCAGCTACAGCAACAAAAGCCTGGACATCAATGGTCTGATCGACGCGCTGGCGAACGACAACCTGATTTCCGTGCTGGCCGAGCCTAATCTCACCGCCATGTCGGGAGAAACGGCCAATTTTCTCGCCGGCGGCGAATTTCCGATCCCCGTCGCGCAAAGCGGCGCCAATGCCGGCGCGATCACCGTGGAGTTCAAGAAATTCGGCGTCGGGCTGGCGTTTACGCCGACAGTGCTGGAGAACGGACGGGTCAATCTCAAGGTTCGCCCCGAGGTCAGCCAGCTGTCTTCGGTCGGTGGCGTGCAGGTCAGTGGCATTACGGTGCCGGCATTGACCACTCGCCGGGCGGAAACGACTGTGGAACTGAGCAGCGGCCAGAGCTTCGCCATCGCCGGCCTGTTGCAAAACAACTCGACCCAGGACGCCAGCAAGGTACCGTTTCTGGGCGACGTGCCGGTGCTGGGGGCGCTGTTCAAATCGGACCGCTATCGGCGCAACGAAACCGAACTGGTCATTGTCGTCACGCCCTATCTGGTGAACCCGGTGTCGGCAAACACCATCGCTCTTCCAACGGACGGCCTGGTCCCGCCGACGGACGGACAGCGCATTCTCTATGGCTCGACCAACCGTCAGGATATGCCACAGGGCGCACCGGTCGCCCGCGGCAGAGACGGCAACGCGCTGGTCGGGCCGGCCGGATTTCAACTCGATTAACGGGTAAGCGTTATGCGTAGCCTTCTCATCGCAATCCTCTGCCTGGCTGGCGCTACGCTGGCGGCGTGCGGCGATTCCGCGCCCGAATATGCGGCGGCGGATTCGCCGAAGAACAATCGCGTTGTCGCGGTCCGCCATGAGCATGTGATTCACTTCGCCGGCAATGCCAGCGCGCTCGACGCACCGGAGACCGCCCGACTGTCCCGTTTTCTTGCCGGCAATCGCAGCGAAAGCGGTGCGGTGATTGCCGTTGGACCGGCCACAACGGGCGCCATAAACGCCGGCCGCGAGAGGACGGTGCGTGATGCGCTGATCGCGCGCGGCTACCGGCCGGTCGATGTCGTGTATGTCGCCTCGGCCGATGCGCTGAACCGGGTCACGGTCTCAGTGTCGAGCACGGTGGTCGTCACGCCGCGCTGTCCCGACTACAGCAAACCGACGGAATACAACTACAGCAATACGCCGCATTCCAACCACGGCTGCGCCAACACCCACAATCTGGGCGTGATGGCGGCTGATCCGGCCGATCTGATGCGCGGCCGCGACGAGGGCTGGCAGGATGGCGCCGGGTCGGTCCTGGCGGTCCAGCGCTATCGCATCGGCAAGGTCACGCCGCTCCTGAACGGCGACACCGGATCCGAAACCGGGAGCAAGTGATGATGGGCGCGGCCATGCACCAAAATGGCCGACCCCCTCGCAGTGGTGCGCCGCCCACGGCCGCCATTGGCATGGTCGGCGACGAGGCCACGCGGGCGCTGCTGACGCGGACGGCGACGGAACGCGGCATCGCCTGCGGCTTTGAACTCGGAAGCATCGAGGATGCGCTGGAGCGCCTGGCTCCGGACGAACCGGCCGACTGCATCGTGATCGATATGGCGGACGCCCTTTCCGCCATCGACGAAGTAGCGATTCTGGCCAGCCACCTGCCCGCAACCACCAAGCTCGTGCTGTTGGGCCGCTTCTCAAGCGCCGACCACGCCGAACTGCGCGCCGCCGGAGCCTCGCTCTGCATCGACAAGGACGCGCTCAAGGAGCAACTCGACGCGATCTTTGGCGTTCCGCTGCGCCGCGACCTCGACGATAAAGCATCGCCGCTGATATCGACTGCAGAGAATCCGACATCGAATGTGGTGGCCACCATCGGCCAGCCGGCCGTTGAAGTGGCGCCGGCTGTCATCGTCTCCGGCAGCGAAGCGAATCCGCACCCGCCTTCCCTGCGACTCGAAGGCGCCCCTGCCGATATGCGTACGGCGGCTATCGCACCGGCCCGCGAGCACCGTTTGGCCAGCGACAGGCCGCGCAGCGATGCGCATCCGGGTGCCGGCCAGACGCCCGACTGGCAGCAAGCGCCGCCGTCCTATCGCGAACCGCCGACGTCGCCGGTACGGCGGGTCGGCCGCGTCGTGGTGGTGCTCGGCTGCCGCGGTGGCGTCGGCAGCACGTCGATCGCCGTCGGCCTTGCCTGGCTGTTGAGCGAGGAAAATGCGCTGAACACCGCACTGCTCGACCTCGACGCGCATTTCGGGTCGGTGGCGCTGGCGCTCAATCTCGATCCGGGCGAAGGCCTGCCGCAAGCGTTAGAGCAGCCGAACCGCGTCGACGGCCTGTTCGTCGAGCGCGCCGTCCGCAAGGTGGGCACGAAGCTTTTTGTCTTGAGCAGCGAGCGTGCTCTGGATACGCCCTTGCGCGGCGATCCGACCGGGCCGGCGTCGCTGGTCAGGGCGCTGTCGCAGCGGCACGAGCGGGTGGTGGTGGATCTGCCCAGGAGCGATCCGCAAACCATGCCGAAAGTTCTGGCTCTCGCTGACGAGATCGTGCTGGTAACGGATCTGTCGCTGGCCGGCGCACGGGACGCGGTGCGTCTTATGGCGATGGTGCGCAAGGCCACCAGCTACGCGCGCGTGCGCGTGGTGGGCGGCGGCGCGCGGGACAACGGCAAGAACTCGGCGCTGACGCCGTCTGAATTCCGCAAGGCCGCCGGCCTCGCCTTCGAAATGGCCATGGCGCATGACCCGGAGGCGGCCAACGAAGCGGCCCGCTCCGGTCGCCCCATTCCCAAAGTCGCGCCACGCAGCGCGCTGAGCAAGACGCTGCGCGGCCTGGCACAGGCGCTCGAGCCTTCCGAGCAGCGCGAGCGTAAGCGGCGCCTGCTGTTCTGGAAACATTGAGGAAGCACGATGTTCGGTTTCGGCAATGGCGGCGACAAGACGCCCGGTTCGGCAGGCAACCTGCCACGCCGGCCAGGACTGCGCGTGGTCAGCTCCGAGGGCGAGACGGCGGTGAAAATGCCGCCGATCGACGACCAGACGCTGGTCGAGCTGGTGGAAGCGGTGCGCGTCGAATTGGGCAGCGGCTCCAACCCTCCCATGGCTCGAGGCGAGGCTGCACGCCGCGCCAGCGATATCGTCAGCAAGCGGCTGATCGAACGCGGCATCCGGCTGTCGGTCGCAGATCTGCGCACCGTTGTGAAGCTGCTGCTCGAACAGACCCTTCCCGTCGCACCGGCCGAGAGCCAGAGCGCTGGCGACCCACCGATTTCGTCGGCGGCCGGCAAACAGGCCAATGGCCAGGCGGCGCCAGGATATCGGCGTATTCGTATGATCCCGGAGCAGATCGAACCCCAGCTCTTCCACAGCGTGCATCTGCAGCCGGAAGACGGCGCTGCGGTCGACCATCGCGCGGTCGAGATCGCCCGCGACACCATCCATCCGATCGTGATGGACAAGCTCGATCTTGCCACAGCCACGCAATTGCCGCGCGGCGCGCTGGAACGGCAGCTGGCCGATCTGGTGGCGGATCTGCTGAACGAGCAAAGCCTGCACCTGAACCAGACCGAACAGCGTCAGCTGGTCAAGTTGCTGCTGGACGACATGCTGGGCCTGGGTCCCATCGAGCCGCTGCTGAGCGAAGAAAGCGTGACCGACATCATGGTCAACGGGCCGAAACAGGTTTACGTCGAACGCCATGGCAAGCTGCACATGACCGACGTGACGTTCCGCGACGATACCCATGTCCTGAACATCGCCAAGCGCATCGTCTCGCGCGTCGGCCGGCGCATCGACGAGACCACGCCGCTGGTCGACGCCCGCCTGCTCGACGGCAGCCGCGTCAACGTCATCATTCCGCCGCTGGCCATCGACGGCCCGACCATATCGATTCGTAAATTCGCCAAGAAGAAGATCACGCTCGAGCGCATGGTCGAGACCGACAACATCTCGGTCGAGATGGCGAAGGTGCTTCAGATCGCCGCGCGCTCGCGTTTGAACATCCTGATCTCGGGCGGTACCGGGTCGGGCAAGACGACGTTGCTTAACGCCATGTCGCGCATGATCGATCACGGCGAGCGCATCGTGACCATCGAAGACGCCGCCGAACTGCAGCTGCAGCAGCCCCATATCGTACGGCTCGAAACCCGGCCGGCCAGCATCGAAGGCGCCGGCGAAGTGGCCCAGCGCGATCTGTTGAAGAACGCCCTGCGCATGCGCCCCGACCGCATCATCCTGGGCGAGGTGCGCGGCGCGGAAGCGCTCGACATGCTGCAGGCGATGAACACCGGCCATGACGGCTCGATGTGCACCCTGCATGCCAACAGGCCGCGCGAAGCCCTGACCCGTCTGGAAAACATGGTCGGCATGGCCGGTTTCAACATGTCGCCCAAGGCGGTGCGCCAGCAGATCGCCTCGGCGATCCATCTCGTGATCCAGATCGCCCGCATGCGCGATGGCATCAGGCGCATCACCAACGTCATGGAAATAGTCGGCATGGAAGGCGAAGTGATCACTGCGCAAGACCTGTTCGTTTTCGAGTTCGAAGGCGAAGGCGCGGACGGGCGACTAAAGGGCCGTTTCCGTTCCACCGGAGTCAGGCCTGCCTTCCTGCCAAAGGCAGCGTTCTACGGCCTCGACAAGGAATTGATGGAGATCGTATGACCTCCCTTCTCGAAATCGATCTCGCACAGATCCTGCCGCTGCTGATCGGCTTGTCGGCGGCATTGCTGCTGTTGGTGGCGGCGATGATGGTATCGAGCTTCCGCAAGCGCCGGGTCGTTACGTTCCAGGCCGCGCAGGAACCCTTGACCGACGAGGCGCTGCCCAGCGTCAGGCGTGACGAAAGCGACAGTTCGATTCCCACCCTCGATCGCGCCGTCAAGCGATGGCTGCCGCGGCGCGAGATGCTGCGCAACCGCCTGACGCGCACGGGATACGACATCCGGATCTCCAACTTCCTGCTGGTTTCGGCTCTGGTCGTCGTGATACTGGGCATCGTCGGCGTGCGAGTCGTCGGATTTCAGTTGCTGATCGTGGTGCCGCTCGCGATCGGCCTTGGCATTGGCGTCCCTTATGCGCTGATTTGCCTGCTGGGCAATCGGCGCATGGACCGGTTCAACAGGCAGTTCCCCGAGGCGATCGACATCATGGTGCGCGGATTGCGCGCCGGCATGCCGTTGGGCGATTCGATTCAGATCGTCGGCAACGAATTCCCTGCCCCTGTCGGGCTGGAATTCCGCACGATCGATCGCGCAGTAACGATGGGCCAGCCCATGGACGTGGCGCTGGCCGACGCGGCGCGGCGCGTCACCACGCAGGAGTTCCAGTTCTTCGTCGTCAGCCTGGCGCTGCAGCGCGAAACCGGCGGCAATCTTTCCGAAACCCTGGACAATCTCGCCGACATTCTGCGCCGCCGGCGGCAGATGCGCTTGAAAATCAAGGCGATGTCGTCGGAGGCGCGCGCCAGCGCCTGGATTATCGGCATGCTGCCGTTCGTGATGTTCTTCGTCATCATGGCCGTACGCGCCAACTATGTAACGCCGCTCTTCACCGATCCGCGCGGCATCATCATGGTGAGCTGCGGCATTCTTAGCATCGCCATGGGCATTTTCGTGATGAACAAGATGATGAGGTTCGAAATATGAACCTCGACCGTCTTCTCTCGCATTGGGGTTTCACGCCCGACGAAATATTCATCGTCATGGCGAGCCTGACAACGCTCGTGATCACCGTGTTGATATGGCAGACCCTGCTGGTGCGCGACCGGATCGGGCCCAAAATGCGCCTGCTGGCGCACCGTCGCGCGGCAATGAAGGAAGATTATCTGGCGGGCGACACGCCCGACAGCGAAGTCACCGACCTGATGCGACGCATTCTGCGCAAACTGAAGCTGCTGCGGGGCGCTTCGGCGGAGAAAGCGGCCGTAAAGCTCACGCAGGCCGGCCTGCGCGGCAAAAACGTCATGGTCTATTTCATGTTCGCCCGCCTTGCCCTGCCGTTCGTGTTCGGCGTCAAGGGCATGATGCTATTCAAATGGATGCCGCTCTGGAAAATGAAAGACTTCTCCAGCACGCTGTTCGTGCTGGGCGCGGTCGTTCTCGGAGCGCTCGCGCCTGCCATTTACGTCGCCAACATGCGTGAGCGGCGCAAACAGCAGCTCGAAAAGGCCATTCCGGACTGTCTCGATCTGCTGGTGATTGCCGCCGAGGCCGGCCTGAGCCTGGATGCCGCCTTCCAGCGCGTGGCGCACGAACTGGGACCGGCCTGGCCCGAAATGGCGGAAGAACTGCAACTGACCTCGATCGAACTGACGTTCCTCGACGACCGGCGTCGCGCGATGGAAAATTTCGTGCTCCGTACCGATCTCGATTCCATTCGCGCCGTCATCAATACGCTGCGCCAGACCGAGAAGTACGGCACGCCGCTGTCGCAGTCGCTGCGCGTGCTTAGCGCCGAATTCCGCGACAACCGTATGATGAAAGCCGAGGAAAAGGCCGCCCGCCTGCCCGTGCTGATGACCTTGCCGATGGTCGCGTTCATTCTGCCGCCACTGTTCGTCGTTCTGATCGGGCCGGCAATTCTCAGCATGATCGACCATCTGTCGAAGTTCTAGACCATGACGCCGTTTCAGCGACATCCCCGTGACCCCGAAGCGCATCGCGCCACCGCTAGCGACGGTCTGAACCGTAAGTGGGGTTTCCCGCGCGCCTTGCGCGTTCTGCGGCGTCTTCTGAGTCAGGAAAACGGCAACACGCTGATGGTTGTGGCCGCATCCATGCCCGCGGTGATGATGTCTCTCGGGCTCGGCGTCGAAGGCGGCATGATGTACCTGCTGCGCCGCCAGGCGCAGACGGCGGCCGACGCTGCGGCTATTTCCGGCGGCATGGAACTTGTGCGCGGCCAGCATGCGGCGGTGACGGGCGCCGGGCGTGCCGCCAGCGCCGCCAACGGCTTCACGAATGGCGGCGTCGTATCAGTGGCTGTGAACAATCCGCCTGAGCAGGGAACCTACGCCACCGACCCGGCGGCCGTCGAAGCGGTCGTCTCGCGGCCGCATCCGCTTCTGTTCGCCTCGCTCTTCAATGCCGTCGACCCGATGATATCCGCGCGCGCCGTCGCCAAGGTGCACGTGGCCGGCGAGGCCTGCGTACTGGCCTTGCGGCCGAACGCCATTCGCGGCGTCGAGACCAGCGGCAGTGCTTCGGTCAACCTGCAGGGATGCACTCTAGCCGCCAACACCAAATCGTCTTCCGCCCTTTACATGAGCGGATCGGGCGCGCTGTACGCAGAAAGCCTGTGGAGCGCGGGCGGCATTTACATCTCCGGCTCGTCCTCGACGCAATTCGAGCAGCCGCCGATGGAATACATGTGGCCGCTGCCCGATCCCTATGCTTCGCTGCCCATTCCCACGGGTGGAGGCTGCACGACAACCAATGCAAGCTATTCCGCCGCAACCGTCACCATAAACCCTGGCGTCTATTGCGGCGGCATCAGCTTCGGCTCGGGCGCGAACGTAACGCTCAATCCCGGCACCTATTACGTGCGCGACGGCAATTTCAACGTCAAAGCGCAGGCGGTGGTAAAGGGCACGGGCGTCACGATCATCCTAACCGGCACCACGGCCAGCACAGTCGGCGCGGTCGACATTAACGCCAATACCGACGTGACACTCAGCGCTCCGACGGGTTCGAGCGATACCTATCGCGGATTGACATTCGTACAGCAGCGCAATGGCACTGCCGACAGCAAGTTCAATGGTGGATCCAGGACTAAGATCAGCGGTGGAATCTACTTTCCCAATACGCGTGTCACGTGGAATGGCGACAATACATACGCCGCCCCGGATTGCACGCAGGTCGTCGCCGCCGTCGTCACCTTTACCGGCAACACGACACTGAACAACGCCGGCTGCAAGGTGCGGGGCGTAAAGCCGGTCTCGGTCGACCTTGTGCGGCTGGTGGAATAGGTGCGGCGATGAAAACCTTGCGAAACATGCTCGCATGCGATCGCGGCGCCTCGCTGGTGGAATTCGCCCTGGTGCTGCCGCTGCTGGCGCTGCTGCTGGTCGGCATGGTCGATTTCGGCCGCGGCATGGCCATCAGCATGACCTTGGAATCGGCCGCCCGCTCCGGCGCCGAATACGGCGGATTATTCCCGCAGGACGGGGCCGGTGTAACCACGGCCATTACAGAGGCTCTGGGGCCTGGCCTGACGGCTGACGCGGTCTCGGCCGTGCCGCAATGCCGCTGCGCCGGCGCAGTCGTCGATTGCTCGACGGTCTGCAACGGCGGCGGCGCCGAGATGTATCTCACCGTGCGCGTCGACTACGCCTATTCGCCGATCCTGCCTTATCCCGGCATCGCCTCGAGCTATCCGCTCACCGGCACCGCCGAGTTTCGCGTTCGCTGAGCACGATCATGCGCCACCTGCTCCACTTGCTTCGTGACAGGCGCGGCACCGCTGCCGTGGAATTCGCCTTTGTCGCGCCCATCATGATGGCGTTTCTGATCGGCATGGTGGAAATGGGCCGGCTGTTCCTGATTCACAACGCCATGACCTTCGCCGTCGACGAGACCGCGCGGACGGCGATGGTACGCAAAACCATCACCAAGCCCGAGCTCGAAACCCTGGCCAAATCCTTTGCCACCGTGCTTGACCCCGAGCGGACCAACGTCACCGTCACCGTTACGCCCTACGACGACGGCTGGCGGACGAATGTGTCCATTCATTACGAGTTTCACCTGATGGTGACCTTCCTCGGGTTGGGTGCATTCGACATGGAACGTCGAGCCCAGGTCACCCGCCGAGACAGTTTCTAAACCATACGCCTCATACCAATGGCTGAGGAAACTTGGG
>JAQSWP010000232.1 GCA_029266575.1 Alphaproteobacteria bacterium | reverse complement strand
GTGGGGATTGCTGCTGCTGATGCGGCCCTGGGACTGGCTGCGCAACCTGCTGTTGCTGGTTCCGATCGCCTTCACCACACAGACCATCGATCTCGATCTGGGCAGCAGGGTCGGCATGGCGCTGCTGCTGTTCTGCGCCGCGTCCGCCGCGCTCTACTGCCTCAACGACGTCATCGACCGACACCTCGATGCGCAGCATCCATTGAAGCAGCGCCGGCCGCTGCCCGCCGGCGCGGTGGGCGTGCCGGCCGCGCTCGTTCTCTGCCTTGCGCTGGCGGCGCCGGCGCTCTATTTCGCCTGGGGCTTCAACGGCCTGTTCTTCGAAGTGCTGGCGCTCTATGTCGGCCTGGGCGTGCTCTATTCCTTGCTGCTGCGGCGGCTGGCCATCGTCGATGTGCTGGCTGTCGGCCTGCTCTACGTGCTGCGCATCAATGCCGGTGCGGCGCTGATGGGGGCGCAGGCTTCGGTGTGGATGGTGGCGGTGGTCTTTCTGTTCGGGGTCTTCGCCGCTCTGGCGCGGCGGCGCGACGATGTCGTGGCGGCGCTCAATCTCGGCGGCGAGGCGGGACGGCCGGGCTACAACGAGGGCTTCCTCAACGTCGCCGTGTCGATCTTTCTGGCCGTTCTGGTGCTATCCTATGTCATGTACGTGACCGACCCGTCCTTGGCCGAACGAACCCAGATCGATCGCCTGCATTTCACCATGCTCTTCGTGGTGGCCGGCGCGCTGCGCTATCTGCAGATCATCCTGGTCGAGGAAAAACCCGGCGAGCCGTTCCGCCTGCTGTGGCGCGATCCCTTGATGCTGGTGTTCGCAGCTGGCTGGATCGGCACCCTGCTGTGGCTATTCCATGGCTGAAGTGCTGCGTTCGCTGAGCGGCTTTGGCGGCGTGCGCCATTCGCTGTGCCATGTCGTGCGCCCGCAGCGCCGCGCGCAACTGCTGCACTTGCTGCAGGGCGAGGCCGGGCCGCTGCTGGCACGCGGTTTCGGCCGCGCCTATGGCGATGCGGCGCAGATCGAATCGGGCCATGTGATCGACATGACGCGGCTCGATCGGCTGCTCGATTTCGATGCCGAAACCGGCGTGCTGGCGTGCGAAGCCGGCATGCGGCTGGCCGAGATCGACCGCCTCTTCCTGCCGCGTGGCTTCTGCCTGCCGGTGGTGCCGGGCACCGGCTGGGTCAGCATCGGTGGCGCCATCGCAGCCGACCTGCACGGCAAGAACCACGACCGCGTCGGCAGCTTCGGCGATCATGTGCAATGGCTCGACCTGCTGACCGCCGACGGCAATGTCCGCCGCCTCGATCCCATCGCCACCCCGGCGCTGTTCGCCGCCACCATCGGCGGCATGGGCCTGACCGGCATCATCGTGCAGGCCGCCGTCAAGCTGCAAGCCGATGCTAGGCCTGCTATCGCCGTGCGCGAGCGCAAGCTTACCGATCTCGATGCGCTGCTGCTGGCGCTGCAGGCGCACCGTCCCATCGCCACCTATTCCGTCGCCTGGGTCGATGCCATGGCGCGCGGCAAGTCGCTGGGGCGCTCGATCCTGGAAATCGGCGAGCCGGCGGAAGCCCGCTCCACATTGAAAGCCGCGCCCGCGCGCCGCCTGCCGCTGAAGCCGCCCGAATTCGTGCCGCTGAAATGGATCGGCAAGGGCTTCAATGCCGCCTGGCCGGCGCGCATCCCCGCCGCCGGCCGCGACCGCGTCGTTTCGCGCGAACGCTTCTTCTATCCGCTCGATGCCGTTGCCGGCTGGAACCGCTTCTACGGCAAGCGCGGCTTCCATCAGTTCCAGTGCGTGCTGCCGGACGAGCGCGCCGCCGACGGGTTGCGCCGCATGCTGGAGCTCACGGTCAGATCGCGCGCCGGCTGCCTGCTGGCGGTGCTGAAGACTTTGGGCAGCGCCGGCCGCGGTTATCTGTCGTTTGCCATGCGCGGCCATACTCTGGCGCTCGACATTCCCGCCCGCGCCGATGCGCCCGAGGTGCTGGCGGCGCTGGAGCGGATCACGCTCGATTGCGGCGGGCGCGTCTATCTCGCCAAGGATTCGGCGCTGTCGCCGGAAGCCCTGGCCGCCATGTATCCCGAGCTGGAGCGCCAGCGCATCGCCTGGGCCGAGATCGATCCGCAGGGCCGCTTCCAGTCCGATCTCTCGCGCCGTCTGCAAATCCGCGAGACCGCGCCATGAGCGAGCCATCTCTGCCGGCGCTCGACGATGCCTGGGCGATCTTCGGCGCCTCGTCCGGCCTGGCGCGCGAATTCGCCCGCCATGCCGCGCGCCACAACCGGCCGCTTATTCTCGCCGGCCGCGATGTCGAGGATCTCGAGCTCGACGGCCGCGATCTGGTGCTGCGCGCCGCGCCGGCCGTGCGCACCATGAAGTTCGACGCGCTCGATCCGGCTGCTGCGGCGCAGGCAGCCGGCACGCTCGATGCCGCGCTGCCCGGCCGGTTCAACGTGCTGATCGCCTTTGGCGTGCTGGGCAGCCAGGCCGAGATCGAAGCCGATCCGGCGCTGGCGCAGGAAATCATCAGCACCAATGCCGGCGCCGCCATCGCCCTGATGCTGGCGCTGGCGCCGCTGATGGAGCGGCGGCAAGGCGGCCGGCTGGTGGTGGTGGGTTCCGTCGCCGGCGATCGGGTGCGCGCCTCGAATCTGGTCTATGGCGCCAGCAAGGCGGCACTGGCCGGCGCCTGCGGTCCGCTGCGCGCGCGACTGGCGCGCAGCAACGTGACGCTCACCCTCTCCAAGCCCGGCCCGCTCGACACCGCCATGACCTTCGGCCTGGCGCGTGGGCTACCGCTGGCTTCCGCCGCCGATTGCGCCCGCGATCTGTGGCAGGCAGCGCAGACGGGCAAGCCGGTGCGCTATTTCCCGGCGATTTGGCGCTGGATCATGCTGGTGATCCGCCTGCTGCCTGGCCCGGTTTTCCACCGCCTGAAGTTCTAGGACATGATCTGGCGATAGGGCCGCAACAGCTCGCGGGCGATCACCACGTTCTGGATCTCGGTGGTGCCGTCGAGGCATTCGGAGATCTTGGCGTTGGCGAAATGGCGCGCCAGCGGCCAGTCGTGCCGCAGCCCGTTGGAACCCAGCGTCTGCATGCATTGCGCAAGTCCGCGCAGCGCGACGCGCGTGGCGAATTTCTTGGCATGTGCCGCCGCTGCCGCGGCCTTGCCGTCGCGGTCGAGGATTTCAGCGGCATCGTAGGTGAGAAGCCGCGCCGCCTTCAGTTCGGTGGCGATGTCGGCCAGCGCCCATTGCAGTCCCTGGAACTCGCCGATCGCCTGGCCGAAAGCATGCCGCTTGGTGGCGTAGCGCAGCGCCACGTCGAGGCCGGTTCCCAGGCTGCCGCAGCTCATGGCGGCGACATTGATGCGTGCCAGGTCGATGGCGGAGAGCGCCGCTTTCAGGCCCTCGCCGGGCGGCACCACCATGCGCTCGCGGGCGATGCGCACGTTCTTGAAATGCACGTCGGCGATGGCCGCGACATGGCCGCCCAGCATGTCGTAGGGCGCGCCGATCTCCAGCCCCGCCGCCTCGCGCGGCACCAGGAACCCGGCAATGCCTTTGGCGCCTGATCCTGGCCGCGTCTGGGCGAAGACGAAATGCTCGTCCATGTGCGCAGCGTTGCTGACCCAGGCCTTGCTGCCGTTGAGCCGCCAGCCGTCGGTGGTCTCCTCGGCATGCGTGGCGATGGCGGCGGCATCGGAGCCGGCGTGCGGTTCGGTCAGCAGAAAGCCGGTCAGTCGCTCGCCGGCCATCAGCGTCTGCAGGATTTCGTGATGCCAGGGATGGCTGGCATAGCGCGCCACAGCCGCCATGGAATATTCCTGCGGGATGAAGGTCAGCGCGGCGGCGGGGTCGGCGGCGCCGATCGCCTCGGAAATATGCGCCATGGCGAAGGCGGAGAGCGCGTGGCCGCCCTGCGCCTTGGGCACCAGAAGTCCCTTGAGGCCGGCCGCACGATAGGCCTCCCAGGTCTCGCGCGGCGGGCGGCGATCGCGCTCGCAGACGCCGGCGAATTTCTCGACCACCGCCGCGACTGCGCGACCTGCCTCGACCAGCTTCGCTTCCTCGTCAGTCAATGTCCGCATTACCGTTCCCTGTCCACGCTGGTGGCTGGACAAACCCAGCCGGAACGAGGATATTCGATATGAACGAGCGTTCATAAAGGAGAATTGCCATGCATGTCGGCATGTCAGTCGTGTTCCAGAACACGGGCAAGAAGGTCTCCGATTTCCAGGTCTATCGCGACGAGTTGAAACTGGCCGAACTCGCCGAGCCGCTGGGCTTCGAATCGATCTGGTCGGTCGAGCATCACTTCACCGATTACACGATGTGTCCGGACGTGACGCAGTTCCTGTCCTACATGGCCGGCCGCACCAAGACCATCAAGCTGGGCTCGATGGTGATCGTGGTGCCGTGGCACGATCCGCTGCGGGTGGCCGAAGAGATCTCGATGCTCGACAATCTTTCGGGCGGCCGCATGATCCTCGGGCTGGGCCGCGGCGCCGGCAAGGTCGAGTTCGACCGCTTCCGGGTCGACATGGGCGAAAGCCGCGAGCGCTTCGTCGAAGGCGCCGAGATGATCCTGCAGGGCCTCGAGCGCGGCTGGTGCGAATATGACGGCAAGTTCGTCAAGCAGCCGCGCGCCGCCATTCGTCCCGAGCCGTTCAAGTCCTTCCGCGGCCGCACCTACGCCGCTGCCGTCTCGCCCGAGAGCGCCCGCATCATGGCCAAGCTTGGCCTCGGCATTCTCATCATCCCGCAGAAGCCGTGGCGCGAGGTGGCCAAGGAGCTCGACGAATATCGCTCGATCTATCGCGAGGTGAACGGGGTCGACGCGCCGCAGCCGGTGGCCGCCGGCTGGACCTTCGTCGACAAGAGTGCCGAGCGGGCGCGCGAGATGGCGATGAAGTACATCGGCGGCTACTACCAGACGGTGCTGGATCACTACAATTTCGCCGGCGACCATCTCGCCAAGACCAAGGGCTATGAGTACTACGGCAAGATGGCGGAGAAGATCAACCAGCTCGGCGCCGACCGGACCATCGAG
>JAQSWP010000030.1 GCA_029266575.1 Alphaproteobacteria bacterium | reverse complement strand
ACCTCGTTGTCCCGCGCTTTGATGACCGCCGATATGCCTGATCCCGACCTGCTGATCCGCACCAGCGGCGAGCAGCGGCTGAGCAATTTCATGCTGTGGCAGTCGGCCTACGCCGAGCTGATGTTCGTCGATACGCTGTGGCCCGATTTCGGCAAGGCCCATCTGGAAGCGGCACTTGCCGATTTCGCCCGTCGTGAACGCAGATACGGCGCCGTCTCCGCCTAGGCAGCGCGGCTTCGCGCAGCTTGGCCTGCGGATCGTCTCCGGCGTGGTGCTGGCGACGATCGCCGGGCTGGCGGCCTGGCGTGGCTTTCCCTGGTACGATCTGCTGCTCGGCGTCGTCGCCGCCGTGGCGCTGGGCGAATGGCTTCGGCTGACCGGCGGCTGGCGGCGGATCGGCTGGGCGCTGGCCGGGCTGGTTTACGTCGGCCTGCCGGTGGCCGCGTTGCTGTGGTTGCGACACGAGGCGATTTGGGGCCTGCCCACCGTGTTGTGGCTGTTCGCCACCGTTGCCGCCATCGATACCGGTGCCTATTTCGCCGGAAAGGGAATTGGCGGTCCCAAACTGGCGCCACTCATCAGTCCCAACAAGACCTGGGCGGGCTTGGGCGGCGGAGCGTTGGCGGCCGGACTATGCGGCCTCATTGCGGCCCTAATCCTTGGGACTGATGTGCTGACAGCGGTGGTATTCAGTATGATTCTGGCGCCGGTGGCGCAGATCGGCGATATAGCGGAATCGGCGGTGAAGAGGTATTTCGGCGTGAAGGACAGTGGCTCGATTCTGCCCGGCCATGGCGGGATTCTGGACCGTATCGACGGGCTCGTGGCGGCTGCGGTCTTTGTCGCCGGCGTACGCATGTTGGGCGGCGGGGCGATGCCATGGCAGTGAAACCTGCTTCCCTTGCGCAAACGCGACCCCGTCGCATCAGCATTCTGGGCTCCACCGGCTCGGTCGGCTGCAGCACGGTCGACCTTATCGAACGTCAGCGTGAGAATTTTGCCGTCGAGGCGCTGACCGCCAACACCAATGTCGAACTGCTGGCCGACCAGGCGCGCCGTCTGCGCCCCCGGCTGGCCGTGGTCGCCGATCCGTCGCGCTACAAGGCCCTGAAGGAAGCGCTGGCGGGCACCGAAATCGAGGCGGCAGCCGGTCCCGAGGCCGTCGTTGCTGCCGCCGAGCGTCCGGCCGACTGGGTGATGGCTGCCATCGTGGGCGCCGCGGGCGTGGCTTCGACCCTGGCGGCGCTCCGGCGCGGCGCCGTTGTGGGACTGGCCAACAAGGAAACCCTGGTGTGTGCCGGCGATCTGGTGATGCAGACCCTGCGCGAGTCCGGCGCCACCTTGCTGCCGGTCGACAGCGAGCACTCGGCCATATTCCAGATATTCGATTTCGCTCATCCCGAGCAGATCCAGCGCATCGTACTGACCTGCTCCGGCGGCCCGTTCCGCAACTGGAGTCTTGCCGACATGGCAACGGCCACTGTGGAGCAGGCGGTAGCGCACCCCAATTGGGATATGGGCGCGAAAATTTCCGTCGATTCGGCCACCTTGATGAACAAGGGCCTGGAGATGATCGAGGCGGCTCATCTTTTTCCGCTGGCGCCCGAGCGCATTGAAATCATCGTCCATCCACAGTCGGTCATCCATTCCATGGTTGGCTACGTCGATGGCTCCATCCTGGCGCAGCTCGGCACGCCCGACATGCGAACGCCAATCGCCTATGCCTTGGCCTGGCCGCAGCGCATGACCACGCCTGCGGAGCGGCTGGACTTCACGCGTCTGGCAGCGCTGACGTTCGAAGCGCCCGATCCGGTGCGATTTCCCGCCTTGCGTCTGGCGCGCGAGGCGTTGACCGCCGGCGGGTCGGTGCCAGCGGTGCTCAATGCCGCCAACGAAGTGGCGGTGCAGGCGTTTCTGGAACAGCGCATCGGCTTTCTCGATATCGCGCGTATTGTCGAAGACACGTTGGTGCGGCTGGCCGCCGAGCCGCGCATTGATGGCGTGTTGCGCAGCCTGCAGGACGTTTTCGCGATCGATGCGCTGGCGCGCGCGCGCGCCGGCGAAATCGTCGGGCGGCTCAGCTAATCGTCGCCGATAGGGTAGGGATATGGAAATCGTCGACTGGATCTTGAACAACATCGTCATGTTCCTGGTGATCATGACCCTGCTGGTGTTCGTGCACGAGATGGGGCATTTCCTGATCGCCCGTCGCTGCGGTGTGCGGGTGGACACATTCTCCATCGGCTTCGGCCCGGAAATCTACGGCTGGACCGGCAAGCAAAGCGGCACGCGCTGGCGCATCAGCGCCCTGCCGCTGGGCGGTTACGTGAAGTTCTTTGGCGACGCCGATGCCGCCAGCGGTCCCACCGATCAGTCCGGCCTGACGCCGGAGGAACGGCGCGGCAGCTTCCATGCCAAGTCGGTGTGGCAGCGCATGGCGATTGTTGCCGGCGGTCCGCTGGCCAATCTGCTGTTCGCCGTGATTGCGCTCATGGTGCTGTTCATGATCGTGGGCCGCTCCTACACCCCGGCGGTGATCGGACTGGTGGAGCCGGGCGGAGCGGCAGCGACGGCAGGTCTCCAGCCCAACGATCGCATCGTGGCGGCGGACGGCCGCAGCATCGACAGCTTCGAGGACGTGCTGCAAACGGCGCAGATCAATCCCGGCATTTCCATTCCGGTAACCGTGCAGCGCGGCGATCGGCGCATCGACGTGACCATCAAGCCTGCGGTGCGCGATTACGTTGATCGTTTCGGCACCTCCCATCGGCTGGGCGAACTGGGCATCTTCAGCCTCAATGCCCTGCCGATCATCGGCTCGGTCGATGCCGGCACGCCGGCCGACAAGGCCGGGCTGAAGCCGGGCGACCGCATTGTGTCCGTGAACGGCAAGGACATCGTGAGCTTCATGGCCTTGCGCGATATCATCGTCGCCAGTCCGGAAAAGACATTGAGTGTCGCCGTCGAACGCCAGGGCCAGCCGCTGACCCTTCAAGCCGTGCCGGCACGGGTTACCGCAACTCAGCCTGACGGCGCCAAAAAGGAAATCGGCCAGCTCGGTTTCAAGAACGCGGTGGTCAGCGAGCATCAGCGCCTCGGCCCGCTCAGCGCCATGCGGCATGCCGGCGAGCAGGTCGTGTTCATGACGCAGACGATCTTCACCGTCATCAAGCAGATCGTGCTGGGCCTGCGTCCGGCCAACGAGATCGGCGGACCGCTGCGCATTGCGAAAGTATCGGGCGAGGCCACCCAGATCGGCTGGGAAGCGGTGGTCATGCTGGTAATCGGACTTTCAGTCACCCTGGGAGTGTTCAATCTGCTGCCGGTGCCGATGCTCGACGGCGGTCACCTGATGTTCTATCTGTTCGAAGCCGTCCGTGGCCGGCCCCTCAGCTTGCGCACCCAGGAATACGCGCTGAGATTCGGCCTCGCCCTAGTTCTTTGTCTCGTAGTTTTCGCTACCTGGAACGATCTGGTACTGCTAAAAGTAACAGAACTGGTAGGAAAAATAGGGCAATAGCCCAATTTGTTGTAAACCCGGTTTTGGGGGAAACGTGATCAGGTTCGTTACCGCGATCGCCGGCGCCTTTGCGCTGCTTATGGTCGGTCTGGCCGGTCCTGCGCTGGCGCAAACCCAGCGTCCGGGAGGCGGTCTTGTCACTTCTGGCGTCATCCAGCGCATCAACGTCGAAGGAAACAATCGCGTCGAGCCGGACACGGTTCGCTCGTATTTGACGGTCGCCATCGGCGATCCCTTCGATCCCGCCAAGCTCGACGCCTCGCTCAAGACGCTGTTCGCCACCGGCCTGTTCGCTGACGTCGCGTTTTCGCGACAGGGCGATGATCTGGTCATCAAGGTGGTGGAAAACCCGATCATCAATCGCATTGCGTTTGAGGGCAATCGGCGGCTGGACGATGACGCGCTGCGCCAGGAAGTGCAGCTGCGTCCGCGCGTCGTGTTCACCCGCGCCAAGGTTCAGGCCGATGTCAAGCGACTGCTCGAGCTTTACCGCCGCAGCGGCCGTTTCGCCGTTCAGGTCGAACCCAAGATCATCCAGCTGGAGCAGAATCGCGTCGATCTCGTCTTCGAGATCGAGGAAGGCGAGCTCACCGGCATCCAGCGCATAAGCTTCATCGGCAACGAAAAATTCTCGGACGGCTCCCTGCGCGACGTAGTTCGCACCCAGGAATCGGCTTGGTTCCGCGTGCTGTCGCAGGACGATCGCTACGATCCGGATCGCGTCAATTTCGACCGTGAATTGCTGCGCCGCTTCTATCTGTCGGAAGGCTATGCCGACTTCCGGGTAGTCTCGGCTGTGGCCGAATTGACGCCCAATCGCGACGCCTTCTTCATCACCTACACATTGAACGAAGGCGAGCGTTACAAATTCGGCAAGATCGATGTCACTACGCGGTTCGACAAGCTCGACGTCGATGCCCTCAAGCCGCTGGTCAGCATTCGTGAGGGCGACTGGTACAACGCCGAGGAAGTCGACAACACCATTGCGTTCCTGACCGAGGCGGTCGGCAGCCTGGGCTATGCTTTCGTCGATATTCGCCCCAACGTGCGGCGCGACAAGGACAAGCTGGTCATCGACCTTACTTTCGAGATCCAGGAAGGTCCGCGCGTCTATGTCGAGCGTATCAATATCTCGGGAAATTCGCGTACGCTGGACAAGGTGATCCGCCGCGAATTCACCATTGTCGAAGGCGACGCGTTCAATACCGCCAAGTTGCGCCGCTCGCAGCAGCGCCTGCGCAATCTGGGTTTCTTCGAAAAAGTCGACGTCGCCAATCAGCCTGGCACGGCGCCGGACAAGACTATCGTCGATGTCACGGTGGTGGAGCAGAGCACCGGCGAGTTGAGCTTCGGCGCGGGGTTCTCATCGGCTTCCGGCCTGTTGGGCGACGTCAGTATCCGCGAGCGCAATCTTCTGGGACGTGGACAGGACCTGCGTCTGGGGTTCTCGATTGGAACCGAATCGACGCAGATCGATCTTTCCTTCACGGAACCCTATTTCCTCGATCGCGACGTCGCGGCCGGCTTCGACGTTTTCCGCATCGCGCGCACCGACAGCGACGATCTGTCTTACGACCAGACTTCGATCGGCTTCGCCCTGCGTGCGGGCTATTCCCTGACCGAAAATACCCGCCACAATCTGCGCTATACGCTGCGCCAGGACGACATTCGAAACGTCGACAATAACGCGTCCAGATACATCAAGGACCAGGAAGGCAAAGCCCTCACTTCCGAAATCGGTTCCGTCCTGACCTACGACGTCCGCAACAACCGTCAGGTGCCGACTTCCGGTTACATATTGCGTCATGCGATCGACATTGCCGGTCTGGGCGGCAACGAACGCTATATTCGCAACAAGCTGCAGGGCGCCTATTACTATCCGATCTTCGAACAGGTGGTTGCTTCGGCCACCGCCGAGGCAGGCGTTATCTTGCCAATCAACGATGATCTGCGCATCTCAAACCGCTTCTTTCTTGGCGGCGACAATCTGCGCGGCTTCGCCGTCGGCGGTGCCGGCCCGCGCGATACCGCCACCGATGACGCCTTGGGCGGCCGCTACTACTACACCGGCTCGCTGGAATTGAGCTTCCCTCTGGGATTGCCGCCAGAATTCGGCATTTTCGGCAAGGCTTTCGTAGATGCAGGGTCGTCCTGGCACACGGAAGAGAAGGGCGGCAACATCAAGGATCCTCATGCCTTGCGCGTCGCGGGTGGCCTGGGCTTGCAGTGGTTTTCGCCGTTCGGCCCAATCCGAATCGACTACGCCATTCCGGTCATGAAGCAGTCTTACGACGAGGTCGAGAATTTCCGCTTCAGCTTCGGCACGCGGTTCTAGGTTGATGCGTCGAGCAGCGCTCGCGGCGCTGGTAGCGCTGGCGGCTGTGCCTTCGCTTGCAATTGCGCAACAGTCCGGGCGCCCGGCACAGCCACGATCCACCGTTCCGATCGCGCCGCCCGCACCCGTCGCACCCGATACAGCCGCTTTCAATGTCGCGGTGGTCGATATCGTCTCCATACTGCGGCGCTCGACTGCCGCACAGGCTTTGCAGCGGCAGATGCAGACGGAGCAGGAGAAATACCAGCTGTCCGCCGACCAGCAGCAGCGGAGCCTGCAGGCGGAGGAGGAAGGCATCGAACGTCAGCGTAGCTCGCTTTCCACCGAAGCCTATTCGGAGAAACGGCGAGGTCTGCAGGAAAAGGTCAATTTGACGACGGCCGAATTCCGGGCCCGCCGCCGGCAGATCGACGAGGCTTTCAACAACGCCAATGGCGAGATCAGCCGCACCCTGCTGCAGGTGATCGAGGAACTGGCCCGCGCTCGAGCCATCGAATTGGTCGTCCGACGGGAGGCCGTCGTGTATTTGCAGGACGGGGAGGATCTGACCCAGCTTTCGCTCGAGACGCTCAATCAGCGTTTGCCCGAAGTGACCGTTTCTCTGCCGGCGGAAATAAAGTGACAGAGGCACGCTGTCGGGTTGCCGTGGGATTGAATTTCCGGCCAGGTTCGGGCACAACAGCAATTGGGGCCGTCCGTGGGGGCGCGGTGGCAAATAAACTGCGCTATTTCAGGACATTAGGTAGGGCATCGTGAGCCAGGCTGCCGAAAAACTGGACGACGTGGCGACCGTCTATATCAGCCGGATCGTGGAAATGATCCCGCATCGCTACCCTTTTCTCATGATCGACCGCGTCGTCGAACTGCGCAAAGGCGAGAGCGCTGTCGGCATCAAGAACGTGTCGATCAATGAGCCGTTTTTCCAAGGGCATTTCCCCGGCATGCCGGTGATGCCGGGCGTGCTGATCGTCGAATCCATGGCGCAGACGGCCGCCGTGCTGGTGGTTCAGACGCTGGGCGCTGAGTTCGAGGGCAAGAAGGTCTATTTCATGGCGATCGACCGCGCCCGCTTTCGCAAACCGGTGGTGCCGGGCGATCGCATCGAGCTGCATGTGCGCAAGGAGCAGAACCGCGGTCCGGTCTGGAAGTTCAGCGGCGAGTGCAAGGTCGATGGCAAACTGGTGGCGGAAGCGACCTTCGCCGCCATGATCATCGACGGCTAGGAGCGGGGCGATGGACAAGGCGCAAACGAATGACGCGTCCGGCTATCGCATGCTGCACACGATGATCCGCGTCAAGGATCTAGACAAATCGCTCGATTTCTACACCCGCCTCATGGGCATGAAAGTGTTGCGCAAGCGTGACGTGCCGGGCGGCAAGTATTCCCTGGCTTTCGTCGGTTACGGCGAAGAGCGCAGCAATGCGGTCATCGAACTGACCTACAACTGGGGCAAGGACGACGGCTACGAGATGGGCACCGCTTTCGGCCATCTGGCGATCGGTGTGCCAGACGCCTATGCGGTGTGCGAGCGTCTGGCGGCGGAAGGGGTGAAGATCCCGCGTCCTGCCGGTCCGGTGCAGCATGGCACCACGGTGATCGCGTTCGTCGAGGACCCCGACGGCTATAAAATCGAACTGATTCAGACCGGCGCGCCCGCGTAGATTCAGACGAGACCCGCAGCGGCAGCCAGCAGGGCCAGCACCGCGATGCTTCCGGCTACAAACAACACACGCAAGCCAGTGAAGCTTAGCCTGCCCAGGCTGACGCCCTGACCGCGATTGTCGTTGGCTGGCGGCGCCATTCGAACCAGACGATCCCGATTGGCAGCGGCGCGCGGGGACTGGCCCCGGTCGGGTGGACCAACTCCTGAGAATCCCTGTTTTCCCGCCACTGGGCCTCCCGTCGCGCTTATCAATTCCAGCGCATTCGCACGCAGCATAGACCTGCCCTCACCGGCTGGCAAAGCCGGTGCGCATGAACCAAAAACCGCGGCATGGGGGCCGCGGTTCCTGAAGCAATATGGAGCTACTTGCGTTTTTTTACGGGTACGTAAGGCCGTTTGTCAGCACCGGTATAGAGCTGACGCGGACGGCCGATCTTCTGCGAGGGATCATCGACCATTTCCGTCCACTGCGAAATCCAGCCCACGGTGCGCGCGACGGCGAACAGCACGGTAAACATGCTCACCGGTATGCCCATGGCGCGAAAGATGATGCCGGAATAGAAATCGACGTTGGGATAGAGCTTCTTTTCGATGAAATAGTCATCCTGCAGCGCAATGCGCTCCAGCTCGACCGCCAGCTGCAGCAGCGGGTCGTTCTTGACGCCCATCTCCGCCAGGACCTCATTGCAGGTCTTCTGCATCACCTTGGCACGCGGGTCGTAGTTCTTGTAAACGCGGTGCCCGAAGCCCATCAGACGGAAATTGTCGTTGGGATCCTTCGACTTTTTGATGAACTCGGTGATGTTTTTCTTGTCGCCGATCTGCATCAGCATGTTCAGTACCGCCTCGTTGGCGCCGCCATGAGCGGGCCCCCAGAGCGATGCAATGCCGGCAGCGATGCAGGCGAAGGGATTGGCGCCGGAAGAGCCTGCCAGGCGGACGGTCGAGGTCGAAGCGTTCTGCTCGTGATCGGCGTGCAGGATCAGGATGCGATCCATGGCACGCGCCAGGGTCGGGCTGATCTTGTAGGGCTCGGCCGGCACCGCGAACATCATGTGCAGGAAGTTTTCGGCGTATTTCAGATCGTTGCGCGGATAAATGAACGGCTGGCCCAGCGAATACTTGTAGGCCATGGCGGCGATAGTCGGCATCTTGGCAATCAGCCGGTAGGAGGCCACCATGCGCTGGTGCGGATCGTTGATGTCCAGCGAGTCGTGATAGAACGCCGACAGCGCGCCGACCACGCCGCACATGACGGCCATCGGATGCGCATCGCGGCGGAAGCCGCGATAGAACTGCGAAATCTGCTCGTGCAGCATGGTGTGCCGCGAGATGTCGTATTCGAACTTGTTCTTCTGCGTTTCGTCGGGCAGGTCGCCGTTAAGCAGCAGGTAGGCCACTTCCATAAAATCGGATTTTTCCGCGAGCTCGGCGATGTCGTAGCCGCGATGCAGCAGGATGCCTTCGTCGCCGTCGATGAAGGTGATCTTGGATTGGCAGGAAGCGGTCGAGGTGAAGCCAGGATCGTAGGTGAAGACGCCGGCGTCGGCGTAAAGTTTGCGCACGTCGATCACGTCGGGGCCCAGCGAGCCCGACATCACGGGCAAGTCCCAGCTTTTGCCGGAATTGGGGTCGGAAAGCTTCATCGCCTTTTTGGCGCCCCCAGCAACGGGTTTGAGGGCGGGTTTGCCTGCGGCAGCGGCTTTATTGGTTTTGGCCATGTTTTTCCTTCCTGGCTTGGTCCCGGCAGCCGACTATGGCGCGCAGGTTTGATGCGATTTTGACGGTACCTTAGTGGGTTTATTGCGCATTCGCAATTGCAGCAGAAGCAAGCCTGTCCTACGCAGATGCCTTGATTCGACTGATAGAATCGTCCCGTCCCAGGATTGCCAGCACTTCGAAAATTCCAGGCGACATGGTGCTGCCGGTCAGCGCCGCGCGCAGCGGTTGCGCCACGGAGCCCAGCTTCGCACCGCGGCTTTCGGCAAAGGCCTTCACCGCTGCTTCCAGCGCGGCTTCCGACCACTCGGTGGCCTGCTCCAGAACCGGCACTAGGCCCGCCAATGAGGCTTTTGCCTCGGTGGTCAGCAGGCCCGCCGCCTTGGCATCGGGCGTCACTGGCCCGCGCACGGCGTAGAATTTCAAATTGTCGGCGAGTTCGACCAATGTCCGCGAGCGCTGCTTGACGCCGTTCATCCCGGCAAGTACCCGCCGGCGCAGCGCGTCATCCAACGGCCCGGCAGTCTTTTCGATTCGCGGCAGGACCAACGGCAACAGCTCGTCGTCCGGCTTCTGCCGCAGGTAATGGGCATTGAGATTGGTAAGCTTGTCCATGTCGAACCGCGAGGCGGCGCGTCCGACATCGGCCAGATCGAACCATTCAATGGCTTTTTCGGTGGGAATGATCTCTTCGTCGCCATGCCCCCAACCCAGGCGCAGCAAATAGTTGCGTAAGGCTTCCGGCAGGAAGCCCATGTCGCGATAGGCGTCGACGCCAAGCGCTCCGTGCCGCTTGCTGAGCTTGGCGCCATCGGCACCGTGTATCAGCGGGATATGGGCAAAGCGCGGTACGTCCCATTCCATGGCGCGATAGACCTGGATCTGGCGGAAGGTGTTGTTGAGATGGTCGTCGCCGCGAATGACATGGGTGATGTCCATGTCGTGATCGTCCACCACCACCGCCAGCATGTAGGTCGGCGTGCCGTCGCCGCGCAGCAGCACCATGTCGTCGAGCTGCGCGTTCTGCACCGTCACCGTGCCTTGCACCAGATCCTCGACCACCGTTTCGCCATCGAGCGGCGCGCGCAGGCGGATCACCGGCCTGACGCCGGTGGGCGCCTCCTTGGGATCGCGATCGCGCCAAGTGCCGTCGTAGCGGATGGGCTTGCCCTCGGCGCGGGCCTTCTGGCGCATCGCCTCGAGCTCTTCCGGCGTCGAATAGCAATAATAGGCCTGGCCGCGATCCAGCATTTGCCGCGCCACCTCGACGTGACGTGCGGCGCGGGCGAACTGCAGCACCGGCTCGCCGTCCCAATCCAGGCCCAGCCAGGACAGGCCGTCGAGAATGGCGTCAATCGCCTCTTTGGTCGAACGCGCCCGGTCTGTATCCTCGATCCGCAGCAGATAGCGCCCGCCGTGATGGCGCGAGAACAGCCAGTTGAACAGCGCTGTGCGGGCGCCGCCAATATGCAGAAACCCCGTCGGCGAGGGGGCAAAACGGGTGACGACCTTCATGGGCAATCCTGAACGGCAAAACGGCGCGGGCGGCGCGAAGGGGCTGTAGCATAGTGAGCGAGCCGTCACTGTCAAAGCCTGCTGCAAGGCCGATATCCAGCGGTTTCGGCGCATCCCGACCGTTCGTTTTCCTGCACCGAATCGGCACCTGGCCTGCGGACCAGCTGGCCGAGGAAAGATCGCGCTGGGCACTGTGGCTGCCGGCCGGATTCGGCGTTGGCGTTGGCCTCTACTTCCTGCTGCCGCAGGAGCCGGCGTTATGGATGGGTCTGGTTGCAGTTGCCGTTGTCGCGGCGTTGCTGGCCCTGACGTGGCGCCATCCCACGCTGCGCGTTTTAGGATTGTCCGCGCTGATCGTCTGCGCAGGCTTCGTGGCGGCCAAATGGCGCAGCGATTGGGTCGCGGCCCCCGTGTTGCAGCGGGAGATCGGACCGACGCTGGTCACCGGCACGATCGAGGAAATCGAACCGCTGCCGCAAGGCATCAGAGTGCGATTGAAAAATCTCACGATCGAGCGGCTGCAGGGAACGCCGCCGGCCGCCATCCGCGTCAGCGTGCGCCGTGGCGACACGGCAATGCAGATCGGCGAGCGGGTGTCCTTGCGCGCGGTGCTGACTCCGCCATCGCCGCCAGCCGCGCCCGGCGCTTACGACTTCCAGCGCGACGCGTGGTTTCGCGGCCTGGGCGGCGTCGGCTTTGCCATCTCGCCCGTCACCAGGATCGCGGATGGCGAACGCAGCGGCTGGAGCGATCTGATCCAGAGCCTGCGCCAACGCGCCACGGCGCGGCTGGTGGATGGCTCGGCCGAGGGCGCGATGGCGGCGGCGCTGCTCACCGGCGAGCAAAGCGGCATTCCACCAGACACCTTGCAGGCCATGCGCGATTCAGGTTTGGCGCATCTGCTCTCGATCTCAGGCCTGCATCTGGTGCTGGTGGTGGCGTTGCTGCTGGGCGGCTTCCGTTTGCTGCTGGCGCTGATCGAACCGCTGGCGTTGCGCTATCCCATCAAGAAGTGGGCCGCCGTGCTGGCCCTGCTCGGCGCTTTCTTCTATCTCCTGCTCGCCGGCAGTCCTATCCCGGCACAACGCGCTTTCATCATGGCGGCGGTAGCGCTGCTGGCGATCCTGTTCGACCGCAATCCGCTATCGATGCGCACCGTCGCGCTGGCAGCAATGGCGATCTTGCTGATCGCGCCCGAAAGCCTGCTCAGCGCCAGTTTCCACATGTCCTTTGCCGCCGTGATCGCGCTGATCGCCGGCTGGGAATGGCTGCAGCCTAGGCTGGCGCGCTGGCGGGCGGCGCATCCGACCATTGAGCCATCGCCGCTCAACCGCATCGGCTTCTATCTGGCTGGCGTGGTGCTGACGACGGTGATCGCCGGCACCGCCAGCGGCCTGTTCGGCCTCTACCATTTCAATCGCGTGGCGCTCTACGGCACCGTCGCCAACATGCTGGCGGTGCCGATCACCGGCTTTTGGGTGATGCCGTGGGGCCTGCTGGCCATGCTGCTGATGCCGTTCGGCCTCGAGCAGCTGGCGCTGGAACCGATGCGCTGGGGCCTGTCCGCCATCATCTGGGTGGCGAAGACGGTGGCGTCCTGGCCCGGCTCCTCGCCGGTGCTGCCGGCGTTACCGGCCTATGCCTTGCCGCTGCTGACCCTAGGCGGATTGTGGCTGTGCCTGTGGCAACGCAGGTGGCGCGCGCTTGGGTTCGTTCCCATCGCCATTGCTTTGCTGTCCTTCGCCTGGCATGCGCCGCCCGACATTCTGGTTTCCGACGATGCCGAAGTGGTCGCCGTGCGCGATGCGTCCGGCCGGCTGATGTTCTCGCAAGCCAGCGCCGACAAATTCCGGCGCGAGACCTGGACGCGCAGGGCCGGGGAAGAGGCGGCAAGCGCCTGGCCGCAGCCCGGCACTGCCAGCGCCGACGGCACGCTGCGCTGTGACGCGATCGGCTGCGTGCTCAAACGCGCAGGCCAGCAGGTCAACATTGCGCTGAGCCCACAGGCCTTGGCCGAGGATTGCCGTCAGCCGGGGCTGCTGATCAGTCTCGAACCGGCGCGCCGCGCCTGCCGTCGGCGGGCGAACCTGATCGATTTCTTCGACCTGCGCGATGCGGGAACGCATGCGGTGTGGCTCAAAGGCCGCGAGGTTCAAGTGGACACCGTCCGCGATTATCAAGGCGAGCGGCCATGGAGCCGCTTCTGGCCGCAACGGTCGCGGGAGCCCTGAGATTTGCGGTTGACGGCCAATCGCCGTTTTGTAATAAACCGAGTAGTTAAATAAAGGAGTGCCTCGCGATGGCCGACAATCCTGTGTTCCGCATCGCCCGTGTCGTCAACGCGCCGCGCGATGTCGTCTTCCGCGCCCATACCGAAGAGCAGCAGCTGCGCCAATGGTGGGGACCGAAGGGCTTGCAAATGGTCGAATGCAAGGTCGATCTGCGGCCGGGCGGCATGTTCCTCTACGGCATGAAGGCGCCGGATGGCGGCATGATGTGGGGCCGCTGGATTTTCCGCGAGATTTCGCCGCCGGAGCGGCTCAGCTACATCGTGTCGTTTTCCGACCCGAAGGGCGGCATGACGCGCCATCCCATGGCGCCGGGCTGGCCGATGGAAATGCTGAACACCACGAGTTTCACCGAGCAGGATGGCAAGACGACCATCTCGCTGACCTTCGAGCCCTTGAACGCGAGTGCCGAGGAGCGCGCGATCTTCAAAGCCGGCTTCGACAGCATGACGCAAGGCTTCGGTGGCACGTACGACCAACTCGACGTCTATCTGGCGCAGATCTGCAAGCCGCAAACCGTCATCCCTTATCTCACTATCCGCGGCGCTGCTCAGGCGATCGACTGGTACGGAAAAGTCTTCGGCGCCACCGAGCAGATGCGGCTGCCGGCCGAGGACGGCAAACGGCTGATGCATGCAGCGCTTTCCCTGAACGGCGGCACGGTGTTCCTCAGCGACGAGTTCGTCGAATACGACGGTGGGTCGGCACCAAAGGAAGGGCAAATCCCGCCAGTCGGCATCGCGCTTAATTTCGATGAGCCGTCAGACGTGGACGCCACCTTCAAACGTGCGGTGGATGCCGGTGGTACCGGCGCCACCGAACCGCGCGACGAGTTCTGGGGCGCTCGTTTCGCCGTGGTGGGCGATCCGTTCGGCCATCGCTGGCTGCTGAATGCGGCGCTGAAGAAATAGCGCCGGGACAAACGCTAGTAGCGGCGGAACAGACCGACCAGCTTGCCCTGGATCTTGACCCGGTCGGGCCCGAAGATGCGGGTCTCGTAGGCGGGATTGGCCGGCTCGAGCGCGATGGAAGCGCCCTTCTTGCGCAGGCGCTTCAGAGTGGCTTCCTGTTCGTCCACCAGCGCCACGACGATCTCGCCCGTCTCCGCGACCTCGCCATTGCGGATCAGCGCGATGTCGCCATCCATGATGCCGGCCTCGATCATCGAATCGCCCGCGACCTCGAGTGCGTAATGCGTCCCCTTGCCGAGCAGGCTGAACGGCACGTCGATGGTGGTCGAGTTGTCGCGCAGCGCCTCGATCGGCGTGCCGGCGGCGATGCGGCCGTAGAGGGGCAGGGTGATCGCCGACGCTTCCTGCGCCGTGGTGGCGCCCGGAAGGCTGGGGCGGAAGCCGCCATTGATGACTTGGGGCGTGAACCCGCCGCCATCGACCTCGCGCAAGCCCGGTGCGCCGCGGCGGCCCTCGATGCCGACCGGTTGCGGATAGATGGCGACCGCCTCCGGCAGCTTCAGCACCTGCAGCGCCCGCGCCTTGTGCGCCAGGCGCTTGAGGAAGCCGCGCTCTTCCAGCGACGTGATCAGGCGATGGATGCCGGATTTCGACTTCAGATCCAGCGCTTCCTTCATCTCGTCGAAGGAGGGCGAGACGCCCGACTCGTTGAGCCGCTTGTTGATGAACATCAACAGCTCATATTGTTTTCGGGTCAGCACCTTAGGCCCTCCAAATTTATCCACAACAACATGTGGAACAAACAGGCAACTTAGCTACATGTTCTAGTTTGGTTCGGGAGTGCCGTCAAACAAAAATTTCGGGACGGACATCAATGCGTTGAAAAACGCGGCTGTTTGGCTCGGCGCAGGAAATCAGAAGCCCAACCCGGCCTCGTCCAGCAGCAGAATTTCCACAGGGCCGCCGGCAGCCACGGCAGGCGCATGCGGGCGGCGGACGATCAGTGCGCCGGACTGGGCCAGCAGCGACACCATGGAGCTGTCCTGGGTCTTGAAGGCGGTGGCCGTCAACTCGCCAGTGCCATCGCGGGCAATGCCGGCGCGGAGATAATCCTGACGCTGGTCGTTGGCCGCTAGCGGCGCGCCGGCCCGGGCTGTCGTTAACGGGAGCGCGATGTCGCTGCGCCCGGTCATCTTCAGCACCGACGCCCGCAGGAAGAGCAGGGCACATACCAAAGCCGAGACCGGATTGCCCGGCAGGCCCAGCAGCGGCAGCGCGCCGACATGGCCGAACATCAGCGGCTTGCCGGGCCGCATCGCGATCTTCCAGAAATCCAGCGACCCGCCTGCCTGCTTCAGTGCCGCCTGCACGAGGTCGTGGTCGCCCACAGAGGCGCCGCCCAAGGTGACCAGCAAATCGCAATCCCGGGCGCTGCGCAGTGCCTGCACGATGGCGGCGGTGTCGTCCCGAACAATGCCGAGCACAATCGGCGCGCCGCCCCAGCGCTGGATCATCGCCGCCAATCCGTAGCCGGAGGAGGCGACGATCTGGTTCGGCCCCGGCGTCTGGCCCGGCAGCACCAGCTCGTTCCCGGTGGCGAGCAAGCCGATGCGGGGTCGCCGATGCACGGCGATCCGCGGCAGGTTCATTCCTGCCAGCAGCGCGAGATGGCGCGGCGACAGCACCGTGCCGGCAGGGAGCCTGGTCAGGCCGGCTCTGAAGTCCAGTCCGGCGCGGCGGATATGACGGCCCTGCTGTGGCGGTTGAAGAATGGTCACCAAACCATTCTGTGACTTGGTATTTTCCTGAATGACGATGGTGTCGGCGCCAGCCGGCACGGGGCCACCTGTGAAGATACGGACGGCTTCGCCGGCTTCCAGCGTCGCGGCATAGGCACCGCCGGCCGGCGCTTCGCCCACGATCCGTAAGGACGCTGGCACAGAGAGTACATCGTGAAAGCGGATGGCATAGCCATCCATGGCGGAGAGATCCGTCGGCGGCTGGGTGACTTGGGCAATCGCGGCTTCGGCGAGAACGCGCCCGGCAGCATCGTCCAGCACGACGGTTTCCGCCGTCAGAGGCTCGAAAGAGGCTGCGATGCGCTCCAGCGCTTCTTCAACTGAAATCATCGCTTCCGGTTGTAAGTACCAGATTTCCCGCCCGATTTATGGACCAGCATGATCTCGCCGATGGTCATGTCCTTGTCCACGGCCTTTACCATGTCATAGACCGTCAAAGCGGCGACGCTGACCGCCGTGAGGGCTTCCATTTCGATGCCGGTCTTGCCCGTCAGCTTGCAAGTGGCGGTGATGTCGACGCAGGCCTTTTTCGCGTTTACCGCCAGTTCGACCTGAACCGAATCCAGTCCCAGCGGATGGCAGAGCGGGATCAGGTGCCCGGTCTGCTTGGCGGCCATGATGCCGGCCAACTGCGCCACGCCCAGCACGTCGCCCTTCTTGGCTTTGTGAGCGGCGATCATTTTCAAAGTCGCGGGCGCCATGAAGACGCACCCGGTGGCGATCGCTACCCGCTTCGTTTCCACCTTGTCACCGACATCGACCATGCGGGCGTTGCCTTTGGGATCGATATGGGTGAGGCCCGGTTTAGCCATTGGCCGCCTGCCTGGGCTCTGGTGTCTGCATCAAGTTGCGGACGGCGGCCGCCACGTCGGGCTGGCGCATGAAACTCTCGCCGATCAGGAAACAGCGCGCGCCGACCTGGGCCATCCTTGCCAGATCGGCCTTGCTGTCCAGACCGCTTTCCGCCACCAGCAGCCGGTCGGACGGCACCAGCGGCGCCAGATCGACCGTGGTCTGCAGATCGACCTTCAAGGTCTTGAGGTTGCGATTGTTGATGCCGACCAGATCGCCCGGAATGCCGAGCGCGCGTTCCAGTTCGGGGCGATCATGCACCTCGACCAGCACGTCCATGCCGAGCTTGTGCGCCAGGGTGGCAAGGTCCGTCGCCGTCCTGTCGTCGAGCGCGGCCATGATCAGCAGGATGCAGTCGGCCCCCAGCGCGCGAGCCTCATACACTTGGTAAGGATCGAGCATAAAATCCTTGCGCAACACCGGCAGTGTGGTCGCCGCCCGCGCCGCGACCAGGTATTCGTCGGCGCCCTGGAAATAGGGGACATCGGTCAGTACCGACAGACAGGTGGCGCCACCTTGGCTGTAGGCATGAGCGAGCGCCACGGGATCGAAATCGGCGCGAATCAGCCCCTTGCTGGGCGAGGCCTTCTTGATCTCGGCTATCAGCCCGTAGCGGCCGGCTGCCATTTGCGCACGCAGTGCTTTGGCAAAGCCGCGCGGCGGCAGAGCGCGCTCGGCCATCTCGATCTGCTGCTGCAGTGGCGAGAAGGCTTTGCGCGACTGGATATGCCGGCGCTTATCGTCGTTGATCCTGGTTAGAACGTCGCTCATGGAGCAGCATCTTTGGTCAGTGCGATCAGCTTCTCAAGCGCCAGTTTGGCCGCCCCGGTATCGATCGCCAGTGCCGCCCGCTCGACGCCCTCGCCGATGGTCTTTACGCGACCGGCCACCATCAAGGCGGCGCCGGCATTCATCAGCACGATATCGCGGAAGGGCGTGCGCGTGCCGTCCAGCACGTCGCGGATGGCCTGCGCGTTGTGAGCCGGATCGCCGCCCTTCAGCCGGTCGATGGTGGTGCGTGGCACCCCGGCCTGTTCCGGCGTGATCTCGAACTCGTGCACGGCACCGTCGCGGAACTCCGCGGCGTGGGTGGTGCCGGTGGTGGTGATTTCGTCCATGCCGTCGGCGCCATGCACCACCATCGCCCGCTCCAGCCCCAGCCGGCCCAGCACCTCGGCCAGCGGCCGCACCAGCTTGCGGTCGAACACGCCCACAAGCTGACGGCGTACCAGCGCCGGGTTGGAGAGGGGGCCGAGAATATTGAAAATGGTTCGGGTCGGCGCCAGTTCGACTCGCGGGCCGGCGACATTGCGCATGGCCGAGTGATGCTTGGGCGCCATCAGGAAGCAGACACCCGCTTCGCGCACAGCGCGTTCCAGCGTCTCGACCGAGACGTCGATGTTCACGCCCAGAGCCGACAGCACGTCGGCCGCGCCCGATTTGGAAGTGAAAGCGCGATTGCCGTGCTTGGCGACCGGCACGCCCGCGCCGGCCACCACCAGAGCGGAACAGGATGAGACGTTGTACGTGCCATGCGCATCGCCGCCGGTGCCGACGATGTCGATGGCGTTAGCGGGTGCGTGGACCTTCAGGACCTTGGCGCGCATGACGCGGGCGGCGCCGGTGATCTCGTCGACGCTCTCGCCGCGCACTTTCAGCGCCATCAGGAAGGCGCCCATCTGCGCCGGCGTGGCGTTGCCGCCCATCATGATGTCGAAGGCGCGCTCCGCCTCGGCCTGGTCCAGCGCCAGCCCGTTGCCGACCTTGGCCAGCAGCACGCGAAAATCGTCGATATCGCCGGACATCAGGCCCCGAACAAACCGCCCGTTATTGGACGCCTGTTGCTAGCGCGATAGGCGGGTCGGGGCAAGGGGTGGAAGACGATTAGCGGTCACGCCAGACCGACAGCATCAGGGCGTACCGCCAAGTCTAGCAATAGCGTCCCGGCTCTCTGTGTCTTTCGTATTCCGGCCCAATGCCCGGCGATAGTCTGCTATCGCGTCGCCCTTTCGGCCCAGTGCTTCGTACACCATGGCCCTAAGTTGCCAGTTCAGGGCCTCGTCTTTGTCTCGCGCCAAAGCCTGGTTGATGTCGATAAGAGCCTCGTTCGGCTTTCCAGCTCGCAGGTAACCAAATGCTCTGGCCCGATAACCGCTACTGGCAACACTGCTTCCGTTGACCCTACTCTCAAGAGCAATGAGATAGTCCAGAAATACGTTGTAGTCCTTCATTGCCAGGTCGTGTTTGCCCATCGCCGTATAGGCCGCCGCTCGAGATACTACCAGCGTCGGTGCGTCAGCCGCGTTCAGCGCCATACTCTTGGTGTAGTCCTGCACGGCTTCATCATATCGCTCGGCGGCAAGATAGATATTAGCCCGCGTTAGATAATATATATACGACCCAGGCGCCGACTTGATGGCGGCGGTGAGGTCACTCACCGCACGCTCGTAGTTGCCTTGTATCGCATAAGCCAGCCCTCTCCCTGAATAACCCTCAGCCGAGGCTTCAAGGGCCAAAGACCTGGTGCAATCTTCAATTGCCAGCTCTGCCTTCCCGGCAAACCGATAATGAACGCATCGATTAACGAATGCCTTCGCCAATGAACGCGGTTCTTTCGCTGACGACTGCACAAGGCGAGTGCAGGCCGCAATGGCGGAAGCGCTTCCCCAGGGCTGGTTGCGAGTGGTGAGAGTGCACTCTGCTGCATCATCCGCCGCCGCCGGCGTGCTAAAGACTCCAACGAAGCAGGCCGACAATACCAACGCCCAACGACGCATTTTTAATGTCCTTGCCTCGGCAACTATTTGTCGCATTTGGTATTAGCGAAGCGCAGTACGTTTGCACTGTGCAGCTCAATGGCCTTGTTCGACAAAAATTTGATTTGCGAGCTGCAAGCAAGGTCATTTTCATCTCGCGCGACTGCGCGGCTAAAAGGCACAAAGGCCTCCTGAAATTTCAGAAGGGCCGCGCTTTCCTCAATGTCGGCACCTTTCATTTGAATCCCCAACACAGCACTATGCACAGTGTCC
>JAQSWP010000231.1 GCA_029266575.1 Alphaproteobacteria bacterium | reverse complement strand
GCATCGCGGGATCTGCTCTGGCGCAACAGCCCGCTCCCGCCGCACCGCCAGCAGCCGCCGTGGGCGTGGTCGCGGCCGAGACGCGGGCGATCAGCCAGTCGATGGATTTCGTCGGCCGCATCACCGCCGTCGAGCGGGTCGAAGTCAAAGCCCGCATCGAGGGCTATCTCGAGGAAGTGCTGTTCAAGGAAGGCGAGGTGCTCAAAGCCGGCACGCCGCTCTATCGCATCGAAAAGGGCACGTATGAAGCTGCCGTGCAGCAGGCGCAGGGCGAGCTGGAGCGCAGCAAGGCATCGCTGACCTTGGCCGTGGTGCAGCGCGAACGCGCCGCCGAATTGCTGGCCAAGGGCGTCGGCACGGTGGTGGCGCGCGACCAGGCGGTGGCCGCCGAATCGCAGGCCAAGGGCGCGATGCTGACCAACGAGGCCAATCTGCGCAATGCGCAGATCAATCTCGGCTACACCGACATCGTCTCGCCGATCACCGGCCGCATCGGCCGCTCCAGCCTGACCAAGGGCAACGTGGTGCGCCCCGACAGCGGCGTGCTGACCGAGATCGTCAGCCAGGATCCGATGTATGTCGAGTTCCCGGTCAGCCAGCGCGATTTCCTGCAGATGCAGGAACGCGGCAACCAGACCGGCATCGCCAGCATCAAGGTCCGGGTGCGCTTCTCCAACGGGCGGGTCTACGACCAGGTCGGCGCCATCAACTTCGTCAACGTCAAGGTCGACCGCGCCACCGACACCATCCTGGTGCGCGCCGACATGCCCAATCCCGCCGGAGCGCTGACCGACGGGCAGTTCGTGCAGGTAGTGCTGGAAAGCGGCACGCCGACCGACCGGGTGCTGATTCCGCAATCGGCGCTGATCACCGACCAGCAGGGCATCTACGTCTTCGTCGTCCAGGACAACAAGGCGGTGGTCAAGCGGGTGAAAACCGGCGGCGTCAGCGGCGCGCAGATGATCGTCGAGGAAGGCGTCGCCGCCGGCGACCAGGTGATCGTCCAAGGCCTGCAAACCGTTCGTCCCGGCGCGGCCGTCAAGGCCACCCCGGTGCAGAGCGACATCAAGCAATAGGCCTTCAGTAGCCGGGGAGATCAGACGATGCTTGCCGCAACCTTCGTCGACCGGCCGCGCCTGGCCATCGTCATTGCCATCGTGACCACCATCGCCGGCGCGCTGGCGCTGCTCGCCATCCCGCTGGCCCAGTATCCCGACATCGTGCCGCCGCAGGTTTCGGTCACCACCTCCTATCCCGGCGCCGATGCCGGCGTGGTCGATGCCACCGTGGCGCAGCCGATCGAGGCCCAGGTGGTGGGCGTCGACAAGGCGATCTACATGAAGAGCGTCTCGGGCGACGACGGCAGCTACACGCTGACGGTGTCGTTCGAGCTTGGCACCAATCCCGACATCAACACCGTCAACGTCAACAACCGGGTGCAGGTCGCGCTCGCCACCCTGCCGCCGGAAGTGCAGCGCCAGGGCATCGTGGTCAAGAAGAAATCCTCGGCGTTGCTGGGCGTCATCGCCGTGCATTCGCCCAAGGGCACCTACGACGCGCTGTTCCTCTCCAACTACGTCACCATCAACCTGCTCGACACGATCAAGAGCACCGCCGGGGTCGGCGACGCGGTGCTGTGGGGACCGCAGGACTACGCCATGCGCGCCTGGGTGCAGACCGACCGGCTCACCGGGCTGGGCCTGACCACCGGCGACGTCATCACCGCCATCCAGTCGCAGAACGTGCAGGCGGCGGTGGGCCGCATCGGCGCCCGCCCGATCTCGTCGGATCAGCGCCTGCAGCTCAACATCCGCACCAAGGGCCGCCTGACCTCGGTCAAGGAATTCGAGGCCATCATCATCCGCACCAATGCCGACGGCTCGGTGCTGCGGCTGGGCGACGTGGCGCGGCTGGAGCTGGGCGCGGCCAACATGGACCGCGAGACGCGGCTGAACGGCGGTGCGGCCTCGGCCATCGCCATCTACCAGGCGCCCGGCGCCAACGCCATCGAGACGCTGGGCGCGGTGCGCGCCAAGCTGACCGAACTGCAGAAGCGCTTCCCCGAGGATCTGGCGTGGAAGGTGACCTACGATCCGACCGTGTTCGTCACCGACACCATCCACGAGGTGCAGAAGACCCTGGTCGAGGCCTTCATCCTGGTGATGCTGGTGGTCTATCTCTTCCTCGGATCCTTCCGCGCCACCTTGATTCCGACCCTGGCGGTGCCGGTCAGCCTGATCGGCACGTTCGCGGTGCTGACGGCGATCGGCTATTCGGCCAACACCGTGTCGCTCCTGGCCGTGGTGCTGGCGATCGGCATCGTGGTCGACGACGCCATCGTCGTGGTCGAGCAGGTCGAACACGTGATGGAGACCCATCCCGAGCTGACGCCGGTCGAAGCCACCAAGCTCGCCATGGGCCAGATCACCGCGCCCATCATCGCCATTACGCTCGTGCTGCTGTCGGTGTTCGTGCCGGTGGCGTTCATCCCCGGCATCACCGGCGAATTGTTCCGGCAATTTGCTGTAACAGTCGCGGTTTCGATGTTCCTGTCGGCGATCAATGCGCTGACCCTGTCGCCGGCTCTGTGCGCCATATTGCTGAAGCCGCATCACGGGCCGCGCCGCGGCATCGTCGGCAAGATCATGCGCTTCATCGACCGGGTACGCGATGCCTACGGCGCGGTGGTGGCGCGGCTGGTGCGCATCGCCTTTATCGGCATCGTCCTCGTCGCCGCTTCCATGGTCGGCATCATTGGCCTGGCCAAGATCACGCCGACCGGCTTCCTGCCCGAGGACGACCAGGGCGCGCTGTTCGTGGTGGTGCAGATGCCCGGCGGCGCTTCGGTGGCGCGCACCAGCGGCGTCGTCGCCCAGGTCGAGACCATGCTGAAGGCCGAGCAGGCGGTCGCCGACTACACATCCGTGATCGGCCTGAACTTCATCGACAATTATTCGCAGTCCAACGCCGCCTTCCTGGTGGTGACCTTGAAGCCGTTCGACGTGCGCAAGGAAGACCGCGCGCTGGGCGCCTCGCAAGTCATTGCCCGCCTGCGCGCCCAGTTCCAGCAGATCGGCGAAGGCACGGTGGTGCCGCTGGCGCCGCCGCCCGTCCTCGGCCTCGGCACCGGCGGCGGCTTCGCCTACGTGCTGGAGGATCTGCGCGGCGGCGATCCGCAGGCTATGGCGCAGGCCGTGCGCGGGCTGACCGTGGCAGCCAACCAGGATCCGCGCCTGCGCGGCGTCTTCAGCACCTATTCCGCCTCCAACCCCTCAATCTATCTCGACATCGATCGCGACAAGGCCCAGGTGCTGGGCGTTGAGCTCAGCAGCGTGTTCCAGGCCATGCAGGCCTCGCTGGGCGGCTTTTTCGTCAACAACATCAATTTGTTCGGCCGCACCTGGCAGGTCCAGGTGCAAGCCGACGCTGAAGACCGCAAGGGGCTCGACGACATCAACCGCATCAACGTGCGCAACAAGGATGGCGAGATGATCCCGTTGCGCTCGCTGGTCGAGACCCGCGTCGTGGTCGGACCGCCGGCATTGATTCGCTACAACAACCTGCGCGCCGTCACCGTGCAGGGCAATCCCGCGGCCGGCATCTCCTCGGGCCAGGCGCTGGCGGCGATGGAGCAAGTCGCGGCCAAGACATTGCCGCAAGGCTTCGCCGGCGAATGGACCGATACGGCATTCCAGGAGAAACGCGCCGAAGGCAAGACCGCGATCATCCTGGGCCTCGCCGTGCTGTTCGCCTATCTGTTCCTGGTCGGGCTGTACGAAAGCTGGACCATTCCGGTGCCGGTGCTGCTGTCGGTCTCGGTCGGCATCCTGGGCTCCTTCCTCGGCCTGGCGCTGGGCGGGCTGACGCTCGATCTCTATGGCCAGATCGGCATCATCGTGCTGATCGGGCTGGCGGCGAAAAACGGCATTCTGATCGTCGAGTTCTCCAAGGAGCAACGAGAACGGGGCATTCCGCTGCTGACGGCGGCGACCGAAGGGGCGCGCTTGCGCTTCCGGCCGGTGATGATGACGTCGTTCGCCTTCATCCTCGGCCTGCTGCCATTGGTGATCGCCACTGGCGCGTCGGAACTGGCGCGGCGCGACGTCGGCACGCCGGTATTCGCCGGCATGTTGATGGCGTCGATCCTGGGCATCTTCGTCATCCCCCCGCTCTATGTCAGCTTCCAGAGGGTTCGCGAAAAACTGCGGCCGGGCTCGCGTCCGAAAGTGCCGGATCCGACCGCGCCCGCAACGCCGGCCAAACCGGCGGAATAGGCAAAGACACGGAGAGGGCCGGGCATGGGCAAGAACAAGAACGGCAAGGAAAAAGCCAGGGACGGCGACACAGGCGCCATGAAGCGCAAGGATTTCGACAAGGAGCTGGAGAAGCTGCAGGTCGAACTCACCCGCCTGCAAAGCTGGGTCAAGGCCAGGGGCAAGCGCGTCATCGTGGTGTTCGAAGGCCGCGACACCGCCGGCAAGGGCGGCGTCATCTCCCGCATCACCGCCCGCACCTCCCCGCGCGTCTTCCGCCACGTCGCCCTGCCCGCCCCGTCGGACCGCGAGAAAACCCAACTCTACATGCAGCGCTACATCGCGCATTTCCCGGCGGCGGGCGAAGTGACCCTGTTCGACCGCTCCTGGTACAACCGCGCCGGCGTCGAGCGCGTGATGGGCTTCTGCAGCGACGAGCAGTACGAGCGTTTCCTGAAACTGGCGCCGACGGTTGAGCGCGAGCTGATCGTCAACAACGGCATCTATCTGCTGAAATATTTTCTCGACGTCAGCCAGGATGAGCAGCGCCGCCGTTTCGAGGCGCGCATCACCGAGCCGATGAAGCACTGGAAGCTCAGTCCGATGGACACCGAATCGGTGGCGCGCTGGTGGGACTACAGCGCCGCCTACCAGCGCATGATCGAAGCCACCCACACCAAGGAAGCGCCGTGGCACATAGTGCCGGCCGACGACAATCCAATCTCATCCGCCACCTGCTCGACAGCATTCCGTACAAGAAAGTGAACGTGGATCTGCCGCAGATTCCCAAAGCGCAGCCCAAGCCGAAAAATGCGGTCGAACGGCTGACCGGCGGGGAGCGCATTCCCAGCCACTATTGATGCGGGTGTTGGCATGAGCCGCGAAGACGTGCCGCCAGCCAGACCCGAGCCCGGCCGCGTGGCGATCCGCAGAGTCGAGTCCACCGGCTGGCAGCGCTGGCTGCCCGGCGTGGCGATGCTGCGCAACTACGATCCGGCCTGGCTGCGCCACGATCTGGTGGCTGGTCTGGTGTTGACCACCATGCTGGTGCCGGTGGGTGTGGCTTACGCCATCGCCTCGGGCGTGCCCGGGATTTATGGCCTCTATGCCACCATCGTACCGCTGCTGGCCTATGCGCTGTTCGGGCCCAGCCGCATTCTGGTGCTGGGTCCGGATTCCTCGTTGGCCGCGCTCATCCTCGCCGTCGTGCTGCCGCTCTCCGGCGGGGATCCGATGCGGGCGATCACCATCGCCAGCATGATGGCGATCGTCTCCGGCGTGGTGTGTATTCTGGCCGGCGTGATCAAGCTCGGCTTCATCACCGAGCTGCTGTCCAAGCCGATCCGCTACGGCTACATGAATGGCATTGCGCTCACGGTGCTGATCAGCCAGCTGCCCAAACTGTTCGGCTTCTCGATCGAGGGCGACGGGCCGCTGCGCAATGTTATCGCAATCGTAGATGGGTTGCTGGACGGCAAGGCCAACTGGATCGCCTTTGCCGTCGGCGCCGGTACCTTGGCGACGATCTTCCTGCTCAAGGGCAGCAAACTCGTGCCCGGCATCCTGATCGCCGTCATTGGCGCGACCTTGATCGTCGGCTTCTTCGACCTGTCGGGAAAATTCGGCGTCGCGGTGCTGGGCTCGTTGCCGCAAGGCCTGCCGGAATTCAAAATCCCCTTGCTGCCGCTGCAGGACCTGACCGCGGTGGTGATCGGCGGCATCACCGTGGCGCTGGTGTCTTTCGCCGATACCTCGGTGCTGTCGCGCTCCTATGCCGCGCGCACCGGCACCTACGTCAATCCCAACCAGGAAATGGTCGGGCTGGGCGCGGCCAATCTGGCGGCCGGATTGTTCCAGGGCTTTCCCATCTCCTCGTCCTCCTCGCGCACGCCGGTCGCCGAGGCCGCCGGCTCGAAAACCCAGCTCACCGGCGTCGTCGGCGCGCTGTGCGTGGCGCTGCTGCTGGTGGCAGCCCCCGAGCTGCTGCGCTTCCTGCCCAGCACGGCGCTGGCGGCGGTGGTGATCGCTTCCGCCATCGGCCTGTTCGAATTCGCCGATCTCGCCCGCATCTGGCGCATCCAACGCTGGGAGTTCTGGCTGTCGATCGTCTGCTTCGTCGGCGTCGCCGTGTTCGGCGCCATTCCCGGCATCCTGATCGCCATCGTGCTGGCGGTGATCGAATTCCTGTGGGACGGCTGGCGGCCGCACTCGGCGGTGCTGGGACATCCCGACGGCGTCGAGGGCTATCACGACATCACGCGCTACCCGGACGCGCACCTCATCCCCGGCCTGGTGCTGTTCCGCTGGGATGCGCCCTTGTTCTTCGCCAATGCCGAGCTGTTCCAGGAACGCGTGCTGGATGCGGTGGCGGCCTCGCCGACGCCGGTGCGCTGGCTGGTGGTGGCGGCGGAGCCGGTAACCAGCGTCGACGTCACCGCCGCCGACATGCTGGCGGAGCTCGACCGGACCTTGCGCGAGAGCGACATCAGATTG
>JAQSWP010000230.1 GCA_029266575.1 Alphaproteobacteria bacterium | reverse complement strand
GTTCACCATCTGCCGGTAGCCGGTGAGGATCTGATCCCACAGCTTCAAGGCGACGTAGGCCTGGCCGATCACCGCATAGTGCCGCTGGCTGTCGCGCAGCAGCAAGGTGCCGTCCTTGTCCTCGGGTCCCCAAAGCGGGAAGGAGCCGTAGCCGACGATACCGAAGCGCACCGCATCGCCGATCCAGCCGGTCTGGTAGCCCAGCCAGCCGCCGGCGGCCAGCGCGCCCAGATTGGGCGCGCCGTTGGGCACGTCGCGCCCCAGATAGTAGCTGCGGAAATGCACCGTGAACGTGGCGTCGTGGTACAGCACCCGCCAAAAATCGCTGTCGGCCGAACTGTCGTTGGCCGCCTGTTGGACTTGCGGTGGCGTTTGTTGCGCCACAGCAGGCAAAGCCACAGAGGCAAGTGCGGCAGCGGCGATCGCTGCCGCTGCCGATAAAGTGCGCAAGGATGCAGCCATGGCGTCCCCAACCCTACCCTATTGCGCCAGGATCATGGCGAAGTAGCCGAACACGGTCAGCAACACGCCCGACACCGCATAGGCAACCGGAAAGCCGATCCACGGCACCGAGCTGCCGACTTCAACCGCCGCTTCGCGCGCCGGGCCGGAGTGCGAGCGCGCGCCGGCAACGCCGCCCATCAGCACCGCCGGGTTGATCTTGAACACGTGGTAGCCCAGCGCCCAGACGATGAATGGCGGCAGCGTGCAGGCGACGAAGCCGATTAGGAAGATCTTGAGCGCCAGAGCGCCGGTGAGCTGCGCCAGCAGGCCGGCGCCGGCATTGACGCCGACGATGGCGATGAAGACGATCAACCCCAGATCTTCCAGGATGTTGCGCGCCGCGTTGGGCGTGCTGCCGAAGAAGCGCAGGCGCGAGACCACCGACGAGACGATGATGCCGGAAAGCAGCAATCCGCCGGCATTGCCCAGGCCGACGCTGGCGCCGAAGGCGGGGAACGAGATCTTGCCGATCAGGAAGCCCAGGATCATGCCCGCGGCCAGCGTCAGCAGGTCGGTGGCGCTGGAGGGCCGCGCGATGCGGCCGAACAAATTGGCCACGTCGTTGACCGCGCCTTTGAGACCGACCACGGTCAGGATGTCGAAGCGCTGCAGCTTGGTGTTGAGACCGGCCGGGTAGGGTACGCCGCCACGCTCGAAGCGCACGACCTGGAGCTGTCCGGCGTTCTGAGTTTGTCGGAAGGTCTCAAGCTCCTTGCCGATCACTTCCTTGTTTGTAACCAGGATCTCTGCTTGGTCGAGCGGCACGTTGGCCGCCACCGGATCATCCACTTCCGTGCCGATCAGGCCCATATTCGCGGTCAGATCGCCGGTGCGGCCGCCCAGGACCACGATGTCGCCCTTCTGCAGCACCAGATCGGCCTCGGCGCCCAGCGACTCGCCGCCGCGCGCCACGTTGATGATCCGGTACGCGGGATGAGCTTTCCGGAGTTCGGCGATGCTCTTGCCGGCGGTGCTGGCGTTCTCCAACCGGTAGGAGCGTATGCCGCCGGCGCGGTAACCGCTCAGGCCACCACCTTCGATGTCCTTGACGCCGTGTTCGGCCTCGTACTGCTTGGCGGAGGCCTTGGCATCCAGCCCCCACCAGCGCGGCAGATATTTGCAGATCAGGATGATGCCGACGGTTCCCCAGATGTAGGTGATGCCGTAGGACAGCGCGACCATGCTGGACGCCTGCTCTTCCGTGGTGCCGGGCGGCAAGGTCACCGCGCCGGAGGTAATGGCCAGATCAGCCGATCCGATCGCCGCTGACATGGTCTGCGAGCCGGCCAGCATGCCGCCGGCGGCGCCGACGGGCAGATCGAAGAATCGGGCGCCAAGCACCACCAACGCCAGGCCCAGAATGCTGGAGACGACCGCCAGGAAAGTGAAGGTCAGGCCGTCGCCTTTGAGGCTGTTGATGAAAGAAGGGCCGACCCGCAGCCCGACGCCGTACATGAAGAGATAGTAGAACAGCAGACGAGCGAAATTATCGAGCTGCAGCTTGACGCCATAGGTCGAGGCCAGCACCGAGAGCGCGCAGCCGACGATGATGGCGCTGGCCACCATGCCAAGCCCGTATCCCATGATGGTGAAGCGGCCGATCCAGACCGCCAGGCCTACGACCAGGAACAGCAAAATGTAGGGATTGGCGGCGAGGAACTGAAACGCAGCTTGCATGGCGAAAACTCCCCTTATTTCTTTCCGGCTTTGCCGGCTTTGCCCCCGCTCAGCACGTCGGGGCGCAGCAGTTTCAGACCGAGCCCGGCGTTGTAGCCGTGGATTTCCTTCACATCGAGCTTGCGCATGAAGGTGATGATGCCTTCGGTGATCAGCTGGCCCGGCACCATGATCGGGAAGCCGGGCGGATAGGGGATGACGAAATTGGCCGAGACCAGCGGCGGCCCGTTCTTCAGCCGCTCGTCGATCTCCTTGGCGGCGAGCTTGACGTACTCGCACTTGTTTTCGTCGTAGGCCATGAAGAAGGCCTCGCGCATGTGGCCTTCGCTGGTGGCGCTCTTGTCGTTCTCGCGGAAGGCTTCGTGGAAGGCGCGGAAATCGGGCAGGTCGGGCACGTCCAAGGTCAGGGACTTCACCCGCGCCGCGTGCGCCTCCTGCGCCGGCTTGCCGTCCTTGCGCAGACGCTCGTCGATCTCGCGCGACAGCTCGACCAGCGCCTTGATCAGATGCGCGCCGTCGCCGCGGGTGTTGTTGATGTTGATCTGCACCAGGATGGAGTTGCGCGAGGTCTTGTTGATCTGGATGTCGAAACGCTCGGCCAGCAGGCCCTTGAACTGCGTGCCGTCGAAGCCGGCATCGCCGCACAGCAAGGTGATGCGGGTAGGGTCGAGCGCGAACTCGTCCTCGTCCCAGGCCTTGACCACGTCGGCCCAGCTCGAATGCGGCGGCCCGTAATCCTTCAAGCCCGACTTGCGGTACTCGGCCGGGATCATGTCCTCGGGCGTGGCGATGCGGAAATACTTGGAGATCAGCGGGTGGGTGTTGATCTGCCGGCGCAGCTCGATCGCCAGGCCCGTCATGCGCATGGTGAGCTCGTAACCTTCCAGCTCCATCTGGCGGCGGGCGATGTCGAGCGAGGCGATCAGCTGCAGATTGGGCGAGGTCGAGGTGTGGGCCAGGAAGGCTTCCTGGAAGGTGCCTTCGACTTTGCGGAAATCCTCGTCCCAGATCAGCATCATCGAGCCCTGGCGGAAGGCCGACATCGATTTATGCGTCGAGTTGGTCTGGTAGGCGCGGATGCGCACCTTGTCCGGATCGGGCAGCAGCTTCATGTCGAGCAGCTTGGGATCGTTGGGATCCATCTTGGCGATCTTGGCCGCGTGATCGGCATAGACCTTGCGATAGGCCGGATCGCGATATTTTTCTGTCAGCGCCGCAGCCGCGCCCATGGCCGAGCGGCGGCGGTGCAGCGGCGAGAAGCGCGCGAAGCCGAACCACGCCTCGTCCCACAGGAAGATCAGGTCGGGCTTGATCGCCAGGCACTCTTCCATCACCAGCCGCGTGTTGTACATGTGGCCGTCGAAGGTGCAGTTGGTCAGGTCGATGATCTTGACCCGGTCGAGCTTGCCCTCGGCGCGCAGATCGAGCAGCGCCTTCTTGATGGTGCGCAACGGCACCGCGCCATACATCGAATAGCTGGTCAGCGGGAAGGCTTCGACGTAGAGCGGCTGCGAGCCCGCCAGCACGAAACCGTAATGGTGCGATTTGTGGCAGTTGCGGTCGACGATGACGATGTCGCCCGGCGCGCAGATCGCCTGCACCACGATCTTGTTCGAGGTCGAGGTGCCGTTGGTGGCGAAATAGACGCGGTGGGCGCCAAAGGCGCGGGCGCAGGCGTCCTGCGCCAGCTTGATGTTGTTGGTGGGCTCGAGCAGGCTGTCCAGCCCGCCGGTGGTGGCCGAGGATTCGGCCAGGAAGATGTTGGTGCCGTAGAACTGGCCCATGTCGCGGATCCAGTTGGAGCGGAACACCGACTTGCCGCGTGCGATCGGCAGCGCGTGGAAGGTGCCGATCGGCCGTTGGCTGTAGCCCACCAGATTGGAGAAATACGGCGCGCGATAGCGGTCGGCGACGCCGTCGACGATGGAGAGATGGATCTCCAGCAATTCCTCGACGTCGAAGAAGATGCGGCGGATGCAGGCGACTTCGGCGCTGCCGGCCAGGGTTTCGACCGCGCGGTCGGTCAGCAGGTAGATGTCGAGTTCGGGACGGAATTTCTTGGCCAGTGCCGCCAGCGCCGTGCCCAGCCCCTTGCTCTCGTCCGCCGCCGCCCGCAGCTGGTCGCCGGCATAGCGCGTGATGTGGTCGTGCAGCAGCGGAATGTTGCGGCGCGAGGGGAAGACGAAGCCGTCGTACAGGACCACGGCCTGGATGTTGTGGTTGGTGACCAGCGCCATGGCGGCGTCTTCGAAACTGCCGACCTGGATGATCTGGTAGTTGAACGGATCCTCGCGCCGGTGCAGCCGCTGCATCTGCTTGCGCGCGTCCTCCCAGCCGGCCGGATCGTTGGGCGTCACCACCAGCACTTCGAAATAGGGTTTGTGATCGACCCCTTGCAGATCGGGCGGCATGAAATCGCCGCCCTGCACCTGGGTGTCCTGCAGCGGGTCCCAGGCCGAGACCTCGTAGCGGAAATTGCCTGAAATCAGCGCCCGCCCGACCTTCTGCGCCAGGCGCAGGAATACGCCCTTGTTCTGCGCATCCAGCGCCTCTTTCAGCGAGCGCATCAGGGTCAGGCCGGGATAGGCCCAGTAATCCTCAAGCGGCGTGATTTCGCCAAACAGCCGGGTGACGTTGGCATGGCTGGTCGCAGAAGCGTTCGCAGCGTCCCAGGCGCGCGCTGCCGCCATCAAGTCGCGCCAGCGATCGTTGCGCGCTTCGGCGGCGAAAAAGAACGTGTCGATGGGTTGCGGCGCGGAAGCTGCGGCTCCACTTGCCGTGGGTTCTGCCAGTGTAGCCATGTGACGCCCCATTTCGAGAAATTCGCGTTATCGTTGCGCATGCGGACCACGCGCAGAATGTCGGCCAAATTAGCTTTTTCCTAAGCGGCGGCATTGATT
>JAQSWP010000229.1 GCA_029266575.1 Alphaproteobacteria bacterium | reverse complement strand
GACCGCGACCGCCTTGGTCAGCCGGCCGATTTCGCTCCAACGCGCCAGCAGCATGCCCAGCGCCAGACGCACCAGCACGAAACCAACATAGCCCGCGATGAACCAGACGATGACCCAGCCGCGCGAGAAATCGGTCGAGACTTTGGCGATGTAGGTGGCGACGATCAGAAAGGCGCCGACCACCGTCCATGCCAGCAAGGGCCGGGTGAGCTGGCGGAACCAGTTGCGCCAATGGCGCTCGTCGTACAGCCCGAAAAAGGGAAAGATGTTGGCCGTCAGCAACGCGGCCAGGATGATGCCGACGACATGCTTGCCATCCAGCGCGTCCAGCAGCTTGGTAAGATAGAGTTGATAAGCGACGAGGGCGGCGAGAATCACGACCAGCACGTCAGCCAGGCGCAAGCCGTTGCGAATCAATACCAGAGAAATTGGCCGCACCGCGTTCATTCGGCGGAGATTCCTGCCTTGCCTGCGTCAGCCATGGCAAGTCGCCATAGGAAACGGGCTGGTAAACGGCGGTGAAAATAAGCCAAAATGTGCCGAGAATCAATATGATATGGTTCGATCTGTATCCCGAGCGGCACGGCCGGCACCGAAGCGTTGCCGAAAAAGATCATCCCCTATGAACCTGGCGGAAATAACCCCTCTGATCCTGACCTACAACGAAGCGGCCAATATCGGCCGTTCGTTGCAGCAGCTGTCTTGGGCCAGCCGGGTGGTGGTGGTGGATTCCGGCAGCACCGATGCGACGGTGGAACTGACCCGGGCTTTCGCCAACGTCGAGGTTTTCCACCGGCCGTTCGATACGCATGCGGCGCAATGGAATTTCGGCCTGACCGGGACTCGAATCGATACGGAATGGGTACTGGCGCTGGATGCCGACTACGGTGTCGATGAAGCATTCGTCGATGAACTGCGCCGGCTGGTGCTCGAGCCGCAGGTCGCGGGTTACCAGGCGGCTTTCCTTTATTGCCTGGACGGGGTGGCCCTGCGCGGTTCGCTATACCCACCAGTCACTGTCCTGTTCCGCCGCACCAGCGGACATTACCTGCAGGACGGCCATACGCAGCGCCTGGCGCTTTCAGGTCGGGCCGGCACCCTGTCTGCCAGGCTGCGGCATGACGATCGCAAGTCGCTGCAGCATTGGTTGCCGTCGCAGGCCCGTTACATGGCGCTGGAGGCGGAAAAGCTGCGACTCGCGCCGTGGGACAAACTCGACACGATCGACCGGTTGCGTCGCCTGCGCGTGGTGGCGCCGGCCGCCGTATTTCTCTACTGCCTTTTCGGCAAGGGCCTGATATTCGATGGCCGCGCCGGGTTGCTTTACGCCATGCAGCGCGCCACTGCCGAGATGGTGCTGTCGCTGACGCTGCTGCGCGAGGATCTGAAGCGCCGGGGAAAGGGGCAATGACGGCGATTCTGGGTCTGAATGCGTTTCATGCCGACTCTGCCGCCTGCCTGGTGATCGACGGCAAGCTCGTGGCGGCGGCGGAAGAGGAACGCTTTCGCCGCCTCAAGCATTGGGCGGGCTTTCCCCAGCACGCCATCGCCTGGTGCCTGGCCGAGGCCGGGCTGACGTTGCACGACATCGATCATGTCGCGCTCAACCGCGATCCCAATGCCAACATGGCGCGCAAGATCGCCTACGTGCTGCGCCGCCGGCCCAGCATCAGCCTGCTGCAGCAGCGGCTGAACAATCGCAAGCAATGGCAGGACATCGCGGGCCTGTTCGCCCAGGCCTTTCCCCAGGATGCCTTTAAGGGCGCGATCCACAATATCGAGCATCACGAAGCGCATCTTGCTTCGGCTTTCCTGGTTTCGCCCTTCGAGCAGGCAGCGGTCGTATCGGTGGACGGGTTCGGCGATTTCTCCTCCGCCGCATGGGCGACGGGCGAAGGTAACCGGATGGATGTGCTGGGCCGCGTCTTCTTTCCCCATTCGCTCGGCATTCTCTATGAGGCGGTGACGCAATTTCTCGGCTTCGAGAATTACGGCGACGAATACAAGGTGATGGGATTGGCGCCCTATGGCGAGCCGACCTGTCGTCCGGCGTTCGACCGGGTGGTGAAGCTCAAATCCGACGGCGGTTTCGAGCTCGATCTGCGCTATTTCACCCATGCCAAAGAAGGCGCCAACTACCAGATCAGGGACGGCGTGCCGTCTGGCGGCAGGCTTTATGCGCCGGCGCTGGCCGAACTGCTGGGACCGGCGCGCGGACCCGGTGAGGCGCTGGACCAACGCCACCGCGACATCGCCCGCTCGCTGCAGATGGCGTACGAGGATGCCTTCTTCAATCTTCTGGAAGCTGCCTATCGCAAGACCGACGCGCCATGCCTGGCCCTGGCGGGCGGCTGCGCCTACAACTCCGTCGCCAACGGCAAGATCTACGAACGCTCGCCCTTCGTGCATTGCTACGTGCAATCGGCGGCTGGCGATGCCGGCGGCGCCATCGGCTCGGCCTATGCCGTGTGGCATCGGCTGGAACCGAAGGCGCCGCGCCAGCGCATGACGCATGCCTATTACGGCCCTTCATTCGATCGTCCGGCGCTGGAAGCGGCGCTGGAAGAACGGCGCGCCGATCTGCGCACGCAGGACTGCCGCATCGAAATCGCCAACAACGAACACGGTCTGTGCACGCAGGTGGCGGGCGCCATTGCCGAGGGCAAGGTGATCGGCTGGTTCCAGGGCCGCATGGAATGGGGACCGCGGGCGCTGGGCAACCGATCGATCCTGGCCGATCCGCGCCGCGCCGACATGAAGGACATCCTCAATTCAAAGATCAAGCGGCGCGAATCCTTCCGCCCCTTCGCTCCGTCGGTGTTGCGCGAACACGTCGCGGAATGGTTCGAGACCGACGACGACGTGCCGTTCATGATGCAGGTCTATCGCATTCAAGCGGACAAACGCGCCGCCATTCCGGCCGTGACCCATGTCGATGGCACCGGCCGGCTGCAGACGGTGACCGCCGACACCAATCCGCGTTACGCGCGGCTGATCGAAAGCTTCCGCCAGCTGACCGGCGTGCCTATGGTGCTGAACACCTCGTTCAACGAGAACGAACCGGTGGTGTGCCGGCCGCAAGAGGCGATCGACTGTTTTCTCCGTACGCGCATGGACATGCTGGTGCTGGGCGACATCATCGTGTCCCGTTAGAGCGGCTGGCGGGCAATCAGATTGCGGCAGACCTCTTCCCATTGCGCGCCGATCTCGCGCCAGTCGTAGCGGGTCGTGGCGAGTTGGCGGCCGTTGTCGCCCATGCCGGTGGCAAGTTCGCCATCTGCCAGCAGGCGAATCATGGCTTCGGCCAGAGGCGCGACGCTGCAGGAGACGACCAGCCCTGCATTCGCTTCGAGCACCGCATCGTGAATGTTGACTTTATCGGTAGTGATGACCGGCAGGCCTGCCGCCATGGCTTCGGCCAGGGCGACAGCGAAATTTTCGCTGTAGGAAGGCAGCACGAAAATCCCTGCTTCGGCGAAAGCGCGATCCTTGTCGGCGCCGCGCAACATCCCGGGAAACGATACGCTGGCTTGCAGCCCGTGGCTTTCGACCAGTGCGCGGGTTGCCGCCAAGGCGCCGTCGTCCGGGCCGGCAATCACCAACTCGGCTTGCGGCATCCGTGCTTTCACCTGGGCGAAGGCCGGGATCAACAGGTCGAGCCCTTTTTTTTCATGCAGGCGCGAGAGAAAGAGCAGCCGCGCGGGATTGCGGTCGGCGGGCACGGGGCGCGGCGCAACGACGCCCAGAGGAATCACGAAGCCTGGCGTGCCTTGGGCTTGCGTTTGCGAGATGCGCATCTCTTCGTGCGAGGTGTAGTGAACAGCCGCTGCTTGACGCAGCGCGCGATTCTGGAATGCAAGCTCCATGACGGCTTTTTTCAGCCGGCTACGCCTGCGGATATAGGGATCGAGCAGGCCATGCGGTGCCACGACATAGGGTATGCCTATCCGCGCGGCTTCAGCCGAGGCAACCATGTCGTGAAACAGATATAGCGAATGGATTACTGCCAGATCGTAATCGGAGATATGGCGCTTGAGCGCCAGCGCCAAAGCCGGCGAACGTTTCCAGGCGCGAGGCGTGGCCACCGGAAAGGTCAGAACGCGGCAGGACAGAGGCTCAGACCGAGCGGGTGGAATCGAATGGCCGTTCTGCCCGAAATCGGTGGTCATGATGTCCACTTGATGGCCTTTACGCGCCAGCGCATCGGCCATTTCCAGGCAAGCCGTCGCCGAGCCGCCGCTGGCGGCATCGAGCGTGGCGATGACATGGAGAACGCGCATGGGAATGTAGGGTGCCGGTGCCGTTTGCGGTGCTGCGGGACGGTAAACGCCACCGCTGGCCCAGGCAATGGCAGGCTGCTGCCGTCGACGCGACCATGGCGCGGGCGTCGCCATTGCGATATATGCTTGCCATGCCGGCGGCAAGCGCGGCGAAGCGCGATTGGGGAGCCCGAGGGCGTCATGTCGTCCCTGCTGTTTATTCCATTCGTCATCCTGGGCATGTTTGTCTGGGCGGCGATTCTCTATCGCTGGCGCCTGGGCCTGTTCGCACTCGTCCTCTACACGCCGTTCACCGGCCTGGTCGTCGCCGCCTTCGCACCTTCGCCCGTCGGCAATCTGGTCAAGGATCTGCTGATCGTCATTCCGCTTTACATCGCGTTCATGTTCACGCGTCGCCAGTCCGATCGCATGGCCCTGCCGTTTGGCCTGGTGGTGCTGGTTTCGGCTCTGGCGGCCCTCATTGCCGCCGGTGCCGCTTTGGGGAGCACGGCCGGTACGCTTTCGGCGCTGCTCGGCGCCAAAATCTGGCTGTTCTATATTCCCCTGGCCGCGATCGGCGCCGCCTATCTGCGGGACCGCTCCGATCTGCTAGTGCTGATGCGCCTGTTCGTGGTCATGGGCTGGATACCATGCACGGTCGGGCTGCTGATGTTCGCCGGCGCCATCAACTACGATTACAAGGCTTCGGTCGAACTGCTCTATGGCGATTTCGCCCGCAACGCGACGCAGAATTTCGCCGCCTTCAAGGTCGGGAACAGCACGCTCTACCGCATTCCTGGAACGTTCCAGTTCGCGGCCCAGTATTCGATGTTCTGCGTTTTCATGGTTTTCCCGGTATTGATG
>JAQSWP010000228.1 GCA_029266575.1 Alphaproteobacteria bacterium | reverse complement strand
GGGTTCTTCGGCCGCGGTGCGCTGGCGCTGCTGCAGGGCAGGGTGCGCCGCAGCGATATGGTGCTCTCGTTATCGCCTTCGATATTCTGCATCGCGCTCGGCGTCCTCGCCTGCCGTCGCGGCGGCCGTCACGTCGCCTTGATCCATGACATCCAATCGGGCCTGGCGGGCGGCCTGGGAATGGTGCGCAGCAGGTTCTTGCTGCGCGCCATGCAGTGGCTCGAACGCTTCGTGCTCAATCGCGTTGACGCTATCGCGGTCCTGACGCCGGAGATGGCTGTAAGTCTGCGGGCACTGGGTGTGTTCAGCCGTATCGAGGTCGTGCCGCTTTGGGTCGACGCCGAAGCCATCGTGCCGCTGCCCGAAAGTTCTGCGCCGGCCGTACTTTACAGCGGCAATTTGGGGCGCAAGCAGGGTCTTGACCAGATCGTGGCGCTGGCGCGGCAACTGCAGGAGCGGGCCCCCGGCGTTCAGGTCATCGTGCGGGGCAGCGGCAACCAGGCTGCCGAAGTCAAAGTCGCCATTGAAAAGAATGCTTTGACGAACGTCCGCATAGAAGATCTTTTGCCGGAATCTGAGCTCAATCGCGGCCTGGCCGAGGGCACCGTTCATCTCGTGCCGCAAAATCCGCAGGCCGCCGATTTCGCGATGCCATCCAAGGCCTTTAACATCATGGCAGCCGGGCGTCCCTTCGTCGCCACCTGTGGACCCGGCAGCGCGCTGTGGCGCGTGCAGCGGGAAACCGGTGCTTTTGTCTGCGTGCCGCCCGACGACGCCGTAGCGTTTGCCGATGCGGTTTTGGATCTGTTGAACGACGAGACGAAACGGCGGCAACTGGGCGCTTCAGGCCGTGCCTATATCGAAAGCCATCACAGCCGGCAGCGCGTGCTGCCCCAGTTCCGCCGCTTGCTGGAAGGCGTCCGCGAAGCTGCCGATCTGGGCACCGGCATTGTCGTGCTCGAGCCCTCGCATGAGGGCCATCCGCAGGAATGGCTGGCGCATATCGTGCGCTTTGCGCTCACCGATCGGCTGTCAGAACCGCTGCGTCTGGTGGTGGCGCCGCAATTGCACCCCGAACTCGCAGCCCTTGTGCCGCTTGAGGCAAGCAACCGGATCGAGGTTGCCGCGTTAACGCCGCGCGAGCAGAAACTGTGTATGCACAGGTCACTGGTGATAAGTGCCTTTGCGCGCTGGTGGACTATGCGCCACTACCTGAAGCGCTATGGCGCCCGGCGCGGCCATTTCCTGGCGTTGGACCATCTCTCCCTCCCGCTGGCCCTGGGCTTGGGCGCCAACGGCAAGCTGCTGGATGGCATCCTGTTCAGGCCATCGGTGCATTACCAGCAGATCGGTCCGTACGCGCCGGATTGGCGCGAGCGCGTGCGCGATCTGCGCAAGTCGGTGCTCTATCGCATGATGCTGCTCAACCGGTCCGTCGAATCGGTGATGACCCTCGATCCCTTCTTTGCCCGCTATGCCATGACGGCCTATCGTGGCGGGGCAAAGGTGCGCGCCGTGCCCGATCCGGTGCAGCAGCCGCCGGTCGATTTCGCTGGTGGCGCGCAGGTCGTCGGCGAGCGGGGCCGGATCAGGTTCCTGATGTTCGGCTATCTGGCGGAGCGCAAGGGCGTGCTGGCGCTGCTGGCGGCCGTTGCCTATCTGCCGTCGTCGATCGCTTCGCAGCTTTCCCTCGTGATCGCCGGCAGCGTCGATCCCGAGATCCGCGAGCGGATGACGCATGCCATCCACGATTTGCGGGTGTTGCAGCCAACCGTAAGGCTTACCTTCAAGGAGGGAAGGCTTTCGGACGAGGAGCTGAGACGTGAAGTCGAACGTTGTGACGTGGTGCTTGCCCCGTATCAGCGCTTCGTCGGCTCAAGCGGCGTGCTTATTTGGGCAGCAGGTGCTGGCAAGCCGGTGCTGACGCAGAATTTCGGGCTGCTGCATCGCCTGGCAGAAGATTACCGTTTGGGCATTACCGCGGATACCTCGGATCCCAAACAACTTGCAGAGGCAATGGCAAAACTCGTTATCGAAGGTCCGACGCGGCACTTCGACGCCGCATTGGCGCGCAAATTCATTCGTGAACGCTCACCGCATTCCTTCGCCGCCGGCATTCTTAAAAAAGCCTGATAGCAAACTCAGCTTGGTCACAGCACCTGTCGTATTTCCTATGGGTTAATGGCGCGGTCGCTGCGTTCGTACCTGCAGCGGCGGCCTTCAGCCATCAACCGCTCAGGAGGCGCATGAGTATTGCAACTGGCATCGGCGACGCACTTGCCGACTATGTCCGCCCACGGGCGAAAAATCGCAGTCTGACCGCCATCGCCCGCCCGATGCGCCTTGGCGCACGCGCGAGTTCGCGACGCACCAGCATCGCCATCGTCGGCGACGGGCCGCTGTCGCGGCAGCTGGTGTGGCGCTGTCTACAGCAGATGAGCGGCGGGCTCGAAGTGCTGGGTCTCTTCGGCGACGGCGAGGAAACGGCGACGCCTGGCTATTGCCTGGGCTGCCCGGCCGGCGGAAGTATCGACGATCTGCTGACTCTGGCCCAGACCAAGGAAATCGACGCCATTGTGCTGGCCGTTCCAGCGAATGCGCGCCGCCGCATCGAAAACGTCTTGGCGCAGCTGCGGAGCATCGCCGTGGACGTCTACATCTATTCGGATGAACCCGCCAAGCCTGTCGCACGAGACAATGCCGCTCTGGCCCGTCTGCCGATCAGGCTGATCGAGCGGCGGCCTTTGAGTCGGCGGGAAATCCTCCTCAAGGCGGCCGAAGATCGCGTACTGGCAGCGGCAATCCTGCTGGCGATCTCGCCCCTGCTGCTGGCGATCGCCGTTCTCATCAAGCTGGACAGCCGCGGTCCCGTGATCTTTCGCCAGAAGCGTTATGGCCTGAACAACAAGCTGATCGAAATCTACAAGTTCCGCACCTTGCATGTGGGCCAGGCCGATACCAATGCCGAGCAGTTGGTGACCCGCAACGACAGCCGCGTGACCCGCGTCGGCGCCTTTTTGCGCCGCACCAGCCTCGACGAACTGCCGCAGTTCTTCAACGTGCTGCGCGGCGACATGTCGGTGGTCGGACCACGCCCGCATGCGATGGCAGCGAAGGCCGGCGTGCTGCAATACGACGAGATCATTCGCGACTATGCCACGCGCCATCGCGTCAAGCCCGGGATAACCGGCTGGGCGCAGATCAATGGCTGGCGCGGCGAGACCAGCACCGCGGAGCAGATAGAGCAACGCGTCGCGCATGATTTCCACTACATCGACAATTGGTCGCTGCAGCTCGACCTGAAAATCGTGCTGCGTACCGTCACTGGCGGCTTCGGCGGCCGCCAGGCCTATTGAGCGTGAGCCATGCGATGTCTTTGGCTGACGCTGATCGATCCCGAACCGCGCCATAACGGCCAGCTGGTCTATTCCGGCGGGCTGATCGGCGGCGCTGCCGAGGCCGGCATGGAAACCCATGTGGTGGGACTGGGGCGGCAAAGCCGACCGAGGCCGCTCGGTTCCGGGAGCGACAATAAAGTGTGGTGGCTGGCGGATGGCCAGCTTCGCTCGCGGCTGGTCAGCCTGGCCTCGCCGCTGCCGCATATGGCAAGCCGCGCCACATCCCCGAAGCTCCAGCGCCTGCTGCGCGACCGGCTGAACGAGCACTGGGACGTTATCGTGTTCGACGGCATTTCCGCTGGCTGGGCGCTCGATACGGTGCTGCGGCGATACGAGGGTCAAATCCAACGTCCCCGCTTCCTCTATGTCTCGCACAACCACGAACGCAGCTTGCGGGAGGAGGTGGCGAAAAATCACCCCTTTGCGCCTCTGCGCATGGCGCTGCGCTACGACACCATGAAGGTCGCAGCCCTCGAACGGCGCCTGGTCGCTGCCGCAGATCTTATCACCGCCATCACGCCCGAGGACCGGGATCGCTATCTGGAGGATCAGGCCGATTTGCAGGTTGCCGTGCTGACGCCAGGCTATGACGGCAAGCGGCTGCAGCAGCGGTCTATTACCAAGGATCTGCCGCGGCGCGCGGTGATTGTCGGCAGCTTCGAGTGGATCGCCAAGCAACTCAACCTGTCGGAATTCATCGCAATTGCCGATCCGCTGTTTGCCGCCGCCGGCGCGCAATTGCAGATCGTCGGCCATGGCAATCCCGATTTCATCAGGAAAATGCGCCGCGATGCGCTGGCCACCGAATTCACCGGCCGGGTGCGCGACGTCTCCACCTACATGGAGCAGGCGCGTGTGGCGCTGGTGCCGGAGCGGCATGGCGGCGGCTTCAAGCTCAAGGTCCTGGACTATGTGTTCGGTCGCATGCCGATTCTGGCGATCGACGGCTCGGTGGCGGGAATGCCGCTCAATCACGGCGAGAGCATCCTCTATTTCCGCGATCCGCTGGCCCTGGCGCGCGGGGTGCTGCGGGTAATCGACGATTTCGATCAGCTCAACGGCTTGCAGGAACGGGCCTTCGTGCAGTGTCACGACAGCTTCAGCTGGCGGCAGCGCGGCGAAACGCTGCGCGAACTGGTCCAGGCAGCGTGAGATGGACCGCGCGCCCGGCAGCCGGATCAACTGGGTCGATTACGGCCTGATCTTTCTCGTCTGCCTCGGCATCTATCTCGAGGTTGCGATCTACCTGTCGTCCACCGTGCCAATTCCCTCTGCCCTCGCCGGTGCGGCCGGCATGGTGCTGATCTGGCGCCGGCGCGACGATTTCACCGCGCGCCAGCTAGCCCGGTTCATGGGCGTGGTCCTGATCCTGGTCCTGGCCTGCATCGCCGCACCCGATTGGAGCTTTCTGCCCAAGCGCCTGACCGGCCTTATCCAGATGACCTATTCGCTGGTCATTGCTTTCGCGGTGTTCCTGACCCTGGTGCGGGCGGAGCGGCGCATTCTTGCGCGCATGTTCCTGGCCATGAGCATTGTCATCCTGGTTGGCGCCCAGCTTGAGGATATCCCGGCGGTGCGTGCCATTAGCGACAGCGCCCGTCAGGTTCTCTACCGCTCCGGCATCTACGAGGCTAACCTGCGAGACCTGATCTTCTATGGAAAGATCCGGCCGAAATTCTTCACCTCCGAGCCTTCGGCCGTCACCTTCGCCTTTTCGCTATTTTCCTTGGCCT
>JAQSWP010000227.1 GCA_029266575.1 Alphaproteobacteria bacterium | reverse complement strand
ATCCTGAAGATGCGCGGCCTGGGCAAACCCATCGTCGCCGCCGTCAACGGTCCGGCGGCCGGCGCGGGCATGTCGCTGGCGCTGGCGTGCGACATCGCCATTGCCGCGAAATCGGCAACTTTCCTGCAAGCCTTCGCGCGCATCGGCCTGATGCCCGATGCCGGCTCGACCTGGTTCCTGCCGCGGCTGGTGGGCGATGCCCGCGCAAGATCGCTGGCGATGCTGGCGCCGCAGCTCGATGCCGAGCAGGCGTTGCAGTTGGGCCTGGTGTGGCAGGTGGTGGACGATGCGGCGCTGATGGGCGAGGCGCGCAAGATCGCGCTGCAACTCGCCGAAGGCCCGTCGCTGGCCTATGCCGGCATGAAGCGCGCCATCGGTGCGGCCTGGGGCAACGATCTAAGCCAAGGCCTGGCGTTGGAGCGCGAGTTGCAAAGCAAGCTCTCCGGCAGCGACGATTTCGAGGAAGGCGTGACAGCCTTCATGGGCAAGCGCAAAGCCAACTTCCAGGGACGCTGACATGACCGAATTCAAGGAGATCGCTTCCGGCCTGCGTTTCCCCGAAGGCCCGATCGCCATGCCGGATGGGTCCGTGATCCTGGTCGAGATCGCGCGCGGCACGCTCAGCCGCTGCACGCCCGACGGCAAGGTGCATATCGTCGCCGAGCTGGGCGGCGGCCCCAATGGCGCCGCGATGGGGCCGGATGGCAAGATTTACGTCTGCAACAATGGCGGCTTCGACTGGCATGAGCGCAACGGGCGGCTGATGCCGGGCATGCAGCCGGCCTCGTATCGCACCGGCTCGATCCAGCGCGTCGATCCCGACACCGGCAAATTCGAGACCATCTACGAGAACTGCAATGGGCGGAAACTGAACGGCCCCAACGATATCGTGTTCGATGCCACCGGCGGCTTCTGGTTCACCGATCTGGGCAAGACGCGCGAGCACGACAGTGATCGCGGCGCGGTCTATTACGCCAGGCCTGATGGCTCCTCGATCCAGCAGATGATCTTCCCGCTCGAGCGGCCCAATGGTTGCGGCCTGTCGCCGGACGAGAAGACGCTCTACGTGGTCGAGACGCCGACCGCGCGGGTATGGGCGTTCGAGTTGTCCGGTCCGGGCCAGATCAAGGATGCCCACGGCCCCTATCGCGGCGAGAAAGGCCGCGTGGTGGCGGGCCTGGGCGGCTATCAGATGTTCGATTCGTTGGCGATCGATGCGGAGGGCAATGTCTGCGTCGCCACTTTGATCAGCGGTGCTGTTTCCACCATCACGCCCAAGGGCGAATTGCTCGAGCAAGTGAAATTCCCTGACATGATGGTGACCAATGTCTGCTTCGGCGGGCCCGATCTGCGTACCGCCTTCGTGACCCTGTCGGGCACCGGCAAGCTCGTTGCCGCGCCGTGGAAGCGGGCCGGGCTGAAGCTGAATTTCCTGAACAAATAGGTCGAATTCCGCGTTGTGCTAAACGCATCTGCATTCGAGTTAGGAGACTGCCATGGCCGACGCTTTCATTTGCGATACCGTGCGCACGCCCGTGGGGCGCTATAACGGTGCGCTCTCCACCGTACGCACCGATGATCTCGGCGCGCTACCGATCAAGGAGCTGATCCGCCGCCACCCCAATGTCGACTGGGCCAAGGTCGATGACGTGGTCTATGGCTGCGTCAATCAGGCGGGCGAGGACAATCGCAATGTCGGCCGCATGGCGGGCTTGCTGGCGGGATTGCCGGTCGAGTCGGCCGGCCAGACGGTCAACCGTCTGTGCGGTTCGGGCATCGAAGCGACGGGCTCGGCGGCGCGCATGATCAAATCCGGCGAGGCGCAATTCGTCATCGCCGGCGGCGTCGAAGGCATGACGCGCTCGCCCTATGTGATGGGCAAGCCGTCCGGTCCGTTCGATCGTTCGATGAAGCTGGAAGACACGGTGCTGGGCTGGCGCTTCGTCAATCCGGAGATGAAGCGGCTGCACGGCGTCGACGCCATGGGCCAGACAGCGGAGAACGTCGCCATGGAGCATCAGGTCAGCCGCGAGGACCAGGATGCGTTTGCGTTGCGCAGCCAGCAGCGCGCCGCCAAGGCGATGGAGCGCGGCTTCTTCAAGAAGGAAACGATTGCGGTCGCGGTGAAAGCCGGCAAGAAGGAATTCGTCTTCGACACCGACGAGCATCCGCGTCCCGATACGACGCTCGAAGCGCTCGCCAAGCTGCCGGGCGCGTTCCGCGACGGCGGCTCGGTCACGGCGGGCAATTCGTCGGGCATCAATGACGGCGCCAATGCGATGATCGTTGCTTCCGAGGCGGCGGCGAAGAAATACGACTTCACCCCGCGCGCCAGAATCATCGCCACCGCTGCGGCCGGCGTGCCACCGCGAGTCATGGGCATCGGCCCGGTGCCGGCGACGCGCAAGGTGCTGGAAATCGCCGGGCTGAAGCTTGCCGACATGGATGTGATCGAACTGAACGAAGCCTTCGCCGCGCAAGGCCTGGCGGTGCTGCGCCAGCTCGGCCTGCCCGACGATGCACAGCATGTTAATCCCAATGGTGGCGCCATCGCGCTCGGCCATCCGCTGGGCGCGTCCGGTGGGCGATTGATCACCACCGCACTCAACCAGCTCGAAGCGATCGACGGCCGCTACGCGCTTTGCACCATGTGCATCGGCGTCGGCCAGGGTATCGCCATGGTGATCGAGCGGGTGAAATAACGTCCCCAAGTTCTTCAATTAAATCCGGCGTGGAAAATGCTTATTTGGCGCGGGTTTAGCCCGCGCTAAGCTTTCCGCATGCAGCCTTCCATCGCCATTGTCGGCAGCGGGCCGTCGGGCTTCTACGCGCTCGACGGTCTGACGCGCGCCCTGCCGGACGCCAGCATCGATCTGATCGACCGGCTGCCGACGCCATACGGGCTGGTGCGCTCGGGCGTGGCGCCCGACCATCAGGGCACCAAGGCGGTGACCATCAGGGCACCAAGGCGGTGGCGCGCCAGTTCGAGCGCCTGGCGCAGAAGCCCGGGGTGCGCTTCCTCGGCAATGTCGAAATCGGCCGCGATGTTTCTCTGGCTGAGCTGCGACAGATCTACGACGCCGTGATTCTCGCCACCGGCGCGGCGCAAGATCGCAAGCTCGGGATTGCCGGCGAGGATCTGCAAGGCGTCTACCGATCATGGCCGGTGGTCGGCTGGTACAACGGCCATCCCGATTATCATGAACTCAACTTTCAGTTGCGTGGACCCGCGGTGGCAGTGATCGGCAACGGCAATGTCGCGATCGACCTGGTGCGGGTGCTGGCCAAGACGGCGGCGGAGATGAAGGCCTCCGATCTGTGCGAGCACGCGGCCAGCGTCATTCATGCCGCGCCCCTCACCGACATCTACATGATCGGCCGCCGCGGGCCGGTCGAGGCGAACTTCACTTCGGTCGAACTGGCGGAATTGGCGCATCTTGCGCAGGTGAAGCCAGTGGTGGAGGGCGCCGAAATTCCTGCTGTTTCCGGTATCGGCGATGCCGCACTTGCCCGGATCAAGGACAAGAACCTGGAAATCCTGCGCGGCTTCGCCGAGGTGCCGGCGGCAGGCAAAACCATCATCCTGCACCTGTTGTTCAATGCCACGCCGATCGCCTTCGAAGGCGGCGCCGGACTGGAGCGCATCGTTCTGCAGGAAAGCGGCGGCGGCGTGCGCCGATGGCGCATTCCGGTGCAGACTGCGATCACCGCCATCGGCTATCGCGGTGTGACGCTGGGCGATACGCCGGTCGACCTGCAATCAGGAGTATTCGTCAATGATGGCGGCGAGATCGCGCCGGGTCTCTACGCCGTCGGCTGGGCCAAACGCGGCCCGTCCGGCGTCATCGCCACCAACCGCCCCGATTCGCTGGCCGTGGCAGAGAAAGTCGCGGCGTTCCTTAGACAGCAGCCCGCGAAAGCCGAGGTGCAGCAGCGCATGGACGCGCTGCTCGCCGAGCGCAAAACGGAGGTCTACAATTTCGCAGCCTGGCTGCGTTTGAATGCCCGCGAAATTGCAGCGGGAGTGTCGCAAGGCCGCCCGCGCGTCAAGGCGGCGTCATGGCAGGCACTGAAGCGGGCATACGGGAAAGCAGCTTCCGCTTAGGATGCCGAAGCTCGTCAGCGGCCCCCGCGAACCTCACAGCGAAGCCGATAACTTATCTAACTTATTGATTTATCACGATTTTATTCCAAGCTGGCAGCAAGAGACGGTCCACCGCTCTGAACTACAGCGGTTGGATTTCTTTTGCTTTTCTGCACTCCCGCTGTATAAAATCGGCCCATTGTTGATCGGGCGATTATCTGCAGTTGCAGCGCAACGATCACCCGATATTAGAACGAAAATTATTGGAGGTCGTTATGGGACGCAGAATTACCTGGAGTTCGCCGACCGCTCCTCTCATTGAAACGGGTTGGACCACCGCAATCTCCGGCTTCACCGTTTTGCCAGGCGTCCTAGGCGTCGGCGATCCCGCCGTGACCACGCAGCTTTACATCAACGGCGCCGAGAAGCTGCCGATCGCATTTATCTCCGGCCATTACGTTCAGAGCGATCCGCATCATCCCAACAACATCGGCATCGACAATAACGACACGCTTTGGATGCGGTCGGGCCAGAATAGCAATGCCATCATCTGGGACGACCTGACCACCAATACCAACAATCCGGTAAGCGGTCCGGCCTACACCAACCTTTACGGCGCCAGCCGTTATGGCTTGCCGGGCGGCCAGCCTGGCCAGGAAAACGCCTCTTTCGAATACATCCGCGGCGGCGACGACCGCGGCGGCGCCGGTTTCGCCGACGATGTCATCTCCGATGATTTCATCAACCTCAGCTACAGCTCGCTCAGTGGCGGCGTGGCCTACAACCTCGCCGTCACCATCGACGTCGGCGCCGGCCGCGACTTGGTGGTTTCGGGCGAAGGCAATGACGTCATTTATGGCGGCGACGAGAACAAGAGCCTGGGTGACGGCCTGCTCGGCATGGGCGGCAACGACACGATCTATGGCGGCTTCAATTTCAGCATCGGTGACGGCGCGACAATTGCGGGCTCGGACGACCTGTTCGGCTATGCCGGCGACGATACGCTCTATGGCTTCAATCAGGGCGACGTCATGTACGGCGACGCCGGCAACGACGTCATCTTCATGCCGCGCAGCGCCCTGGGCGCCAATGACGTCGGCGGTTTCGCCAACCCTGGCGCGGGGAGCATCGTTCAACCGTTCGAGACCGCCACCGCCTTCGGCGGCGACGGCAACGACACGATTGTCGCCAGCGGTCTCGGGGGTTCGAACAACGCCGGTGTCCGCAATCGCGAATATTTCATCGGCGGCAACGTGCCGGCGCAATGGTCCGATGCGGAATACTTTCTCACGCCCAATGGCCAGGACACCGGCCAGGACACGGTCGATTACTCATTCAATGTCGGCTTTTTCGATACGATTACCAACACGCAAAAGGGCGTCATCGTCGATCTGAACATGACCCAGCCGGATCCGGGCGACTTCCTCGGGCCGTGGGGCACAGGCGCGGGTGGCGCGCTGAATGACCGCTTCTACGGCATCGAGCATCTGGTCGGCAGCTCCTTGGCAGACACGATTTTCGGCTCCGCGGTCGGCAACAATCTGTTTGGCGGCGCGGGAGCGGTGAGCGACACGCTTTACGGCGCGGCCGGCAGCGACATGCTGATCGGCGGCGACGGCAACGATTCGGTCGACGCGGGTGCCGACAACGATCTGGTCGAAGGCGGCGTCGGCGCCGATACCCTGTCCGGCGGCACCGGCAGCGACACGCTGAGCTACAGTCTCTCGGGTTCGGCGGTGAACGTGACTTTGGGCGAGAGCGGCGCGTCGCCAGTCAGCTCGGGCGGCGACGCCGCGGGCGATGTCGTCGATGGCACTTTCGAGAACCTGCTGGGCTCGGCGTTCAACGACACGCTGATCGGCAATTCCGGGGTCAATGCCATTTTCGGCATCGGCGGCGACGATTTCATCCAGGGCGGCGCGGCGGGCGATTCGCTGTCGGGCGGCGCCGGCAAGGATACGCTCAGCTATTCGACTTCCGACGCTGGTGTGAATGTCACGCTGGGCGGCGGCGGCACTGGCGGCCATGCGCAAGGCGATACGGTTGTGGCCGATTTCGAGGTCCTGCTGGGATCAGGCTTCAATGACACGCTGCAAGGCAGCAACGACCTTACCGCTCACACCATCATCGGCGGCACCGGCGACGACACCATCGAAGGCCGCGGCGGCGCCGATTCACTGGATGGCGGGGCAGGCACCGGCGATTTCCTCAGCTACGCCAACTCCGCCTCGGCGGTGAACGTCACCTTGTCAGGCGGCATTCTGGCCAATGGCGATGCGGCGGGCGATACAGTCGCCAATTTCGAAAACCTGCTGGGCTCCGCCTTCAACGACGGGCTGACCGGCACCACCTTGGCGTCCAATACGATTTACGGCGGCGGCGGTAACGACTCCGTGGACGGGCTTACCGGCAACGACACGCTTTATGGCGGCACCGGGTCGGACTTCGCCATTTACGGCAACTCGGCCTCTTCGGTCGTGGTCAATCTTGCCACCAACACCGCAACGGGCGGGCTCGACAACGATGCGCTGTTCGAGATCGAGAACGTCTTGGGCTCCAACTCCAACGACACGCTGACCGGCAATGGGGTTTCGAATATCCTGATCGGCAGTCTTGGCGTCGACACGCTGAATGGCGGGGCGCTGGGCGATACGCTGGTCGGCGGGACCGCTACGGGCGCGGCCGGGCAGGGCGACTGGGTCAGCTATGCCGGCTCGGCCGCCGGCGTCACGGTCGATCTTGGCGTTAACACCCAGGCCGGCACCGGTGATTCCACCGGCGACGTGCTCTTTGGCCTGCAGCATCTCGTTGGTTCGTCCCAGAACGACACGCTTACCGGCAATAGCGCGATCAACACGGTGCTTGGCGGGCTTGGCGTCGATACCGTCGCTGGCGGTGCGGGCGCAGACATTCTGGCGGGCGGCACGGCTGCCGGCGCGGCGGGCCAAGGGGACTTCCTGAGTTATGCCGGCTCGGCGGCGGGCGTCACCGTAAGTCTGGCGCTGGCAGTGCAGGCCGGGGGCGGCGACGCCACCGGCGATGCTACCACCGGCTTCCAGCACCTGATCGGCTCGGGCCAGAACGACACGCTGACCGGCGACGGCGCGGCCAATTCGCTGGTCGGCGGCCTGGGCGTCGACACCATCATAAGCGGCGCGGGCGCCGATACTCTGGTGGGCGGCACGGTATTCGGCGCTGCCGGCCAGGGCGACTGGGCGTACTACCATTTGTCGTCGGCCGTGACGATCGATCTGAATTTGCTCGGCGCGCAGACCAGCGGCGGCGATGCCAGCGGCGACGTGCTGTCCGGCATCCAGCATCTGTTCGGCACCAATCAGGCCGATGTTTTCACCGGCAACGCGCTGGCCAACTCGCTGATCGGCAACAACGGCAACGACACTATTTACGGCGGCAACGACCTCGCCGGCGGCGACATGATCTTCGGTGACGATACGGGCAACGTTTTGTCCGGCAACGACCGGCTGTTCGGCGGTGGCGGCACCGACACGATCTATGGCGGCCTGCAGAACGACTTCGTCGAAGGCGGCGTCGGCGCCGACAGCCTGTCCGGCGGCGCCGGCACCGACACGCTGAGCTACAGCGGTTCGGCGTCGTTCGTGAACGTGACCTTGGGCGGCACCGGCGTTAACGGCGATGCCCAAGGCGACATACTAGCTGCCGATTTCGAAGTTCTCGAAGGCTCGGCGCATAACGACATCCTGGCCGGCGATGGCAACGCCAATACCATCTTCGGCGGCACCGGGGCCGATTCGATGCTGGGCAATGGCGGCATCGACAGCGTCGCTGGCGGCCTCGGCAACGATACGGTCGAAGGCGGTGCGGGCGCCGACATTCTGGATGGCGGCAACAGTGGCGGCGACTGGGTGGTCTATTCGGGCGCCGGCGTCACGGTCGATCTCGGAACAATACTGCAGGTCAGCGGCGGCGACGCCAGTGGCGATAGCCTGACCGGCTTCAACAATCTGCGCGGCACGGAG